>CASDUO010000025.1 GCA_949284065.1 uncultured Bacillota bacterium
CCTTTCAGTTCTCTTTATTTTATTATATCATATTTATCGCTCTGATCATTGGAATTTCAACATTTATCTTTGTTTTATGCATAGAAAAAGCCCAACCTCCCCACTTTGAAGTTGGACTTTTGTCTACAGTCTGAGACGCCCTGAAGGCGTCTCATGATTTCATGTATGATCCTGTTCGTTTTTTATCTCAGGTTAGGCAGTCTCAGTATGGCTACCACACCGCTCTGTCCGCCGCTCCAGGACGTGCCCGTTATGCACACTCCCGTGCTGCCTGTGGAGGCGTGGATCAGTTTGTCGTTCCCGTAGTATATGGCCGCATGTCTGATGCCTCCGCCGCTGCCAAAGAGCACTATATCTCCCGGCTGGGCCTTGGAAAGGCTCCTGCTCACGGCATGCTTTTTGAGGCTGGAATAAAGGCCTGCCGCCGAGGTCCTCTTCACTGTGGCACCTGCTACTCCTGCCTTTTTGTATACCCAGTACACGAAACCGCTGCAGTCAAAGACATTGGGGCCGGATCCTCCTGAAACATAGGCGCATCCCAGCTTTGTCTTTGCCACAGATATTATCTTGCCCGCGTTGGTGTTCTTGAATCCCTTAGTGCTCTGAGTGAGTTTTTTCGGTGTGAAAACTTTCACCGTATCTGAGGCTCCTGTTACGACTTTGTTCCCCTCCGTATCTTTCTCATATGCCTCTATGGTATAAAAATGATTCTTTCCTGATTTGAGACCCTTGTTGGTGAAATTGGTTTTGGAAGAGCCGAAAGTCTTTATCCTTTTCGTATCACCGTCATTACCGGTCTTTCTGTAGATCCGGTATCCGTCAGCTCCCGATACCTTTTTCCAGGACACCTTTACTGATGTAGTGGATTTCATGACACAGGTGAGCTTCATCTTCTTTATTTCCTGCTTCTCTGTATCTTCCGTCGCTGTGCTCTCCTCTTCGACTGCCATATCGCTTTCAGATCCTAAGTTCGACGGTCCTTCTTCTGTTCCTGCAGTATCCGCCAGCACCTGAGCCGGAGCCGCCCATACCGTCAAAGCCATGGCCACGGACAGCATATATGCCAAAGTTTTCTTTTTCATCGGCTTTCTCTCCTCTTATCAGCGCCCGGTCCCCTGGCACGGATCCCGGCATCATCCTCTTCCTCACGGTAAAAATGTTACCATAAACTGAAGAAAAGGGATGTTTTTCCCTTTTTCTTCACCAAACTTCTCCTTTTCTTCACAAAATCTCTACATTTATTTGTAGGGCCCCCCTTTTTCGGATATCACCGCTGTCCTGCCCCATTTCAGGCGATGCTAAAAAGGAGCCGCCTTGAGGCAACTCCTTCTTTGGTGGATCTATATGATTCCCCTTTTTTACTGAAGATTCAAGCGCTTATCCAATACCTTATAGCTTATGAACCAGTATATGGCCACCGGTATCAGAACCATTATTATCAACAGGAGCATTCCTGTCTCTGTCTGCGCGGTCCCCTGACATACTGTAGTACCCTTGAATATATCATTGATCCAGGATACTTCGCCTAACTCGACCAGCAGATCCATGCATATGCTTTCCACTATGCTCATCCCTATATACGCTCCTACGGCTCCCAGCACTCTGTGCTTCGTCCACATATGTCCGATGGCTATAGCCGCATATATCTTTGAAACTATTACGGCGCACAGACCTACAGCCAGCACTATAGTCTCTAATATGAGCACCAGGACATGGAGCAGGCCTATCTCTTCCACAGCCTTCCCAAGGCCGTCGCCTATGGCGTTGAACAGATATATGAATCCACTGTCGGTTCCTATGAATATCCCGATGGAGATCGTCGCCACCACTAAGCCAAAGCATATCATGGCCGATCCGCACAATATCTTATTGAAAATATGGGCCCCGGTACTTACCGGCAAAGTGAACATGAGGTAACCCTCATCTCCTAAAAGGTTCTTGTAAAACCTCTGTATTATCAATACCAGAGTCACCACAGACACCGTGGTCACCATCATTGCGAAAAACACAGTCGAGGTCGCTTTGGCCGCTCCGCCAAAAGCGTCGCTTTCAAACATCACATAGTTGAATATGATGTAGGACACCAGGTATACCCCGTACACCGGGAGCAGTATCCTGCCTACTGCCCTGAATTCATATTTCAAAAGCTTACCTAACATCTGAACACCTCCCTGAAAAGTCCGTCGATGCTCTTTGACTCTTTTTCCCTGATCGCTTCAGCCTGACTGTGCATTACCACCTCTCCGTTCATAAGGAATATGACGTCATCCAGCACCGCCTCCACGTCGGCTATGAGATGAGTGGAAATGATCACTGCAGAGTCGGGACAATAGTTGGATATGATAGTCTTCAAAATATATTCCCTGGCCGCAGGATCCACTCCCGCAATAGGTTCGTCCAGAAAATATATCTGCGCATTCCTGCTCATGGTAAGTATGAGCTGTATCTTCTCCTTCGTTCCCTTCGACATCTTCTTCAACCTCATTCCATGAGGGATGTTCAGGCTTTTCAGCATTTCGCCCGCTTTGTTGAAGTCCATATCGCTGTAAAAATCTCCGTAGAACCTTACAAGCTGCTGCACGCTCATATAGTCGGGAAGAAAGTCCCTGTCAGGCAGGTAGGCCACTTTGCTTTTGGTCATTATGCCCGGCTTGTGCCCGTCTATGAGGATCTCACCTTCCGTAGGCTTCAAAAGGCCGTTGGCTAATTTTATCAGCGTAGTCTTCCCGCTGCCGTTAGGTCCCAAAAGACCCACTATCTGTCCGCTTTCGATGGAAAGATCTATGTTGTTTATTGCCACCAGATTGTTGTAGCATTTGGTCAGGTTCCTGCACTCAAATATGCTCATATCTCTTCCTCCGTCTTCCATTCTTTTACCGCTGCCTTTATCTCTTCTTCGTCCATGCCGAGCTTTTTCAGGTTCACAAATAATTCATTAATGAACCTGTTGCTCATGTTTTTTTTCAATCCGTTCAAAATCTCTTTTTCCTCCGTTACATATCTTCCGATAGTCCTTACAGAATACAAAAGGCGGTCTCTTTCAAGCTCTGCAAAGGCCCGCTGCATAGTATTGGGATTGACTCCCGCATCTATGGCCAACTCTCTCACCGTGGGCATCTTTTCCCCGGGAGCATAGGTCCCGTTGGCTATCTGCAGCTTCAACTGCCGGACGATCTGAGTGTAAATGGGTATCCCCTCTTCAAAGATCCATTCCATGCTTCCCTCCCTTTTTTGTATTATTGTATTACTTACTTAATACAATAATACTTTTCTCACCCTTTGTCAACCCCTGCATCAAAAAACAGGAGCATATGCTCCCGTCTTGTTTTCTCCGTCTGTATATCCACTGGTCTTCACTTTTTATCGCTGCTTTTCTTTTCCCTTATAGTGGGCACTATCCTGTTGGAGTCCGTAAGGACTATATACATATACATGAAGGCTATGGCAAAAAGTCCCGCAGTCTCCTTGTAGAGTTCCCTGGAAAAAAGTATGGCCGCTATACCCATGATGCCGCCTATGCCGTACATACAGAGCACGGTCCTTCTCTGTCCCATGCCGGTACGCATCAGTCTGTGATGGAAATGTTCCTTGTCCGCTCCCATTATGGGTCTTTTGTTGATCCATCTCCTGAACATGGCGAAGAGCATATCCAGTATAGGCAGAGCCAGGCACAGGACCGGGATTATGACCGCCACAACAGTAGCTCCTTTCACCGGCCCCAAAATGGAAAATGCCGCTATCATGAATCCCAGATACTGGGAACCGCAGTCTCCCATAAAAGTCTTTGCAGGATAGAAGTTGTAGGGAAGGAACCCTATACATGCGCCGGCAATGGCGAGCATGGGGAAACATGCCGGATACATACCGAATATATAGGCTACATAGGCTATACAAAAAGCCGACATGGCCGAAAGGCCTGCCGCCAGACCGTCCAAGCCGTCTATGAGATTTATGCAGTTGGTTATGCCCGCTATCCATATGACAGTTATTATCAGAGAAAGGATGAAGCCGAATTCCTGTACCCCCGGCCCGAAAATATTACCTATAAAGTCTATCCTCACGCCAAAGGCGAATACTATGACTGCGGAAACTATCTGGCCGCAGAGCTTCACCACAGGTTTCATGCCCTTTATATCATCTATGAGCCCCACCAGATATATACAGGCGCCGCCCAGCAATATGCCCAGCACCGCTTCTTCTCTGCGTGGATCCAATGTTGCCTTTCCAACTGTATCTCCGCTGTCCAAAAGTCCCAGATAAAGAGCGATGAGCACTGCCACAGTGACCGAAATGAAGATCGCCGTACCTCCTATCCTGGGTACCGGGTGATCGTGAGCACGCCTGTTGTCCTTTGGTATGTCCATGGCCCCCGTCTTTTTCGCCACCCTGATCGTGATCGGCGTGATGGCGAGAGACAAAACGAAAGCCACTATTATTATCAGCCATAGATATGTGGCCGGCACAGTATTTTCAATGTATATATTCTCCATTATCCCTCCTGAGATCCCTACAATGCTCTCGGATGAGCCTTGTCATATACATCCTTTATCCTGTTTTTGGCTATGGAAAGATATATCTGAGTAGACGTGATGTCCTCATGGCCCAAAAGCTCCTGTATGGACTTGATATCCGCCCCGTTTTGCACCATATGCACCGCGAAAGAGTTCCGTATGAGATGTGGCGTGAGTTTGCTGTCTATATCGGCCTTTTTTTCATATTCCTTCAATATCTTCCAGAGGCCCTGTCTGGTCATCCTTTTGCCGTAGTAATTGAGGAAAAGTGCCTTTTCCTGCTCTTCGCCTCTTTCTGCCGCCTCTTCCACCACAGCTTTCCTCACATTGTATATATACTCCTCAAGAGCTTCCCTTGCAGGTCTTCCCATAGGTATTATCCGGGCCTTCCCCGAATCTCCCGGACAGGTGAAAAATCCTATCCTGAGGTTGACGTCTTCCACGTCGGCACCTATGACCTCATTGACTCTGATCCCCGTAGCGTACATGAGCTCCAATATGGCCTTGTCCCTTTTCCCCTTGTCACTGTCGCCCGGAGCTGCCAGCACCCTGTCCATCTCTTCGAGGGTCAGGAACTCTATATCCTTTTTCTCCACTTTGGGAGATTTTATACCGATGGTGGGGTTCCCATGTATCTGACCGGTCTCGTTCATATAGTTATAAAACGTCCTCAACGACGCCAGACGTCTGTTCACCGTCGATGCGGATTTGCCCTTCCCCTTGAGATCCAAGAGATAGGACACTATGTCCGTGTTGGTCACGTCGGCCACATCCCCCATGGAAACATCTTTCGCATATCTGAAAAAGTCCGAAACATCCTGCCTGTATGCCTGCACGGTGCTCCGGGACATTTTTTTCTTTTCTTCGAGCCACTTGAGAAATCCTTCAAGATACATGTTTCCTGTTTTCCTTTCGGATATTTCGACGCCGCCAAAGGGTCTGGAAACAGTATAACGCAGAGGGCATTGGTTTACAATAACAAATTGGCCATAAGTATGGCTATTATGGTCTTCCCGTCGGAGATCTCACCATCCTTCACCATCTTCACGGCCTCGTCCAGATCGATCTTCACCACTTGTATAGCCTCGTTCTCATCGGGACAGGGCTCCCCTTCCGTCAGCTCCCGAGCCAGATATATGTAGAGTTTTTCCTCGGTGTAACCTACAGAGGGCCACATATCTGTCATGTGTTCCACTTTTCCGGCCCTGTATCCCGTCTCCTCTTTTAATTCGCGGATCACCGTATCCCGCGGATCCTCACCCGGATCTATCTTTCCGGCCGGCGCCTCCAGGACCACCCGGTCCACCGGTTTACGGTACTGCCGCACCAGGACTATCTGCCGGTCATCAGTGATGGCAGCAGCCACGGCTCCGCCTCTGTGTTCCACCACCTCTCTGTAAGAGGTCCCTCCGTTCTTCACAGTTACCTTGTCGCGCCTGAGGTTCAATATGGCGCCCTCGTATATACGCTCGCTTTCGATGGTCTTTTCTATGAAAACTTTTTCTTCAGATGTCATGATCTTTTTTCCTCGTATATGAAGAAAACCGTGCCTGTCTCTTCCCCTGCTGCAGCCTTCCTCAAAATATCTTCTTTCTTACCGTTGAGAAGCACGGTAGGTATGTAATATCGCGCCGCCTTTCGGGCTGCTTCGATCTTGGTGGCTATTCCCCCTGTTCCGAAATCGCTTTTGCCATGTATGTCGATCTCGTCAAGGAGCCCGTCCACATCATAGACCTCCTCTATGAGTTCTGCATCCTTGTTGCTCTTGGGATCACAGTCGAATACTCCGTCTATATCGGAAAGACAGATGAGCACATCCGCATTCCACAGGCAGGCTGTAAGGGCGCTCAGAGTATCGTTGTCCCCCGTTTTTATCTCGTCCACACTGACGGAATCGTTTTCATTTATGATGGGGACTACCTGTTCGTCAGTGAGGGTGAAAAGAGTGTTCCTTATGTGCAGCGTGTTCTCCTCGTCGGAAAAATCCTCTCTGGTAAGAAGCATCTGTCCCACGTGGATCCCGTGAGCCGCAAAGTGTTCTTTATATACCATCATCAGCTCCACCTGGCCTATGGCGCAAAGAGCCTGCTTATAGTTCATGTCGTTTCGTCTCGACCACTTGTCGATAGCAGCCACGCCGTATATCCCGGCTCCCGAGGATACGATTATGACCTGTTTTCCCTGTTCCATCATTTCCGCCACCTGATCGGTCAGGTTCTTGAACACATTGATGTTGGCCGTTCCGTCATCGTTCCTGAGTACATTGCTGCCTACTTTCAAAACGATTTTTTTACTGTTCTTTATCACGTTGCTGATTGGAGTCTTATGTCCCATTTTTTTCTCCCGATATATGTCTGCCCTCTGCCGGCTCCGCACATAGGATATGTGCCCGTTTTGAAAATCATTCAAATTTCAACCAATATGCCGGTTTTTTACAAAATAACGCGAAACCATTCTAAAACAAAGGTGATTTTTATGCAATAGGACTTGCTTTTTTTATTTTATTAGATTATTATTATACCGAGGTTATCCCCCGGTAACCTCATAATCTCTAATCCCAATACCCCTTTTGACAAAACGGACTGCTTTATCGGTCCGTTTTGTTTTATGTGCATGACTTCCTTCCCGCCGATGCAGATACAGCCGGTCCTATAAAGACGAAATGCGGCACCGGCCGCATTTCATCCGTTTCTCTTTTTAAGAGGAAAGAAGTTTGTATCTATGTTCTATATGACATAAGACCTTCAGGCCTATTCTTCTGCCATAGGTTTCAGGTCAGGGCTCACTATGAGCTCGCACTCCGTCGCCGCCTTTATATCTTCCAGGCTGTAGTCGGGATGGAGTTCCTTGAGCACCACTCCTTCGTCGGTGATCTCCATGACACCCATCTCTGTTATGATCATGCTCACTACTCCCAGAGCCGTATAGGGCAGCGTACACTCCTTCAGGATCTTAGGCTTGCCTTTCTGTGTATGGAGCATGCTGATTATGACTTTCTTCGCTCCCGTCACCAGGTCCATGGCTCCGCCCATCCCGGCCACCATCTTGCCCGGTATTATCCAGTTGGCCAGGTTTCCGTGCTCATCCACTTCCATGGCCCCCAGGACTGTTATATCCACATGACCGCCTCTTACTATCCCGAAGGATACGGCCGTATCGAAAAAGTGGGCTTCCGGCGTGTGCTGTACGTAGACGCCACCGGAGTTGATGAGGTCCACCTGTTCTCTCCCTGTTTCCGCCTCTGCTCCCAGTCCTATGAATCCATTCTCGGAGTGGAGCACCACATGTACATCGTCGGGCAAATAGTTGGCTACCATAGTAGGAAGTCCTATGCCCAGGTTCGCCACGCATCCGTCATAAAATTCCTTGGCGGTCCTCGCGGCTATTCTCTCTTTCAGATCTGCCACTTCTTTTCACCTCCTACTATATAATCTATGAATATCCCCGGCGTCATATAGTTGTCGGGATCCATGCCGCCAACTTCCACTATCTTCTCCGATGCCACTATGACTTTATCCGCCGCTGTAGCCATGAGAGGATTGAAGTTCTTAGTGGAAAGGCTGTGCACACAATTACCGAACTCGTCGCATACGTTTGCCCTTATGAGAGCGAAATCCGCTTTGAGGGGTTTCTCCAGAAGGAAATCCTTCCCGTCTATGTTGATCACTTCCTTGCCCTCGGCGATTATGGTGCCTACTCCTGTAGGAGTGAGCACTCCTCCCAGACCGAAGCCTGCCGCTCTTATCTGTTCTGCCAGGGTCCCCTGAGGAACCAGGGTGCACTTGAGGGTCCCGTCATTCATCCCCTGACCTACGAGGGGATTCATCCCCACATGGCTGGCGATGAGATGGTCCACCATACCTGCCTCGATCAGCTTTCCTATCCCTCTTGCCGTCTTGGCTCCGTATGTCCCTGCCGGCAGTCCGGCGTCGTTGCCTATGACTGTCAGATGCTTGACGCCCTTTTCAACGAGAGCATCCATGAGTATCTCCGGAGAACCGGTGCCGAGGAACCCGCCTACCATTATGGAGGCGCCGTCATTGATCTCAGCTACCGCTTCCTGAGCTGTTCTGATTTTGTTTACCATATTCTTAACACTCCTCTCTATGCCCAGCCTCTCGCAACTATCTCATCCAGAACGAAAGACGCTACATGTTCCGCATAAGTGTGAGGACCGAAGCCTGCATCATACCCCAGTTCCTGTGCGAGTTCATGAGATATCCTGGGGCCGCCGCAGCAAAGGATCACCTTGTCCCTCATCCCTTCGGCCTCCAAAAGTTCCACCATGTTGGTAAGGTTCGTTATATGTATATCTTTTTGAGTGACCGTCTGTGATACCAGTATGGCATCGGCCTTCGTCTCCTTGGCCTTCTGTATGAGCACTTCGTTGGGCACCTGGCTGCCGTAGTTATACGCATCGATGCCCTCGAATCTTTCAAGTCCGAAATGTCCGTGGAACCCTTTCATATTCATTATGGCGTCGATGCCTACGGTGTGAGCATCTGTTCCCGTGGATGCGCCTACTATGACCACGTTGCGTTTTATGTTTTCCTTTATGTACTCCGCACATTCGAGCCTGTCCATCACCTCCACTTCAACTTTAGTGACTTTTATGGAGGTATAGTCTACAGTGTGCTGGCACTTTCCGTAAACGATGAAAAATGTATATCCGCCACCCTGGTCTTTCGAATACACTACGTTGGGCTCGTCGAGACCCATCTTCCTCGCCAGTATCTTGGCCGCTTCGCTGCCCTCTTCGCCATATGGTACGGGAAGAGTGAAGGATACCTGAGTCATCCCGTCATTGAGAGTATCGCCGTAAGGCTTTACCTTTGTCAGATCCACCTGAGCTACTGCTGTTTTGTCTGCCATTATTTCACACCTCCCAACATGATGGGGATAAAAGGATTGAAATATTTTTCGTCCTTGAGGCACACGCCTTCAAGGCCCTTTCCTCCGTCTCTGGGTCTTTTCACTCCTCCGAAACGCCCCTGTTCCAGTGTCGAGAAAAGTCCGTCTCTTTCTATTTCATGAAGCAGCTCGTCGGCTTCTTTCAGCACCTTCTGAGCTCTCTGCTGTATTATGCCGCCTTCCTTGAACTCTACTTCGGAGCCCAGATCCCTGGCGTTGTTGAATATGTATGAAGCGTTTTCTATTGAAAGATATCTGTCATGCATATGAGGTGTGTGGATGGCCTCTGTGGGCATCCCCAGGAGCTGGAGCGACTGCCCCGACCATATGGCCACCATGTTGAACATGGCATCCTGTATATGTCCTTTGAATATGTTCCCTGTCATGAACTTTGTGGGAGGCATATATTTCAGAGGCGCATTGGGGAATATCTCCCTTGCCATTATAGCCTGGGCCAGCTCGTAGAGGAATCCGTTCTCGATGTCGGGGTCCATTTCGAAGGCGTGTCCCAGTCCCATCTGTTCCTCGGGTATGTTGGCCAGGACTGCAAACTGCTCGTTTATGAATTGCGATGCCAGCACTGTATGAGCTGCCTCATAGGCGTCGTCCGTAGTGAGGTAGTTGTCCTCGCCCGAATTGAATATAGTGCCGCAATATCCGATTATGACTCTGGAAAAATACTGATCCACCAGGGTCCTCTGCATATTTATATCTCTGAAAAGTATCCCATAGAGAGCATCGTTGAGCATGACGTCCAGTCTCTCCAAGGCTCCCATGGCAGCTATCTCCGCCATGCACATCCCTGAGGAATAGTTGCAGAGCCTTATGTATTTGCCTACTTCCTCTCCTGCCTCATCGAGGGCCTTTCTCATGATCCTGAAGTTCTCCTGCGTGGCATATGTACCGCCGAAACCCTCAGTGGTAGGGCCGTAGGGGACATAGTCCAGCAGGCTCTGTGCCGTGGTCCTTATGACTGCTATGATGTCAGCTCCCTGTCTCACCGCCGCCTTGGCCTGTACCACGTCTTCATATATGTTTCCGGTGGCGACTATGACATAGAGGTAGGGCCTCTTTCCCTCTCCTATGGTCTCAAGATAATGTTCTCTCTTTTCACGCTGGGCATCGATCTTTTTGAGAGCCTCATATACGTAAGGCATAACCTTTTCCTCCGCCTCTTTCTCGGAAGCGGCAGGCAATTCGGTTATTTTGAGCTCCCCTGCGGAGATCTTTTCAGCGATCTCCTGGGGCTCGAGACCCGTCTGTATCATTGCGTTGCCCATCCAGTATGCAGCTCCTCTGGGAAGGCCGCCTGCGTCTTTGATCTGATCGATCACAACGTTGGGCAGGGGCGTATCCACATCGTTCACACCGTCTACACCCAAAAGCCTGAGCACAGTCCTTTCGGTGCTGACCGTAGTGTGTTTTTCTATGAACTCCTGCATGCTGTGCGCTATCCTGGATGCACACGAACGTGCGCTGTCTATGGCTCCGGGATCCAGATTCAATTTACTTTTCATGCATCTTCTCCTTTTAGGTAAACTTTTGCTTTTTCTATGACTTCTTTATCTATCCCCAGCATGGATGCTATGTTGAGGGCATCTTTGGGGATCCCGCCGTCACCGGCAGGTATGAGTCTGTAGTCCATATATTTGCCTATGATATTGATCCTTTCTTTCCTGTTGGCATATCTTATCTCTTCCCCGATCTTGCCGAAATCGGCATTCTCAAGACCTACCGCTCTGAGTTTTTGTATATCTTTGTCCGGTACATCGAAGTGGGTGGTGAACACGGTGATATACGGCTTGTCTTTGAGAAAGTCTATTATGCTTTTGGTGAGGGCCGCTCCCTCGGCCGGGTTGGTGCCGCTGGCGATCTCGTCTACCAGTATGACCGATCTTTCCCTGCAGTGGTCGAAGATCTCCTTCAGCTCCTCCATCTCAGACCCGAAGCTGGAAAGCCCTCTTTCTACCGACTGGCTGTCTCCCACGAGCATCTGCATATATGCAGAAAGTCCTATCTCAGCCTCGCGGCAGGGAACGAAGAACCCGTACTGAGCCAAAAGAGCCGTCTGGGCTATCATCTTCAGGGATATTGTCTTGCCGCCCATGTTCGCTCCCGTTATACAGGTGACTCCCTGATAAAGCTCCACGGATACGGGCATGTATGAACCGCCCTTTCCCGTCACGCTTTCCTCGGCCTCCATCTGTCTGCCTTCCTTTATGACGAGTCTGTGTTCCTCTATGATCACGGGTTTCACGCATCTGTGCTTTATGGCGAAGTCCGCCTTGGCCAATGTCAGGTCCAGCTCTCCTATCCTTTCGCAGTTTTCAAAAAGGATCTTGGAGTTTTTCCATATCTCCCCGGAAAGCCTTTCTCTCACCTTTTCCTCTTCGTCCTCTATCTCAAGGGAGATCTTTTCTATCTCCTCCTGCCTTGCGGCATCTTCTTCGGTCTGTTTGAGGACGAAAGTGACCCACATATTATCCTGCTCGGCGATCTCCAGTTCCTCTGCGGCCATGAGTTTTTCCAGCTGCTCTTCATCGCTCCTGGAAATCCTGCAGTCGAACTTGGGTGTGAGGACGATGCCCTTTTCTTTTTTCAGAGCCTCTTTGCCGGCCTTCATACCTTTCCTCAGCTCCAGCTCCGCCTTCCTTTTTTCTTCACGCAGGGTCGCCAGCTTTTCGGAGAACTCTTCGTATATGTAGAAGGTCGCCATCCTGTCCTGTCTGGGGTCCAATCTGTCCAAAAGCCGCGAGACGCTTACGGGTATGAAGCGATCCGGTATGGGTGCTTCCGTCTTATCGAAAAGCTTCGTGATCTGCTCGATTTTTATGAGCATGCACTTCATCTCATAAAGCTCCACGGTGGAAAGGGTCCTGGTCTTGCTCGAAGCCACAGTCCCCGTGCACTCTCTCATGTCCATGAATATAAGGGCCAGCTCTGCGCTTTGGGCGACATAGTCTCTTTTGAACTCCACCATCCTTTCCAGAGTGTCCAGTTCATCGCGAAGCTCTTCCTCCTCTCCCGGGAAGAAAGGCTTCATCTCTCCGGCCTTTTTTCTTCCGTAGGGTGTCGCCGTATCAAGGGCGTTGACCGCATATTCAAAACCGGATCTCTGTCTCGTTCTTACGTTGGACAATCTTCTGTTCAAGTCGCACCTCTTATATCCTTACGTCTGTCACCGGTATGTCCGGCAGAGCTTTCTGCATAAGATCCCTCAGCTCCTCCGGATCGAATCTGTATCCGGCCGGCGCCTGAGGATTCACCGTAACTGCCGCCACTTTTATGTTTTCCATGACCTTCACCCTCATGCCCTTTTTCAAAAACCTGGCCCAGTCTCCCCTGTTGACGAAGATCCTGGTGGGATCCTTCAAGACAAAGGTCACCTTTTTCAGATTTGAGGGATTGATCTCGTGGAGCATGCCTGCCGTGAAGGCTCCGGGGATGTATATATGATCCGCTCCGTCGGCAACGGCCTGATCCATTATCCTGCTGTTCCCCAGCCCTCCCAATATTTCCGGGAAATCCGCCTGTCCGTCATTTATGAACATGACCTTGTCCCGGGAAGCATATTTTTCTATGAGATCTTTCGCCGTGCCTTCCTCGAGCAGCTCAAGCCCGTACAGGTTCACCATATGAGCCGTCTCCTCCACTACCTTGTTCATGTTCCGCGATATGACTGCACCGGTAGATATTATTATGGCATCCGAGGCATCGGGGGCTGCTATGGCCTTCCTGTCTATGGCACCGTCGATGATGACCATTTCCGCTCCCATATCCAGCATCTCGCTGCACAGTGTCTTTTGCTGTGACGTGGCTACAGGCCCTGCCACCTGGACATAACCGCTCTGTGCCACCCGGCACAGGAGCAGTCGTCCGATGGAGGTGCGGTACTCTGTCATCTTCAATATTTCCAGGCCCGCGTCTGAAAGATCATACAGTTCCGTAGGAACGGACACCAGAGTGTCCTCATCCAGGTACACCCTGGGCTTTTCTGTTCCGGTGACGAGGTCTGTGGTTTCTCCGTCTCTGCCAGTGGATGTTATCCCCAATCTCATTCCTTCATCCATGGCCTCTTCTATGAGAAAATTCAAAGCGGTGGTCTTTCCCGCATTTTTCGCCATCCCCACTATGGATACGGTCCTGTATTTTTCTTTCAGCTCATTCAGCAATCCCATATTTTTTCCTATTTTTTGTTTCGTTCGTGTCTCAAAAGTCTGCTCGGTTCGAGAGACATCCTTTCTCCCATGGCCAGGCCTGCAACACCTTCATAAGGATAATCCTTCTTGCCTGTGCAGTAATCACAGGTGCATTCCAGCTTTTCGTTGTGAGAAGGCTCCGTATATGTGGTTATGACGCCCTCGTAGTTCCTGAGTATGACCTTGTCCGGAGTCTGTGAGATGACATATTGAGGCATGACCGGAGTTTTTCCGCCGCCTCCGGGAGCATCCACTACGAATGTGGGCACAGCATATCCCGACGTGTGTCCCCTGAGTCCTTCTATGATCTGGATACCGCTTGCGACAGGTGTCCTGAAGTGTTCTATACCCAGGGAAAGGTCGCACTGATAGATATAGTAAGGTCTGACTCTGTTCATTACCAGCTTGTGCACCAGATCTCTCATGATATGAGGACAGTCATTGACTCCTCTCAGGAGCACTGACTGGTTCCCCAAAGGGATACCTGCATCGGCAAGCTTGGCACAGGCTGCCATAGCTTCGGGAGTCATTTCCTTGGGATGGTTGAAGTGTGTGTTGAGCCAGATGGGATGATACTTTTTGAGCATCTCCACCAGCTTGTCGGTTATCCTCATGGGCATGACCACCGGCGTCCTGGAACCCAGTCTCACGATCTCCACATGATCGACCTTGCGGAGTTCGCTTATGATATACTCCAGAGTCTCATCCTCCACACAGAGGCAGTCTCCTCCGGAAAGGAGCACGTCTCTTACCTGAGGAGTCTTTCTGATGTACTCGATACATGCATCTATGTCCTCTCTGCTCCTTTCGCCGTCTTTCTCACCGGCCAGCCTTCTCCTGGTGCAATGTCTGCAGTACATGGAGCACTGGTCAGTGATCAGGAACAATACTCTGTCAGGATATCTGTGAGTCAGTCCGGGAGCCGGAGAGTCCTCGTCTTCATGGAGAGGATCCAGCATGTCGGCTTCCCCTCTTTTGGTCTCCGCTATGGTAGGCACTGCCTGCATCCTTACAGGGCACCTGGGATCTTTGGGATCCATGAGGGATGCGTAGTAAGGTGTTATTCCCACTCTGAATCCGTCCATTACTTTTTCTATGTCCTGTTTTTCCTGTTCGGTCAGCTCAAGGACCTGTCCGATCTGTTCAACGGTAGTAAGCCTGTTGGCCACCTGCCAATGCCAGTCGTTCCACTGTTCGTCCGGAACGTCTTTGAATAAAGGTATGTCCTTTCTGTCTCTGATCGTCATGTTCTCTCTCCTTTTTTAATAAGTTACCCTACTGATTCCGACAGGTTTCCCTGTCTGTTTTGATGATTTCCCCTAAATGCACGGGCCAAAGGCCCTTGTCGTGTCGTTGGCGCCTTGCCGGCGCCCTGCCAGACTGCAGCCGGCTCCTTTTCCATTATGCGTAAAGTTCGTTGAATTTATCCCTGAGCACCTTGCTCTCTCTCAGGTCTTCCAGGGTCACGTCTGCATGGCCTTTGCAGTATCCGTTGCCTACTATCATGGTAACGTCTTTGCCTACGCCCTCTGCTCCCAGGGCAGCCTTCGTGAAGCTCGTCGCCATGGAGAAGAAATAGACTATACCGTCATCTTTGCAGGCCAGTATGGAGCCCATTTCCGTGTTCTCCACGTTGACTACGTTTATGACCACGTCAGCCAGTTTGCCGTCTGTCAATTCCATTACCTTGTTATAGATAGCTACAGCGTCAGTTGCGTCTGCGGAAAAATATTCGTCAGCCAGTTCCATGCTCTTTGCCCTGTCAAGAGATTTTTGAGAATGTGCAAGGCATATGACTTTGCCTTCCGGGCCCGCCTGTTTCTTTGCTTCGTAGAGGCAGAGCATACCTGATTTTCCGCCGCCCCCTATGACCAGGACCGTGTCTCCTTTTTTGACCAGCTTTCTCGTCTGTGCCGGTGCTCCTGCAACGTCAAGTGCGGAAAGAGCAAGCCCTTCCGGAAGGTCGTCAGGCAACTTGGCGAATATGCCGCTCTGGAAGAGTATGGCCTGTCCGGTTATGTCCACCTGGTCGATGTCAGGTCTCACTTCATGGATCTCTTCGATGACCAAAGGCGTCAGTGAAAGGGAAACCAAAGTCGCGATCTTGTCTCCAACCTTTACGTCGCCCTTGTAGTTCTCTCCGATCTCCTTTACTGTTCCGATGAGCATCCCGCCGGAACCTGTCCAGGGATTCTTATGTTTGCCCGCTTTGGCCACGATACCCATCATTATGCTTTTGATCTCTTCTATGTCACCGTCCGCTCTCTTTTCGATCTCGGTGAAAGAAGCAGAGTCTATATTCAATGTCTGTACGTCGATCAGTATCTCATTGTCATAGATCTCCATGGTGTTGTCGATGACGTCTGCCGGCTGGGGCAGTACGCCTTTTGGTGAAATGACTCTGTGTGTGCCGTAAGGGCATCCTTTTTTCTGCATGATTTTGTACCTCCTTATACGCCGTGTCCGGCTGTCTTGCTTCATACGGCCCTGCCGTTTTTTTAACTTCATCCATATGGGGCTCAGGTCTGCCTCCGCCCCGGCATCAAAAAAGCAAGGCCTGTGCCACAGCATGCCCTGCCTTTGTCATTTCGATCTACAGTTGAAAAATGTGGATTCCAGCTACAAATAGGATCTCAGGAAACTTTTCTTTTGAACCGTAATGTACTCATTCGTCTTCAGTCTGAACCGTATTGTGTTCAGAAATTCCGTATCACAGTCCGTATTTTTTCTTTTTCCTCACCAGCTGGGTCTGGCTTATGCCTATGGCCGCCGCCGCTTTCCTGGTGCTTCCGTACTTCTCACATGCGCTCTCTATTATTTTTCTCTCGAAGTCCTCCACCATTTCCGGCAGGCTTGCCCCTCCGTCTGTCTCAGGTCTTTTTTCATCGTCTCCCTTTCGCCCCGGCGTCTTGTCGAACATATCCACATGTACCTCTCTCATAATATCCATAAGGCTTATGCTCTCGCCTTTGGAACTTATGAGTAGCCTCTGGATCGTATTTTCCAATTCCCTTATGTTCCCGGGCCAGTCCATGTTTTCCAGATACTCCAGAGCGTTGTCATCTATGGTTTTTTCTATGGAAAATTTCCTGCAGTACTTTTCTATGAAATGATTCACTAAGGGACATATATCTTCGCGCCTCTCCGCAAGCCCCGGTATAGTCACGGGGAAAACATTGAGCCTGTAGTAAAGATCTCTCCTGAACTTCCCTGCATCCACCAGATCTTCGAGTTTTCTGTTCGTGGCGGATATGACCCTCACATTGGTCTTCACCGGGACTGTCCCTCCTACTTTGAAGAACTCTCCGTCCTGCAATACCCTCAGGAGCTTGGCCTGCATGTCCGGCGGCAGTTCTCCTACCTCGTCAAGGAATATCATCCCGTTGTCTGCTATCTCAAAAAATCCTTTCTTTCCCGTCGTTCCCGCACCTGTAAAGGCCCCCGGCTCATATCCGAAAAACTCTGACTCCATGAGCGCCGGGGATATGGATGCGCAATTGACCTTTACGAAGGGATGCATGCTGCGGCTGCTGTTTTTTTGTATCAGATCGGCTATTTTCTCCTTGCCTGCCCCTGTGTCTCCCGTTATGAGCACATTGCAGTCATATTTCGCCACACTCATGACTTCGTCGATGATCCCGCTCATCACTTCGCTTTTGCTCACTATATCCTCGTCGAGTACCGTGTAATTGCCTACCGGTCCCGGCTCCTGATCTGCCCTGCCCCTGCTGGACCTGCTCTCTGTGGAGACGTCTTTGAAATATGGCGCAAGATCCCTTACGATCTCAAGGTCGAACTCATCATATTCCTCGGTATAACCGTCTGCGAACCTGATATTGAGGGAGCGGGATATGGACTCGGTTATATACAGGGCTATATTATAATTGCTCATGAAATTGGCGAATATCACAGTTCCGCCGTTTTTCGTGGCAAGGACGTTCAATGTCTCGGCCCCCGGTATGTCCGCACAGTTCACAGACATGTCATAGTACCCGTCAGCCCTTAGAGTATCCATACATTCCATGGGTCTCAATATGTTCATGTAATACATGTCATCGAATGTCTTTTTGATGAGCTCATCGATACGGGGGCCTTTTACGATGGTATTGGTCCTTTTGTCCATCACATTGGTTATTACGGCCTCACGCCCTGCTGCCTTTCTGATGGTATGGCCGAATATGAGGTTCATCATCATGTTGTTACCCACTACCAGGATCTTTTTCTTTCCCGCAGCGCCGGTGCTCACTCTGTAAAGGGTGCCGGACTCGTTGAGAGTGAGGAGGAGCAGATCTATGGGTATACCTTCAGGTCTTTTCACCACAGGCATACTGCTGTGGGCTATGGCATAGCCTTCTGCCTCTATCTGATTGTATGTCAGATCTATCTTGCCGATCCTGTCTATATTTATGGGCATGGACGCCAGGGACGCGTTGTACATCACCTTGTCTCCGGGCCTGAAGCCTTTTCTGTTGTCGAACTCAGGGCCGATCTCTTCTACCACGCCGCTCAAAAGACCTCCCGTATCCGTCACCGGATTGTGGAGTTTCCCCCGCCGTATCACTATATCCGTTATTTTCTGCTTCATGGCTTCCGGATCTCCGGCCGATTCCATATACATGCGTCTGAATGACGTACCCTCTATGTGCACCCGTTCGAGGGCTATCCTCATTTCATTGGGTCTCAGCTCCCTGCTGTTGTCCAGCTTCCACGCAGATGTGGGAAGCACCTGTCCCGGTTCCAGGACACGATCCATACCATACTCGTTATTCATTTTCGGTTCTCCTTTTACCGGCGAAACGAAATCGGTTCACCTGTCCATATGATATATCAACCAATGAACGTTTGCAATCCTCCGGCAAAAATTATATATTTATTCAGAGCCGCCCGGCTCGGCCTCGCCCGGAGCCGGCTGCGGAACGAAAGGTATCTTTAGGGTAGAACAAGGAGAAATGGAAATGGAAAAAATAACTTCGACCATCAGACTCAGGATGTCACACAAAGACGCTCACTACGGCGGAAGCCTGGTAGACGGCGCACATATGGTACACCTTTTCGGAGACGTTGCAACGGAACTCCTCATAAAGGCCGACGGAGACGAAGGTCTGTTCCTGCGCTATGACGAGGTGGAGTTCCTGGCTCCCACATATGCAGGCGACTATATCGAAGCTTACGGTGAAATAACCGAATTCGGTAACACATCGAGAAAAATGACTTTCGAGGCGAGAAAAGTGGTGGCTGCAAGACCTGACATAAGCCCTTCTGCAGCCGATGCTCTGGATGAGCCCATAGTGGTGTGCAGGGCGAAGGGTATATGCGTCACACCTAAAGAAGCAAAGAGAAAGTAGTCTCATATATGTGAAGGCCCTGGTCTTGTGACCGGGGCTTCTTTATATCCGCTGTCATTCATCTCCTCCGTGATGACTGTTGCCGGAACCGTTGCCGTTGCCTGCACCCTGACCGTTACCGAGGCCATCCCCTCCCCCGTGACCGCTGCCCCGGCCATCTCGGCTGTTACCGTGATCGTTTCCGGAACCCCCCTCCACTTCCAGAGCCGCGGTTCCCTTTTCCTTCATCATGTCTCTCGTTCCTATGGCTTTCACAGCGCTGTCTTATTTCCCTCGTGGTCATCCCCTTTACATCCTCTACCGTTATATCGGGATCTATCTTTTTCATCTCCAGATAGGCGCTGTATTTCCCGTAGGAACACCCGTGTTTGTGGGCGTCCCTGACCTTTTCCATGGCTGTGCCATGACAATACACGTTTTCCTGTCCCCTCGTGCAGGCCTTTAACCGTGTCGTCATCCTGTCACAGGCCACTCCGTCCTCTCCCACTGCGGTGATATCCATTTCCTCTCCCCTCGCCAGACATTCCTTTATGATCTCCGTCTCTATGATAAAGCTCACCGCCTCATCGTAGTCCATGAATTTCACATCTGCCGTCCGGGCCAGTTCCTTTCCTTCCTCGTCACATCCCTCTATGGATATGACTTTACCGAAGCGGTTTATTTCCATCTCCACGGAGGGATCCATGTCCATGCTCACTGCCGATACCGGTGTGAAATATATGCCGTATCCTCCCAGTCCCAAAAGGATCAATGCCAGACATGCCGCTATGGACATGACCCTCTTCACACCTCTTTTCTTCTCACGGCCCGCCGGAAAACTGCCTGAACTTTTTTCGGCGACGGATCTCTTGGTTTTTTCCAGCAGTTCCTCATCTGCACGGATCATGTCGAAAGTTTCTCTTAACTTATCCTGCATATCCGTCACCTCCCAGCTTCTCCCTCAGTTTATCCTTTGACCGTGTGATCAGCGTATAAACGGTGTTCACATTCTTATCCAGTATCCGGCCGATCTCCGGTGCAGTATATCCCTCGTAATAGTGGAGATATACCACTTCCCTGTATTTCCCCGGAAGAGAAAGGACTGCTTCTAACACTTCTCTATTGTCCTCGGGCATATCCGCGGGTATCTCTTCCGCTTCATCGAGAGACCGCGTCCTGCTGCGGAAAAAACTTTTCACCATATCCTTACAAGCATTATGGGTGACTTTAATCAGCCATGCCTTTCTATGCTCCTCATTTTCAAAGACCACATGGCTCATGGCATACTTGAGGAATACAGTCTGGAAGATATCCTCGGTGTCCGCATGATTTTTCAGATGTATCATGCATACTCTTTTCACAGTGTCACCGTACCGTTCTATGGCTCCGGACACCTCTGCCTCATCTCTCATTTTCCCGCCTTATATCATGCTGTTCCTTCATCTTCTATCTGCAGCCGTTGCCGTTCCCGTGATGGCCTCCGCCACCTGTCCCCGTACCTCTATTGTCACAGACTCCGTCTCCGTCAGCATCTTCTCCGTCAGCATCTGTAAAGCATCCGTCTCCTGCGGCAAACACTCCCGTAGCTCCCACTATCAAAGCCAAGATCACTGCCAATGCCACCATCAACGATTTTTTCATTTTCTTCCTCTCCTGTCTTCGTTTTTATTTAAGTTTCCTCTCCCTCACGGCTCCGCTGCCGACGCCTTTTTGGGAAGCCTCGTATATAATACGATCGAAAGGAGCATATCCATTCAAAAAATCCATATTTTTTATTACATTATACCATTTTCAAAAAAACGACACGGCTGATGCCGCGCCGTATACAGTCTTTTCAGATATTTTTATCTCGTCATCTCGGCTTTATGCTCAATATCTCCCTTGCCTCGGCCGGGCTTGCTATTTCTCTGCCCAGCATCTTCGCTATCCCTGCGGCCTTGGCCACAAGATCGCCGTTGCTCTTTGCCAATACGCCCTTTTCCACGAAAAGGTTATCCTCGAACCCCACACGCACATGTCCTCCCATTATTATGGAAGCTGCTGCCATGTCGAACTCGTATCTGCCTATACCGCACCCCGTCCATGTGCTTCCGGGAGGGATGCTGTCTACACAAAATGACAGGTCTCTCACTGTAGCCGTCATCTGCACTCCCAGCACGAAGTCGAAATGCAAAGGCGCGTCCAGGAGCCCCTTCTTGTATGCCTTCATGGCTATGTCTATCATGCCTTTGTCAAAGCATTCCAGTTCGGGCTTTATCCCTCTCTCCTGCATGATCTTTGCGAAATTGAATATAGTGTTGTCGGTGTTCACGAATATCTCGTCTCCGCCGAAATTACATGTTCCGCAGTCCAGTGTGGCGAATTCAGGCACAGGCGTTATCTCCGTGGACTGAAGCCTTTCGAGATCGGTCATGCCGACGGCGCCTCCCGTAGAAGGCTGGATGATGGCGTCGGGCCTTTCCCTGAGTATGGCGCTCACACATTCCTGGAACCTGTCCTTGCTCTGTGTGGGCGTGCCGTCATCCTCTCTCACATGGAGATGGATCACAGACGCTCCCGCATCATAGGAATCCTTAGCTTCCCTTACTATCTCCTCTACGGTGTAAGGCACCGCCGGATTCTGTTCCTTCGTCACTTCCGCACCGCATATGGCTGCGGCGATAATCAGTTTTTCCATTACGTTTTCCCCCTATAAATGATATCTTCTCCGCAAAGGGCCGGCTGTACGTCGTGCTGTTTTGCAGAGACTATAGTTTAACAGTAAGACAATATTACAACCTGCGTCGTAAAAAAACAATGTTTTGTTGCTCCCACGTCTAAGAACATCGATCCTAATTCGCATAGACTTTTCTCTTTATGGTCACCAATATCCTGATTACGGAACCCGAAACCAGCAGTCCCAAAGCTATGGCTCCCGCCATGAATATGGCCTGGGTCCCCACAGACGCCGAAGCTTCAAGATCTCTACCTATAAGATCCACCATAGTGTAATATACCTTGGAACCGGGAACGAAAGGCATTATCCCCGGTATTATGAATATGGTGGTGGGCTCTTTCAGGATACGGGCCAGGATATCGCTTCCGATACCTACGATACATGCTGCCAGGAAACATGCCGTGACCGAGCTCCCGTAGCTGGATACAGTCAGCTGGTAAGCGAACCATGCTGCACATCCTAAAGCTCCGCAAGCCAGCATGCACCGCACGGGCACGTGATATATGGCGCTGTACGCGAGGGAGGGCGCAAAGCCGAGGAAAAGAGTCAAAACCAATGACGGCTGGGATTCCACTACTGCAGTGCTTCCGAAAGATCCGCTCAAAGACCATAATTTCATTATGATACCTACTCCCGCCGCCAGGGACACTGCGATGACCACCGCTTCCGTGAGACGTGTCACTCCCGACATCATATCGCCCGTCAGCATGTCCCTTATTGCATTTGTCATGGCAACTCCCGGCACGAATATCATCAGGACACCGATTATGATAGTGTCATAATTGTTCGCTATGCCGGTCGATACCAAAAAAAGCGTCGCTGCCGTAGCCGCCGCACAGCATGTGAATCCCTGAAGGAAAAAATTTATATCGAATTTGCTGAGACAGTGATCTATCCCGTACACCCCCATTCCCAGGCAAAATGCCAGCAGAGACTCTACGATCTCGCCGCCGAACATGACACAGAAGACCCCTGCGATGGCCCCTGCACTTATGAGCCTGACGAAAAGAGGGTATTTAGGTTCGTCATCTATGCGCTGCAGTTCTTTTATGCCCTCTTCAACGGTCATGCTGGTGGTGGTGAACACTCTGGAGAACTGATTTATTTGTGATATCTTACCCAGATCCGTGTCTCTGCCCCTGAGAGTTTTTATATATGTGTGGACTTCCCCTTCAGGTCCTCCGCTCCCTACAGATACGAAAACGCCTGTGGTCGTGGCGAACACTTCCACATGTAATATATTGCAGGCTTTACAGATACGGTTTATGGTGTCTTCCACCCGGTGTATCTCCGCCCCGTGTTTCATCATCAGTTCACCGGCCCTCACAGCCAGTATCAATATCCTTCTTTGTAATGCATTTGCCATGTTATATAGTCACGTCCCATCCCTGTCCATGTTGCGGGACACAGATAAGTCCACGCCCCTCTGTAAATATATGATGTATGAGTATAAGCATATGATACAATACCTGACTGAAATTTGAAAGCAGCAGTAACATCATAAAGCCATCAAAAATCATCGCGCCCTTGCGATACCATGACAGCTTTGTTAGAATTATCCGGTAAAAGTGCACTTCAGGACATACCAGAGAAAGAAAAATGCGTTTGAACAGATATATAGCCGCAGCCGGCATCACCAGCCGGAGAAAGGCTGACGAACTCATAAAAAACGGAAATGTGAAGATCAACGGCGTAGTGGTGAAGGAACCGGGTCCCAGCGTCGGTCCCGATGACCGGGTGGAGGTCAACGGCAAACTCGTACAGGTCACAGAAAAGAAAGTGTATCTGATGCTGAACAAGCCCAACGGCTATATCACTTCCATGAAGGATCAGGCGGACAGGCCGGTGGTTCGTGAACTTGTGGAAGATATCCCCGAAAGGGTCTTCCCCGTAGGCAGACTCGACTACAACACCACCGGACTCCTTATAATGACCAATGACGGCGAACTGGCCAACAGGCTGGCCCATCCCTCTCATCATGTACCCAAGACCTATCGCGCAGAGATCTCCGGCGTCCTTTCCCCCGAAAGGGTCCGGGCCCTCAGGAAAGGCGTGGATATAGGAGGCTATGTTACCCGGCCGGCTAAAGTCAAAGTCATAAAGCACAGGGAAAAAGGCGCCATTGCCGAAATAGAGATCACCGAAGGCAAAAACAGACAGGTGAGGAAGATGTTCTCAGCCGTGGGATGCAAGGTCATGAAACTGGAACGGGTCGCCATGGGGGAACTTTATTTGGGCCGGCTTGCAAGCGGCCACTACAGGAAGCTCACCCGCAGCGAGATAGAATATCTCAAAAGCCTGTAACATGCTGTTACGATACGGATCCACAGATATATACGGAAAACAGCAAAACAAATCCGGCGGGATCATCCACCGGATTTTTATACAGCCATTATAGTGTTTTTTTATTTCTTCGCCATATCAGCAAATGCTTTTTCATTGAGATAGTCCGCATATTCGGAATCCATCTCTCTGATGCCTGCCGGGAATTCGTACTCTGCTAAAAGATCTATGAAGGGCTCCGATTCGAAGCTTTCGGGGCCGTACACACCTTCAGCCTTCCATATGCCTTTTGCGATCAGTTCCATGGAAATCACGGGACCTACCGCTGTCTGTGCAACTACGGAATTGGTCGTATATTTCTTGATACATTCCTGGTTGTCTGCTACCTGATAAAGGTATACCGATCTATACATGCCGTCTTTCTTACCTGTTACCCATGTGCCTGCACAGCCTTTTCCAGTCATCTTCATGGTTGCATCTACAGGGGAAGGGATGACTTTCACCAGGAAATCTCTCGGTGTTATTTCGCTGTCGCCGACCTTTATCTTCTTGTCCTTATCGGAGAGTCCCAGCTCTCTGAGGTCGAGAAGTAGTTTCCTGAAGTCAGCGGGGACACCGTATTTGAATGTGACTCTCTTACAGTCGATGACTCTGGGGACCAGAAGCACTTCCTCGTGCTCTACGTTGATCACTTCAACATCGCCTATGCCACCGGGGAAGTTGAATATCTCAGGCTCGGAGAAGTTCTCTGTACAGAACCAGCCCTTGTCCTTTTCCCATACGACGGGAGGATTGAGACATTCCTCTATGGTGGTCCATACGGAGAATCCGAAATATCCCACGTCTTCACCTGCATAGTTGTCTCCATCACGCACGTTCACCTCATCGATCTCATCGAAGAGATGATCCTGTGCGAACCTTGCGAACACGTCTGCCATACCGGGTTCCACACCCATACCCACCAGCGCCAGATTGCCTGCCTTCTTCCAGTCTTCATGTCTGTCGAACTGGTAATCGCCCAGTTTTATGTTTGCTTTTTCAAAAGGCTTTTCCGGGTCAGGAGTGGAAAGGGTCATCGCCGCGTCCATGTACATAGATCCCGCTTTGAGACATGTGTCAAATATACACTCGTTGAATTCCGGCTCTACTGCGTTCATGGTCATGTCGATGTCATGTTTTTTGATGAGAGCCTCTATGTCGGCAGCGTCCCTTGCATTCACCTTTTCGGCCACGAATTTTCCGCCGCCGCATATGTTCTCGGCGACTTCTTTCGCTCTGGCTTCGTTATAGTCGGCCATTACGACTTTTTCCGCCCAATCGGCTTTGTCTCCTCTTCGTTTGATGATAGTGGCCATGGATGTTCCCACGCCGCCTGCACCGATAATCAAAATCTTCATCAGTTCTACCTCCGTAAATTCAGTCCTTCAATATCTTTTCTCTGCACCTTCAGCCTGTGGCGTCATCTTGTCTTTGCCTTGCCGAATGCCCCGGGCTGTCTACTTGTCTGTATCACGTCTTGAATCAATTCTACTACCGCGGATTTTCGTTTTCAATCATGGACTTGCTGTATTGATGTTATTATTTTGCTCTGTTGTCCCCACAGTGTTTTCAATGATTTATTATGGTTTTGTGATTTCTTTGCTCTTTGTTTTTCCCCGGATCCAAAAAAAAGAGGGGCCTCGCCCCTCCCGTAACAGCACGCCATTTATCACAGGTGCGGGACCCGTCATCCGACAGGCTCTATGAGTATGAGTTCACCGCAAAACCCCTTGAGTGTGGTCCTTATGCTCAAGGTCTCCGTGGCATTGAGCAACCTGCTCTCCACTTCGGGAAGAGAATTCCAGTTCTCAAGGATGGCCTTCCTCATATCTCCCTTGTCGTCCTTTTCTATGAGGTGTCTGTATGCCGCAAGATAGCTTTCGGGTTTGAACCTGTAACTGTATGCCTTGAACTCGCCTGAAAGGTTGTTTATCCTGAACAAGGCCTCCATTTCCACGTCGTAAGCCGCAAGAGCCTCATAGATCTCTTTTTTATCCTTGAGCTTCATGAGTTTGCTTCCCAGCTGATCTTCCATATTGAATATCAGCAGGCTGATCCCTCCTCTGGCTCTGTCCACAGTCACTATATATCCCTTTTCCTTGGCTAAAACATCTTCTCCGAGACTCGCCATTATCCTGTAAAGCCCGGATATGGGCTCGTTTATTTTCCTTTCGAATATTTTTTCCATGGCGGACTTGGGACTTTTTTCCCACTTGGCTACAGTATCGTTCATGTCCAGGTCCACGATCACCGGAGCAGGTTTCTGCTTTTTCATATAGTCCGTATACACCTTTTTTTCCTGGGTCCGTATGGCCTCTTCTATTTCCGTCGGTGTGCATCTGCGCAGCACACCGTTGCTTTCACCGCCTCTGACCTTGCCTGTATACTTTTTCCTGTACTCGGAAGGGTGCATACCGAACCATGTCTCAAAATGCTTCACGTAGTACCTGACTGCGGAAAACCCTGTCTCTTCGGCTATGGTACTTATTTTTTTGTTTGTCCCCAAAAGGAGTTTTTCCGACTCTTCCACTCTTATGAAGCTGAGCAGGTCCTGGAAACTGAGTCCCGTGGCCTCCTTTATCACATGAGAGAGATAGTAGATAGACAGATGCTCCCTGTCTGCTATCTCACCCAGGGTGAGCTTACGATAGTAGTTGTCATACATATAGTCTACGATGCGGTTGAGCCTTCCTGCCAAAACCTTGTTGCCCCGTTTCGTGACCTCGTTGACGAACCTTCCGTCTTCCAGGAGAAAATATTTGAAATCCGCTTCCATTGCCCCTATAAGGTTGTGGATGCTCTCGATTATATTCTCCTCATATCCGTATCCCTTTTGTAAAAGCTCCATCATCACTCTCGCCATTATGGTGCGCAGCCCGTCCAGGGCTTCGTCATCGTCTGAGTTCTGATCGGTCACATAAAAACTGTTTTTCAGGCTGTCATAGTATATACCAAAGTATGTCAGGTCGATCTGGAGCATCATCACCATGTTCTCCTCACCGTCGATCTTTTCGAAACTGTGCATCTCCCTGTCATTGAATATGTATATGTCCCCTTCTTTCAGGACCTGGGTGTAGCAACCGTTCCTCATAGTTATCATGCCCTTGAGGATGTACACCACTTCCATATCCTCATGGAAGTGTATGGGATATTCATCTATCTCTGCGGTCAAAACATTTATCGGTAACGTATCCTTATATACTATTTTCTCCTTCAGCACTTTTCCCCTCCGTAGTCTCTTCAGTCCTTTCTCTTTTTCCGGCGATCCACCTTGTCAGGTCGTCCCTGTTATCTCATCCTGCCCTGTTCCCGCTCTGCTATATCCCGCGGTCACGTGCATCTTCCGCTTTGCTGCCCTGTCACTTCATTGTACTACTTTGCTCATTGCGGCGCGACGATTTTCCAATATTGTGTTTTTCCATTTTTTTACTTTTTTAACTTGTTATGTAATTGTATTATGTAAACTCTTTCCTTCCTTTTCGCAGACCTTTTTTCACACGGCGAAATCGTTGATTTATCAATGCCCCATGATTTTTCCACAAGCCGAATAAAATTGTATACGATTTTATCCACTGCGCTCTGTGGAAAAGTGTTTTTTTGAAACCTCAGTATTTCCAACGCTTTAAACGATATTTTGTTTGCCCCTTCCTTTATTTATCCACAGTTTTCGTGCATTATATGTAACTGTGATTTTCTTCCATCCATCCTTCCCCATCCTTGAGCCACACCGTTGGAAATCCGCCATTTCGGTAAAAATATGTTAAACAATATTATTTTATCCGCCCATCCGTATCTCTCGGTGCTTTTTTGTCATTATACCTTACTTTTATTAGTTTGTGTTATAATATTTGCGTATGTGCATAAGTTTGTTATCATATGGATCATTTATATATGGTCTGAAAGCAACTTAATAGTGATTTTTCCGACCCGGATAGATATACCAAAAGCTTTCGCTCAGCGATACGATGAAGGCTGTGCGGCAGGAAGGAGAAAAAATTGAAAACGAGGAAACTGTATTACGAAGATGTATATATGAAAGAATGTGATGCCACGGTCATATCCGTATCCGATGACTCCATACTCTTTGACAGGACCATATTTTTCCCCACAGGAGGAGGCCAAAGCTGCGATCTCGGCACTGTAGATGATCTTCCTGTGATAGATGTTGAGGAAAAGACAGGCCCCGGCCTTGACGGAAACACCGATCGGCTCATATGGCATAAAGTGGATCCGGGCCGGGACGGACATATGCCTGAAAAAGGTGCAGTGATGAAAATGAAGATACTATGGGACCGGCGTTTTGACAACATGCAGCGCCACTGCGGTGAACACATACTGAGTGGTGTGTTGCACAGAGAATTCGGCGCCGTCAACAAAGGGTTCCATATGGGAGAGAATTATATGACTGTGGATATGGACTGCCCCGAAGAGATCACCATGGAAAAAGCTCTGAAGGCAGAGGCCGGTACCAATCGCATCATATGGGAAAATCTCCCCGTGAAACGGCGTATCTTTGAGACACGCCGCCAGGCAGAGGATCTTGCCCTGCGAAAACCTTTAGCCATAGATGAGGAAATATCCATAGTATCCATAGGCGATGAAAATGACCCGTCGGACTGTGTGGCCTGCTGCGGGACACATCCCGCATTTTCCGGCCAGGTGGGTCTTCTGAAAATATATAAAGTGGAAAAGAATAAATCCATGTACCGTATATACTTTGAGGCGGGCAAACGGGCCATGGAGGACTACGATGCTAAGCATGCCCTTGTATCGCAAATAGGCGATGACCTCTCTGCCGGCATGGATGATATACCGGAAAAGTACAAGGCCTACAAGGATAAAAACCAGTCTGCCCACAGGGAACTGACTCTGTTGCGCAAGGCTGTTACGAAACGCGAAGTACAGGATATATCGGCGGAAATGTCAAAGCTCCACGGAGGCATCGTAATAAGGCGATATGATTTCTTCGGCGCCCGCGAGCTTCAAAAGCTGGGCAGCAGTCTGGAAAAGGAAACAACCCGATGGGGCGGCCTCCTGCTTTTGGCAGCTCTACACGAAAAGGTCCTGCTCCTGTTTTCCGGCGGTGAGCATGACTGCCGCCGCCTTGCAGATGAACTGGCTCCCGATTTCGGCGGCCGCGGCGGAGGCCGCCCCGATCACAGCCGCATAACCTTCCATTCAACACAGGATATGGACGCCTTCATAGACCATCTCGCCGGCTCGTTGGAATGACCTTAGATCCCCTTATTCCATACAATCACAAACGGAGGGAACATCCCTCCGTTTGTTTTAGGAAAGCATCATGAATGCCTTTTTCTTATTCGTATTTCGTCCTCAGCTCTATCTTCGCGGGATCGCCTTCACGGCCGGGCTTCCAGCCCATTTCTCCGGGAACTATGCAGTCCGCAACAGGGCATACATTGAGACAGAGATGACATCCTACACACTTGTCCTTATCCAAAGAAGGTTTTCTCTTCTTCTCATCCCATTCGATGGCCTGATGAGCGCCGTCATAGCAGGATACATAGCATCTGCCGCATCCGATACATTTCCTCGTTTCGAATTTAGGATAGATGATGTAATCTCTGTTGAGGTCCTCTGCAGGGATGATGTTGGGAAGTGCACATCCGATAAAGTCATCCAGTTTGTCATATCCTCTCTCATCCATGAAATGCATCATACCGGAAATCATGTCCTCTACGATCCTGTAGCCGTACTGCATGATAGCAGTGGTCACCTGAACGTTTCGGCATCCCAGAACCAGGAATTCCGCAGCATCTCTCCATGTTTCAATACCGCCTATTCCCGAAAGTTCTATATCTTTGAGTTCCGGATCCTGAAGGATCTGTGCACAGAATCTCAGGGCTATGGGTTTTACCGCCGCTCCGGAATATCCGGAAATGGAGGATTTTCCATCCACTACAGGCATACCTGTGTTATTCTCGAAAGAGATGTTCGTGATGGATTTGATCGTGTTGATACATGATACCGATGCCGCCCCGCCCTTTATAGCAGCCCTTGCAGGCTCTTCCATATTTTTCAGATTGGGAGTCATCTTGGCTATGAAAGGTATCTTCGTGGTCTCTGAAACGGCTCTGCAATACGCCTCTACCAGCTCCAGGTTCGTTCCTACGTCGGAACCCATATCGTGAGATGTCATCTGAGGGCAGGAGAAGTTTCCTTCGATCAGGTCGGCTCCGGCTTCTTCGGCCATCTTTGCGAGCTTCCTCCACTCAGCGTCGCTGCTTCCCATGATGGAAGCCACTACCACTTTGTCGGGATAGTCTTTTTTGAGTCTGTAGATATACTCAAAATTCTGTTCCGGAGGTTTGTCGGAGATCTGTTCCATGTTTTTGAAACCTACCCAGGGAAGCCCTTCCTTGTTCACCTGGTCGAATCTGGGGGAACACTCGTCCATAGCTTCAAGACCTATGGTCTTGAAGAACACGCCGCCCCAGCCGGTCTCAAAGCACTTGGCGACCATGTCATAATTGCCGCCTACCGGCGATGATGAAAGGAAGAACGGATTTTCACAATCTACGCCCAGATAGTTTATTGATAGATCTTTCTTAACTGCCATCCTATTTCACTCCTTTCTGAAAACTTTCTATTATAGCTGCAGCAGCATCCTTACCTGAAGCAACTGCTTCCACTACTGTCTTACCGCCGTTTACGATATCTCCGCCTGCATATATCTTGGCAACGTTAGTCTTGCCTTTTTTATTGACCTTGATGCCGCCCTTTTCGTTGGCTTTTACATCTGCATATGCGGAAAAGTCCTCGGGACCCTGTCCTATGGCGAATACTACTGTATCGGCCTCCACTTTCAGCTCGGAAGCTTCACAAACTTTTGCTCTGCCCTTGAACTTCATGGCCTCTACTTTTGTCTTGCCTACGACAGAGGCCGGCGCCATGTTGGTGGTGATCCCTATGCCCAGGGAAAGCGCATACTGGAATTCCACCATGTTGCCGGGAGCCTCTTCAAGAGTCCTTCTGTATACTATGCGTACATCCTTGGCTCCCAGGAGCTTGGCTGTTACCGCACAATCCACTGCAACGTCGCCGCCGCCTACTACTACTACATTCTTGCCGGGATTGAACTTTTCGCCCTTCTCCCTGGCTTTCTTGAGATAGTCGTTTGCAGCATAAACGCCTTTGAGGTTGATGCCTCTTATAGAAGGCAGTTTGGGAGCCCAAAGGCCTATTCCCGCAAATACTGCGTCGAATCCTTCCAGATCCTTGGGTTTTACTGTCTTGCCCAGGACGAACTTCACACCCAGACCTTTTACTGCTGCGATGTCCTGATCCACGACTTTCTGAGGCAGTCTGCTGGGAACTATCCCATATGTCAGCACTCCGCCGGGTTTCTTTTCCCTTTCAAAGATAGTTACTCTGTATCCCGCCTTGGCAAGTTCAGCTGCACATGCCAAAGATGCAGGACCTGCACCTATACATGCCACTGTTTCCTTCTGCTTCTTTGCAGGGGCTTTCAGCGTTTTCATCTTGAACACCTTCTCCTGCTCCAAAGCATATCTTTGAAGTTTGCCTATCTGGATAGGTTTGTCTATGCCGCATCTTGAACAAGCTTCTTCGCAAAGTCTGTCATACGGGCACACTCTTGCGCAGGAACCACCCATTACGTTGTTTTCTCTAATGGTTTCGGCGGCACCTTTAACATTCCTAAATCTTATTGATCTGATGAATTTTCCCGGATCGGTTCCGGCAGGGCAACCTTGGCTGCACGGCGCATCATAACAGAGTAAGCATCTTGCTGCCTCTTCCAGTGCGGTCCTGTGATTGAAACCTTCCTGAGCTTCGGCAGTATACTTTGCTTTTACTACTTTACTCATTTGCTCCTCCTTCGCTTTGATTTTTTATGCTTTCCTTATATATCATCCGCTCTCTTACGGATCATACCATTGGTGTATTTCTAACCACCCATGACCGGCAAAGCACCTGTTTCACCGGTCCGCATCCAATGTATATTATTTGTAGAATTCGTCTGCTTTCAATACTGCATTGAGCATGACCGTCGCACCTGTGGTGCAATCTTCCGGAGAAGAATACTCGGGCTCACAGTGGGAAAGTCCGTCTTTGCTCTTAACAAAGATCATCGTCGTAGGCACCACATATGAAGCGAACTGTGCATCATGTCCGGCTCCGGAATTTATCTTTTGCCATTTTGCTCCGATCTCGTCCATAGAGGACTCTACGAATCCGACCATGTCCTTATCCCAGTAAACAGTATCTCTCTTCCACTGTTCGCTGATCTCGCACTTACATCCGTTCCATTCCTTCTTGGGGAACTCCTTGATTATATCCATGACCTGTGCGAGCACTTTGGGATCCTCATGTCTTACGTCCAGTGAGAATTCCACTTCATCGGGGATCACCGTGTGTACACAAGGATGACATGTGATCTCACCTGTGGTGTAAACCAGTTCAGGTCTGTTGAGAGCATCGACTTTTTCGTGGAGTTCGCACAGGCAGAGAGCAGCTGCATAGAGAGCGTCGTGTCTCTTGCTCATGGGGAACGTTCCGGCATGAGCTGCGAATCCCTTGAAGTTTATCCTGTAGTTGAACATGCCCAGCACGCACTGTACTGCGCCTACTTCGTTACCTGCATCCTCCAGTATCGGTCCCTGTTCGATATGGAGCTCGAACATGCACTGATATTTTTTATCGTTGAACCTGTTTTCCTTAGGTCCTACATATTTTGAAGCGTTTTTGAGAGCCTCCCCAAAAGTCTCTGCGCTGCCTTCATGAGCCTCTACGGCCTTGGATTGCATCATGTTGTCATACTGGAAATTCTTTGCTATTTCAGGCGGCAGCCAGTCATTGCACACTATGCCGCTGACCATCATAGCAGGCGGATAAAGAGAACCCTCCTCGTTTGTCCATATCATCGCCGTGAGAGGATGTTTATGAGGGATCTTCTGATCGGCAACTGCCTCCAGCACTTCCATGGCGCCCATGACACCAAGTATGCCGTCATAGTTTCCGCCGTTCTTCACAGAGTCACAATGAGATGCCATGACTATCCTCTTTGCATCGGGATCAGTTCCGGGCAGTGTAGCGTAAATGTTCGCAACGTCGTCAAACTCTATCTCTGCCCCTATGGCAGTCATTCTTTTGATAAATTCATCTCTAGCCATCTTGGCTTCCGGTGAAAGGGAGTATCTGGTGATTCCGCCGTGTCCCGCATCACCGAATTGAGAAAAGGTTTTTATTTTGTCATTCATTCTGGCTACATCGCATTTGTACATACTATGACCTCCTTATTAAAGAATCTTCTCTTTGGTGCCGAGCCGTCTGACACGATCTCCTTTTACATCCGGCTCCGCACCTTTTACATATATTAAAGAAATAAGTGACAATGGATACAGAAGTATTCCACGAAAGTATCATTTGCTTACAGCCTTACCTACTTCTTTAATTATATACTTCTCATGATAAAAAACAAGAAAATTGAATGATTTTTGTTCAGCAAAATCGTCCGTTGTTTACTATCCTTCAATGATCCTTATAGTCTTCATCACCTGCTTTTCTCTTGGCATATCGTTGTAGTCTCTCTTTACCGAAACGATCTCGTCTGCCGCTTCCATTCCTTCGGTGATTTTTCCAAATGACGCATACTGTCCGTCAAGATGGGGGCTGTCTGCCACCATTATGAAAAACTGGGATCCGGCAGAATCAGGCGCCATGGATCTGGCCATCGAGATCACTCCTCTCGTGTGTTTCAGATCGTTCTGGAACCCGTTTTGGGTAAACTCTCCCTTTATGCTGTATCCCGGTCCTCCTGTCCCCATACCTTCAGGGCATCCTCCCTGTATCATGAATCCGGGAATCACCCTGTGGAAAGTCAGTCCGTCATAAAAGCCTTCTTCTGCCAGCTTTACGAAATTTTTCACTGTTTCCGGTGCGATGTCCTCATAAAGTTCCCCCTTCATGATGCTGCCGTTCTCCATTTCGATCTCAAAATTTATCATAGCATTTCCTCCTTTTACATGCCTGGATCAAATATACTGCTACCTTTTGCGGAAAGGATCCCTGATCGACCTTCTCACCTCTTCCCGATCCAATCCTTCCTGCCATATTTCCTTCCTCAGAGCCTCCGGGTATACGCTGTCCAGCTCTTCCATCTCCTCTCTGCTCACAAACTTCACCTCATCTATGACCTGCTGGCTCAGCTCAGGATCCGTCCCCTGTGCAAGTTCACCGCCTACTACTTCCCCCAGGAAGAAGTCTACAAAACGCTGTCCCCTGGCTGAGACTTCCTGCCTATGCCAAAGCAGGGCACCTATCTCCACTATGAGTCCGGTTTCCTCAAGGACCTCTCTGGCTGCTCCCTCTCTGGAATCCTCACCTTCCTCTATGGCTCCTCCGGGCACCATCCATATCTCTCTTCCTTCATGGATCTGCCTGACCATGAGGAGTTTCTCGTCTTTGAACACGATAGCTCTCGCTCCGCCGTGCCACATACTATCACCTCTTATATCTTTTACCCTGTCGCCGCTTGCCATCCTGCACTGACCGGCGTCATGCGCAAACGACTGCTCCCAGGACTGCCATGCCCACAGTTATTATTATGGGGTTCAGCTTGAACTTCAAAGACAGCCCCAAACTGACCAGTGCCATAGCCGCCGGTATTATGTTTATATGGAGCCCCGTGAACACCGACGTCTGTGCTATGAAAACTATGGCCGATGCCAAAAGCCCTATGGTGGCAGGTCTTATACCGTCGAATACCGCCTGCAGCCCCTTGCTTTCCTTGTACCTGTCCATGAACTTCATGGTGAGTATCATCAGTATGAAAGGGGGCAGGGATACTGCTACAGTCGCCACTGCAGCACCGCTTATGCCGATATAATCGAGGCCCACATACGTGGCGGCATTGGTCACGATAGGTCCCGGAGTGATCTGTGAGATCGCTACCAGATCGGAAAACTCTTTGGCATCCATCATTCCCACATCCTGCACGCTCTGGAATATGAAGGGCAGCATGGCCATACCGCCGCCAAATCCGAACAGACCTATCTTAAAAAAAGTGAAGGACAGTATCCAATATGACATCATAAGCTGTCATCACCGCCCTTCTTCCTTATTCTTCCTTTATCTTCTTCCTTCGGCTCCTTCTCATCCCTTTTCCCGCCTTCTGCCTTCCCTTTGATAAAAGCTGCTGCCAGTCCTATGATCCCTGCAGCTATGACTGTCCACATGGCGGAAAAGTCAAAGGCTCCCACAGCTATGAACCCGCCAACGGCCAAACACAGATGGAGGGGATTCTTGCACACCCTCTCCCCTAATCTGAATGCAGTTGCGGCGATAAGACCGCACATGGCTGCTTTTATGCCTATGAAGGCCCCCTGGACATGGGGGTCGTCGATATACTGTCCCAAAAATGTCATGACCAGCGTTATTACGAGGAATGACGGCAACACCACGCCAAAGGTGGCGCTGCAGGCTCCCATCATGCCGGCCCGCCTCTTCCCGATATACGTGGCGGCTGAAACAGCTATAGCCCCGGGAAGGGACTGGCTTATGGCTATACAGTCTATTATCTCCTCGTTGTCCAGCCAGCCTTTTTTACGCACCACCATGTCTTCGATGAGGGGGATCATCACTCCTCCTCCACCGATTGTGAACATCCCTATCTTAAAAAATTCCCAAAACAGTATGAGATTGATCTTAAAAGCTTCTCTCTTCATCTGCTCCCCGTATTCATCTTCTTTCCCGTTCCACGGTCACGATGGCTTCTTTGAGACATTCATCTACGGTCATATCTGTTTTTTCTGCATCTCTTCTCATCTTATACTCCACCATACCATCTGCGGCGCCGCGGCCTACGGTTATGCGTATGGGTATGCCGAGAAGGTCTGCGTCCTTGAACTTGACTCCCGCCCTTTCGTCTCTGTCATCGAGCAGGGTCTCCACTCCTGCCTTGTTCAGTTCTTCATATATATGCTCTGCCACTCTGTCCTGATTTTCATCGCCGGCCTTCATGACGCATATTATCACATGATAGGGCGCTACGGACATGGGCCATATGATGCCTCCCTCGTCATGATGCTGCTCCACTATTGCGGCCATGGTCCTGGTCACCCCTATACCATAACATCCCATGACTATGTTGTGGTATTCCTGGTTCTCGTCTCTGTAGACCGCCCCCATGGATCCGCTGTACTTGGTGCCGAGTTTGAAGACCTGGCCCACCTCTATACCTCTTGTGATCTTTATAGGAGCGCCGCACTCCGGACAGGGATCTCCCTCTCTGATCATCTTTATATCGGTAACTATGTCGGCTTCATAATCCCTTCCGTAATTCACGTTTTTCATATGATAGCCGGCCTTGCATGCTCCGGCACAGAGATTCCTGTGCTCCGTAAGCTCGGTGTCCGCGACCACTATACAGTCGTGGAGCCCTACAGGACCCGTAAATCCTCCTACGGCACCGGTGACTTTCCCAATCTCCTCTTCGTCTGCAAATTCTATCATATGCTCCGGTATATCCAGAGCATTGACCAGTTTCACCATGTTGAGTTCTCTGTCTCCTCTGACAAAAGCCGCCACATAATCTTTTTTGTTCATTTCCCCATCATAGGTCACGAACAGCAGAGCTTTCATAGTCTGCTTTTTGTCCAGCCCCAAATAGTCGGCCACCGCTTCTATGGTGGTGGTCCCGGGAGTCTCCACCTCTTCAAGGGGCAGGAGTTCCTCCTGCGGAGCTCTGTCGTCCCTGCACCCGGCTCTCTCCACCGTCGCGGCCATATCGCACTTTTCACAATATGCTATCTCGCTTTCCCCCACATCGGAAAGAGCTGTGAACTCGTGGGAATTGCTTCCCCCTATGGCTCCCGAATCGGCCTCTACCGGTCTGAATGTGAGGCCGCACCTGGTGAATATCCTTTCGTAAGCCCGATACATTATATCGTAGCTCCTGTCCAGCCCTTCATCGTCTCTGTCGAATGAGTAGGCGTCTTTCATTATGAATTCTCTGCTCCTCATGAGTCCGAATCTCGGTCGCGCCTCATCACGATACTTGGTCTGTATCTGATAAAGGTTACAGGGCAGCTGTCTGTAAGATGTTATATCGTTCCTCACTATGTCGGTGAATATCTCCTCGTGGGTCGGTCCGAGACAAAAATCCCTTCCGTTCCTGTCCTTCAACCGCCAAAGTTCAGGGCCGTAAGCCGTCCATCTGCCTGACTCCTGCCAGAGCTCCGCCGGCTGGACTGCCGACATATGTATTTCCTGCGCACCTGAAGCATTCATCTCTTCCCTTATGATACCTTCGATCTTGCGCAAAGTCCTGTATCCCATAGGCATGAAGCCGTATACTCCCGATACCAGTTTCCTTATCATACCGCTTCTCAAAAGCAGTATATGACTGGGTATCTCCGCTTCTCCGGGGACCTCTCTCAAAGTTTTAAGATACATCTGTGAAAATCTCATAACGAATGTTCCTCTACCTGCTTATCATACATACAGCCCGGGCCTCGATACCTTCCATCCGTCCGGCGAACCCCAGACCCTCCGTTGTTGTTGCTTTGATATTTATCCTTCCTCTATCCGTGCGCAGAGCCTGTGCCACGTTTTCCTCCATATGGCTCCTGTATGGCATTATCCTGGGTCTTTCGCAGACTATCACGGCGTCTATATTCTCCACTGTATAGTGTCTTTCGTCAAGCATATCCTTCACCCTCCTGAGCAGGAGCATACTGGATGCACCTTTGTACTCCGGATCGTCATCGGGGAAATGATGACCTATATCGCCAAGACCTGCCGCACCCAAAAGCGCGTCCATGATCGCGTGGATGAGCACATCTCCGTCAGAGTGTGCCAAAAGCTCTCTTTCATGGGGTATGATCACACCGCCCAGGACCAGTATCTTTTCTCTGTCATCCTTCGCCGGTATTTTCCCCTCCCTGCGGTCTCTCTTTTTCTGGATACCTCTTCCGGCTCCTGCAGCATGGCCTTCCTCAGGGTCTTCGAATCTATGCACATCGTATCCGATCCCTACATGTTTCTCTTCCCTTAAGTCTCCCGGGGTCGTGACTTTTATGTTGAGACTTTCTCCTGGTATACAGTTTATCTTTATACCGAGTCTCTCTACCAAAGACGCATCATCCGTGCCCTGGAAACCTTCTCTTTCCGCTTTGCCGTAGGCGTTTATCAGATCTGCAGTGGAAAATCCCTGAGGGGTCTGCACGGCCAGGAGACTGTCTCTGTCCAATGTCCCCTTTCCGTCCCTCACCGTGTCCGTAAGTTTGATGCCCGGTACGGCACTTCCCTTTTCGACCGTTTCTTTTATCACATCGGATATGAGTCCCAGGGAGACATACGGGCGGGCACCGTCATGTACCAACATTATTTCCGGCACTAAGGGCTGTTTGCCTATGGCTGTAAGGGCTCTGTACACCGACTGCTGTCTCGTGGCTCCACCGCTTATTATGGCTCCTATTTTCTTTCTCTCGCCAACTGTGAGTTCTCCCTCGAGGCAGCTTTTAGTCATCTCCATATACTCGGATGGCGTGACCACATATATCCTGTCTATGCCCTTGCATCCCGCAAAGGCCCGGACCGATCTCACCAGCATGGTTTCTCCCTGTACGGGAATGAATTGTTTGGGTATGTCCATGCCCATCCGCGAACCTCTCCCCGCGGCGGCTATGATCACCCCTATTTTTTTTCCTCTATACATTTTTACCTGACGGCTTTGCGAATATCATACGTCCCGCCGCCGTCTGCAGGACGCTGGTGACCGAAACGTCTATAGTCTTACCTATATACTTCTTGCCATCTTCCACCACTATCATAGTCCCGTCATCCAGATATCCTACTGCCTGCCTGCTTTCCTTCCCTTCTTTTACGAGGAATATGGTCATATCCTCACCAGGCAGGACTATAGGTTTTATGGCATTTGCCAGCTCGTTTATATTGAGCACCGACACGCCCTTGATACCGGCCACTTTATTCAGGTTGAAGTCGTTCGTCACCACTTTTCCGCCCATGTTCTGGGCAAGCTTCAATAGCTTGACATCGACTTCGGGTATCTCGTCGAGTCCCTTTTCGCCTGTGGTATCATAGATGTCCACTCCGTATTCCGTCTGTATCTTTTTCAGGATATCCAACCCTCTGCGGCCTCTGTTCCGTTTGAGTGAATCGGAAGAATCCGCAATATGTCTCAGTTCCACCAAAACAAATTCCGGAATAATGATCGGACCTTCCAGAAATCCCGTTTTCATTATATCGGATATCCTTCCGTCTATTATGACACTGGTATCGAATATTTTAGGTATAGCTGCCTCAGCCTTTTTTCTGTTCCCTGCAGAAGCCAGCTGGCTTCTCCGCTGAGTCACCGCCATCATAAACGCTTCTTTCGCATTTCGTGACACTACGATCACACCCATATATCCGCAGAAGAAATATGTAAGCACCGTAAGCACTGTGGGAAGGTACGGCACATGTATGAACTCGTAGATATTACTCAGCAGAAAGGCCACTATGAGACCCATTATCAGCCCGATGAAGGCCGAAAGCAGATCAGCGCCGGAGAATCTCTGAAGATCCGTCTCAAGGTTTTTGGCTACTCTTTGGCTTCTCTTTTTCAGTCCCGGGGCAAGCTTGAAAAATATTAATCCGAAAATAATTACAAATAAACTGGCTGCGCCTAACTCCTGCCATGTGTTCATATGGAACCCGCCATATATATCGCTTATGGACAACAGGTACGTGGCCAAAAGGAATACTCCGTATCCCACGATGCCGCCCAGTATAGTGAAAAGCCCTCTAAAGAGTTTTGATAACACGGTTTTTCACCTCCTTTCTATTAAGTTGTATATCGGCCTGCCCTCCGTGACGTGCGAGTATTTTTTACACAGTCCGGCCGGATAAGCCTGAAAAAAAGCTTCAAATGCTCTCTTCCACTAATTTTTCCGCCTCCTTTGATCCTATCCCCTTGACGAGCATTATCTCACTGACGAGTATTTGCTTTGCGTTAGTGAGCATTTTCTTTTCCCCCGTGCTCAGATTCTTTTTCTGTTCCACGCGCATGAGGTTCCTTACCACCTCGGCGACCTTGAGTATGTCTCCTGTCTTGAGCTTGTCCATATTCTCCCGGTAGCGCTTGTTCCAGTTAGACGGCATCTCCGATGACTTGCCTCCGAGCACAGTTACAACGCTTTCCATCACGTTGACCTTCACTATATCCCTGATGCCTATCTCCTCACATTTGTCAGTGGGGATCATTATTTTCATATCTCCGTAAGGAATGCTCAGTATAAAATAGTCCCGGACCTCTCCCAGTATCTGTTTGGTTTCTATATGGTCTATGGTCCCGGCACCGTGCATCGGGTAAACGATTTTGTCTCCTATTTTATACAACTCGCTACTCCTTTGTAAAGACTTGTCTTCATACTATGCTTCTATTATAATTGAATCGTTCAAATCAGTCAATGAAGTAAATTTATAAAAATATCATAAAGTCATATGCTTGTCAAGTATGATATACTTTCACGGCGGATATGGGTCTTAACTGTCAAGACATATGTTACACTTTGAGAAATACTCTTCTACAATCTGGTTCGGGCTTTTAAAGCCTAAGCAGTATTTCGCCGTATTGTTATAGCGATCTTTGTGCTTTCGCACCTGCTCCTTCAGTTCCCTCTCACTTGTAAAGGCTTTCCTCCCATACAATATCTTT
>CASDUO010000026.1:0-19408 GCA_949284065.1 uncultured Bacillota bacterium
GATCAATGACCAGATTTCCGTCAGCATCCTTGGTGTAGCCGAGGAAGCGGTTATGATTGACCTGTACATGTCCCTGTTGGTAACGGTACTGCAGGCCCAGCTTAACATTCTGAGAAAGGCTCTGGCTTTCCTGTTGGGCAAGGGAGGCCATAATAGTCAGAAGCACCTCGCCCTTTGAGTCCATTGTGTTTATGGACTCTTTTTCAAAGAAAACCGGAATATTTTTTTCTTTGAGCTGCCGGATATCAAAAGAAAAACGCAGTGCTTACTGACAAGGAAAAATGGACGGTGGCATATCATGAGATCGGACATGCCTTGGTGGCGGCAAAGCAGCAGGATTCCGCTCCTGTCCAGAAGATCACCATTATCCCGCGCACATCGGGAGCATTGGGTTATACAATGCAGGTGGAGCAGGATAATCATTATCTGATGACCAAGGAAGAGATCGAAAACAAGATCGCCGTCTATACAGGAGGACGAGCTGCAGAGGAGATAGTATTCGACAAGATCTCCACAGGTGCATCCAATGATATAGAGCAGGCGACAAAATTAGCGCGAGCTATGATCACCAGGTATGGCATGAGTGACGATTTTGGTATGGTGGCGTTGGAAAATATCAATAACCAGTATCTTGGCGGTGATGCGACTTTGGCATGTTCCGCCGAGACCCAGACGGAAATAGATCGGCAGGTGATCGAACTGGTCAAGAAACAGCACGAAAAAGCCACCGAAATACTGTCGGAAAACAGAGAAAAATTAGATGAGCTTGCCAAGTTCCTCTATGAGAAGGAAACCATCACAGGAGATGAATTTATGAAAATATTGAAATAAATTCAAGGAAGGTGCCGTAAGGGAAGGCGGTACGACTTCACATCGAGGATCGCAAGAACAAAGAGATTTCAGAGGCATCATCGTAACAGGATCAGCTCCGCTACAATTTGTATTATGATGAATGCCTCATTTTATTGTATTTTTTGGCGATAAATTGTAAAATCAAATCGAAGGGAAACAAAGATTCGAGGTGACTATGAGGGAAAAATTCAAAAGCACATATGCAAAATGGGGAATCACCTGTTTTTTGACAGCTGCAGCCATAATATCGTTTTTCTTCATGATATTCAGAGCGGAAGGACTGGGGCATGCTTTAGGTGTCATAGTCAATATCCTGACTCCTTTCGTTTACGGGCTGGTCATGGCATTCCTCACGGCACCTCTTTTCAACCTTATCGTAGGCAAGATGCGAGAACTGAACTGGCCAAAGATAAGGGGCCGGGACAGGAGTCTTACATTTTCAAGGTTCATAGCCTCTTTCGTCGTCATAGTGGTCATATTGGGAGTGGTGTGTGGTGTGCTTTGGCTGATAATACCACAACTGGTTTCGACCATAGTGGATATATCCAAGACCCTCCCAGACACTCTTGCCGCACTTTTGGCATGGGTACAGGAAAAGTTCTCCGAGATACCGACTATCAGAGGCCCACTGGAACAGTGGATCGGTACCTTGGAGACAACGTTCCTGAGTTGGGTGCAGGACACGCTGGTACCTCAGTACGACAGCGTCATAAGCGGCATATCCGAAGGGATCATCGGCATCGTGAATACGGTATTCGACTTTATAGTAGGCCTGATCATATGCATATTTTTCATCAACAGAAAAGATATATTTTCAGCTCAGTGCAAAAAACTCATACTGGCTGTTTTCAATGAAGAAAAGGCAGACGATATCCTCAGGGGAGCCGCATTCACCAATAAAACTTTTCTCAGATTCATAAACGGAAAGCTCTTGGATTCGCTGATAATAGGCATCATCTGTTACGTGGTCATGCTGATCGCAGGATGGCCTTATGCAGTGCTTATTTCCGTTATCATAGGAGTGACCAATGTAATACCTTTCTTCGGACCGTTCATAGGCGCCATACCCACGGGCTTGCTGATGCTCACCGTAGATGTGAAACTCTGTGTTTACTTCATCATCTTCATAATCATACTGCAGCAGTTTGACGGCAACATACTCGGGCCTAAGATCCTCGGAGGGTCTACCGGCATAGCCAGTTTTTGGGTCATATTCGCCATACTGGTGGGAGGCGGATTGTTCGGATTCGTTGGAATGATCGTGGCTATCCCGACGTTTGCGGTGGTATATGCATACATATGTCATGCGGTCAATAAAAAATTGGAAAGCAAAGGACTCAGCACTGACCTGAGGACTTATAAGAATTTATATATATATAAAGACAAGGACCATAGGGAGCTTATGGAAGAGATCAGAAGTGACGGCAAGTCCAAAGAAAAAGCCGAGGGAAGTGAAAGCAAAGACGAGGAGAGAGAGGATGAACTATAAAGCGGAGATCATCGCTGGATTAGCAGGAAAAGAAAATGTGGAGTTCGATGTGCCTATGAGCGAGCACACTTCATTCCGGGCAGGCGGAAAGGCGGATGTTTTCGTAAGGGCAACCGCCATAGAGACATTGACGGATGTAATAGGCTTTCTGTCAAAGGAAGATATACCTCATATGGTTTTAGGCAAAGGCACGAACATCCTGGTCCGTGACGGCGGATACCGCGGTGTCATAGTGAATATAGGTGACGGACTGGATAAGATAGACAGAGTGGAAGGTCATCCGGAAAGGATAAAGGCCCAGGCCGGAGCACTGCTCACGGCAGTATCAAAAAAAGCTCAGGAAAGCGGGCTGGCAGGTATGGAAGGCGTGTCCGGTATACCGGGGAGCATCGGAGGAGCTGTATTCATGAACGCAGGAGCCTATGGCACCGAGATGAAAGATATCCTCAGCAAGGTCAGCATATTGAAGGCCGATGGAAGCGGTATAGAGGAAAAGAACGTCGACGATCTTGAACTCTCGTACAGACACAGCAATATCATGGAAACAGGCGATATCGTTCTTGAAGCGGAATTGGAACTGGAAGAAGGAGATCCCGGAGCGATACTCAAGAATATGAAAGAGATCACCGCAAAAAGGAATCAGAAACAACCGGTGAAGTTTCCCAGTGCCGGCAGCTTTTTCAAGAGGCCGGAAGGCCATTTTGCCGGAAAGCTGATACAGGATGCGGGACTGAAGGGGATAACTGTAGGCGGAGCAAAAGTGAGCCCCATGCATTCCGGATTCATAATCAATGCTGGAGGTGCCACAGCGAAAGACATAACGGAACTGATGATACTCGTTCAGGGGATAGTCATGGATAAGTTCGGTGTCATGCTGGAGCCTGAGGTCAGGATAATAGGAGAAGAATAGATGTTCAAAGTCATTTTTGACTATCATACACATACGGTTTTTTCCCACGGCAAAGGCACGATAGAGGATAATGTGAAAGTCGCACTGGACAAGGGACTTGAGGGTATCGCCATTTCAGACCACGGTCCCGGACATTTGACTTACGGAATCAAAAGATCAGCTGTTCCGGAGATGAGAAAAGAAATACAGAGACTCAGGGAAAAATACTCCGGCATAGAGATATATCTCAGTGTTGAAGCGAATACCATATGGGGTGGGAATTTTCTCGATATAGGCAGAGAGGAAACAAAAGAATACGATTTTGTGATAGCCGGATATCATTACGGGGTGAGAAAAGGATTCTGCATCTCCAACTGGCTCTCTGCCCACGGCATAAGGGGCAGCAAAAGGAGGCAGGGAAAAGCAAAAGAAAGAAACACTGAAATGGTGGTGCAGGCTATCGAAAGAAATCATATCAAGATACTCACACATCCCGGAGACAAAGCCGACTTTGACATAGAGAAGATCGCAGATGCTTGTGCAAGGAATGACGTGCTCATGGAAATAAGTACACATCATCCTCACCTTACAGTAGAGGAGATAAAGGCGTCTGCCAAATATGACGTCAAATTCATAATAAGCAGTGATGCTCATGCCCCTCAAAGAGTGGGAGATTTTGAAGGAGGACTCGCCCGGGCGAAGGAAGCCGGGCTGGATCTTTCCAGGATAGTGAACATCGTTGAAATATGAGGGAAGAGTATCATAGTCGACCGGTCCTCATACAGGACCGGGATATGAATGAGAAGGAAACGTTTTACAGGAAAAGGAAGGAACTATGGAAATAGTCATAATAACCGGGATGTCAGGCGCAGGGAAGTCCACCGCCATGGATTGTCTTGAAGATAGAGGGTATTACTGTGTGGACAACATGCCGCCGGCCCTTATAAGCAGTTTCATAGGGCTTGCCAGGATGCAGAACGGAAAGATAAAAAAGGCTGCTTTCGTGGTGGATATAAGGGGTGGAGAATTCTTTGACGAATTGAACAGTGCTCTCGAGGATCTGAGGACAGACGATATTTCGGCAAAGATAATATATTTGGAAGCCACTGATGAGGCTTTGGTGAGAAGGTTCAACGAAACCAGACGTATACACCCCATGACCCATGAATCCCCGGATCAGGAAGATTTCCAAAGGGAAAGAGAGAGGCTGAGCAGCATCAGGGAAAAAGCGGACTTTATCATAGATACTTCGAATATGAAGACCGCAAAGCTCAAAAATGAGATAGCCGATATATTTGACGGTGAGAACAAAGAAGAGGTGTTTGTGATGAACATTTCCTCTTTCGGTTTCAAAAATGGTGTTCCGCTGAATGCGGACATGATATTCGATGTCCGGTTCATACCAAACCCCTATTACGTGCCAAGTCTGAAAAGGAGCACAGGTAACAGCAGGAAGGTGAAAGAGTATGTTATGAAACACCATGAAGCAGAAGTTTTCCTAAAGAATGTGGACAAGCTTGTCAACAATACCATACCGGGGTTTATGAGAGAAGGGAAATATCATTTGAACCTGGCCTTCGGATGTACAGGGGGACAACATCGATCGGTGGCCCTTGCCAATGAATTTTCCGCGCTCATGCAGCGACAGGGCAAGCAGGTGACTTTGGAACACAGAGATGTAAAGAAGAGATAGAGCAGGGTATATATGTCTTTTTCAAGAGAAACAAAAAACGAGCTGGCCCGTATAGTGCCTGACAAAAAATGTTGTATGCTGGCCGAGATCGCCGGCTTCATAAGGGTGTCCGGCAGTATAGCCCTTGCCGGGGGAGGGAAGTTCAAGATACTTTTGACCACCGAAAATAATTCGGTATCCAGGCACCTGAAAACGCTTTTCAAAGAGTATTACGGTGTCGAGCCGTACATAGAAATAGAGGAACCTTCAGGTCTCAAAAGAGCAAAGCGCTATAATATAGTGATAGGTCCGGAGGATATGTCGGAGGCCATACTCAGGGAGACCGGGATACTCATAGTGAAAGAGGGATCAAACACCATAAGCGATGGTATATATGAAGGGCTGATAAAGACCAAGTGCTGCAGGAAATCATACCTCAGAGGCGCATTCCTCGGTGCAGGTACCATGAGCGATCCGGACAAAGGATATCATTTTGAGATATCGGTGGGCTCTGAGACCTTGGCGGCGGACATAAGGAGGCTGTTCAACAGTTTTGTGGACATACACGCCAAGGTGGCGGAGAGGAAAAACGGCTATATGGTTTATCTTAAGAACTCCGGGCAGATCCTTGATATGCTTGCGATCATGGGTGCCCATTCACAGTACTTCATCTATGAAGATGTGAGGATGAAAAAGGAACTCAGGAACGATGCCAACAGGAGACGTAACTGTGATGAAGCGAATATAGATAAAGCGGTGGCAGCTGCGGAAAAACAGATCAAGGCTATAGAAACGATCAAAAGAGCGGGAGAGTATGAAAAGCTTTCCCAAAAGCTCAAAGAAATAGCGGAGATAAGAGAGGCAAATCCCGATGCGGCCTTGGGAGAATTGGGACAGCTGACGACCCCGCCCTTGACCAAAGCGGGAGTCAATGGCAGGCTGAAACGGCTTGAAAAGATAGCAGAGGAAATAGAAAACAGCAGGGAAGTCGCGGCTAAGGGGCAATAGGAGTCCTTCTTTGTTGGTGATGCCACAGGAAATCGGTCTGTAAAGGAAAACAGGGGAATATACCCTCTCAAAGGAAGGCCCGAGATCGCGATGCGAAGATAAAGGGGAAATATGGGGAAGTAAGGGATCATTTCTTGAAACTTGCTTTTTCTTCAACTATCAAAGCCTTATCTACGATGTCCTTTCTAAAAGGTATGACTTTTCCGGCCTTTTTCCAGATGATCATCGGCAATGGCAATGTGACGAATATACCTCCTATCATAGCTAAGAATCCCAACAGGAAATCTGTTCCTGTGGCCAGATCGTTGTTCACGATATACCAGCAGTAATATACTCCAATGGGGAAATGTAGGAGTACCGCTGCTCCCATACCGGGATTATAAAAGCTGTGATTTTTGATATTCATGATAAATCCATGTGCCAGGAACTGGAATATCATACCGAAGAAAATCTGTGCAAGACCGAGCCATATCACATCGGGCAGGAAGATAGGAATGATATAAAACGGATAGGCGAAGTAAACATTGATCCACAGACATATCTGACTGCTCAATGGATATCTGTCGTATTTTTCTTTTTCACCAAAGAATTTGTGGTTGAAGATTATAGGGAATCCGCTCGGCGATCTATATTCTTCGAATTGATGGACCAGGAGAGCCATGAAGCTATATGTAAGTATGATTTGGATCTCGCTAAGGTTCCTTCCCCAGAACCCCATCACGAATGCTAATGACACGAAGATATATATCCCCACATCGTACCAATGTTCACGATAAAAACTGCTTTTCATTTATCTATCCTCCACTTCTATTATTGTGATCAATAATTTCGCAGTATGTTATTTCGTCGGATACGCTTTGAGTATGCCGGTTCCCATGATCGGGAACTTAAGAGGTTGGCGGATGATTTGGTCGTTCCGTTTTGCAGCCCGGATGTTCCATGGGCTTTACATCTTGATTGTTTCTATGTAACACCTGTTGTACAATTATGATTATAAATCACGCTGGGAGATTATCAAGAAACAGATTCTCAGATGTGTTGCATATCGGAGGGTTTATGAACAAACAACCTAAAATCACGGAAGAAACCAGAAGGAAGTTTATCGAGGCTTTTATACGTCTCAATCGGAATAAGGAAATCGATAAAATCACGGTGAGAGAGATCACGGAGATCGCAGGGTACAACAGATGCACCTTTTATAGGTATTTTGCGGATGTATATGCGGTTTTAGAAGCTATTGAAGACGATATTCTAAAAGACGCCGGTAAAATCATCATGGATGATCACGCTGGGACGACCTTGGGATCGTCTATCGTTGATGCATTCATATCGTTACATGAAAGGAACCATGACAGATTATCAATAGTGCTCAGTCCGTATAATAGGTTCCATTTCATAGAACGGTTAAAAAAAGAACTTATGCCGGTTTTTCAGAAAACTTTCACCGAAGGAGCTGTTTCTGTACGTTCAGAGTATCTTTTGGACATATTTTTTATCGGTATGATCTCGATTTTGAGCCGATGGATACATAGTGATGACGAGATAGAAAAAAAGGAACTCACGAAGATCGCAGAGAGTTTCTTTAAGAACTGGCTGTTGAGAGAGTTACCGGAACAGAACCATACGCACCACATGTGAAGTCCCTGGCTCATGGATCCTGCTTATGCTACAGGCGATTCCTGCCCCAAGCCTCGATGTGAGGTCTGCGCTTTTATTACGATTGCCGCAGCGCTTTCGGGCAGGCAGGAAGCAGAGCAGCCATGCAGAGGATGTGGAAGCCCAGAGGCATGAAGCGGCGGAAAACGGCCGACCGGCGCTGTCGTATGCTGTGGCGCTGAAAATGTCCGTACCTTCGGACGTGATACCGCAGTGCCCGGTATGCGACAGACTCATGACCGTGAACCTGCGGTGTGATGGCACTTTTGCAGAAGACGGTCGGTGGCGCAAAACAGCAGGAAAGGGTGAAGGTTTTGTGCATAGTCATAGATATAAAAAAATGATGTGCCTTAAGTCGGGAGTAGGGGAAAGTACGCCCGGTATCATCAAACATCCTTTTGGCAGATGACATATCAAGATCCGAAGGCCATTTATGTCTGCATAAATCACGGGGAAGCCCATGCGTCGAAGAAAATAGCCGAACGGGTGATGTGTATCAACAAGGATTTACAGAAAGTGACGGAGGATATGGGATGGACATATGCCCAGGTCGTGTGTCCACAGAAATTATATATTTGGAGTTGTCAATATGGAAAGTACACCTATCAACTTGTTGGGGTATAAAAAATGGACGCAAAATCTAGTCATATCGATTAGATTCTGCGTCCTTTGTTGTTCCTTAATGTTATCTTTAGTGTGCTAATCAAAGAGAACAGAAAGGAATATTCACATGAGAGATATTATCATAAAGCTATTTAACTTGGAACCTTCTGATATAGAAGATTTTCATGAGATTCAGTGCGGCAGGATTACTCAATGCAGTATTACTCTCAAGCAAAGGCCAACCCCTTGTCCTCGCTGCAACAAGGCTTCAAGAACGGTACATGACTACTACGAGCGTACACTTAAGCATGCCGTTTTCGTTGAAAACGACATGGTTGTCGTCTACAGAAAGAGGAGATATTACTGCACAGCCTGCCAGAAGCCATTCCCTGAGAATAATCCGTTTTCTCTTCCCGGTAAACGTATTTCTCAGGCAACGGTTATTCGCATCATGAAGCTGCTTCAGCATGATTCCATTACTTTTTCCACTGTGGCTCAGCTTACTGATGTCAGCACCACTACGGTGATGAGAGTATTTGATGAGCATGCAGGTATTTCTACTGTTCCTCTACCTCGCTGCCTGTGTATTGATGAGGTTTTTGTAAGTAAGTTTCTACAGGCGGAGTATGCCTGCGTTCTTCTTGACTTTGATACCGGTGCGATTTACGACCTTGTTCCATCAAGAAAGAAGGATGATCTCGCCACATATTTCTCCGGCATTAACAAGGGAACCAGAAATTATGTTAAGTACATAAGTATAGATATGTGGGAGAATTATCGTGTTCTCGCACAAGAATACTTTCCTAATGCACTGCTCTGTGTCGACAGCTTTCATGTTGTCAAGAATATCAACTACGCATTCGACAGGGTTCGTATCAGGATCATGAAATCTTTTGACAGGTCAAGTGAGGAATACAGGCTCCTGAAGAGATACAACTGGCTTCTCAAGAAATCAAGGGACAACGTTGATTTTGAAAGAATAATCGATCTTAGGAGGTACTACCATATCATCGGCTCAAGGTACGTATCACCTGAAGCACTCATCAACAGACTCTTGAGTATAGATCCGTGGCTTGAAATCGCATACACCTTGAAATGTGACTATGAGGCGATAAACTCCTCTGCTGCCTATCATAATGCCGCCAGGTATATTGATAAGTACATAGAAGATATTCGTATTTATGGAATTCCTGAATTTCGTGCTGTTGAGAAGATGTTGAAGAACTGGAAGCATGAAATTGTAAACTGTTTCCTTACTTATCGAGGAAGGAGAATATCCAACGGTCCGATAGAAGCCATGAATTCCAGAATCAAGCTGATAAGACGTAATGCCAATGGATACAGGAACTTCTATCGTTTCAGGCTCAGATGCCTTTACACCCTGAACAAGGGATATATTAAATATTAAGATTAATTATGTGTTCTCTTTGATGCAACAAAAGACGATAACCTCTTCGTACATTTCAAAGATGGTTATCGTCTTTCTTTTCTCAAAACTCCCCAGACTTCGTTAAAGGCGATTTTTCAAAAACCCCTAAAAAAGTTAAAGAGCCGTTTAATTATTCTGTTTGGTTTTTGTAATTGTTATCAGTGTACACCTATCTAATCTTTGCCTTCTTAGCCTTTGAGTCGTAGCTGTAAGCCTTATACTTAGTATCATTATAAGTCTTTACCTTAACTGAAACAGTTTTACCCTTTAAGCTCATAGGCATATCCCAATTGAATTTCGCTGTGTAGGTATTCTTTGTGCCCTTAAGTGTCTTGTATGAAGAAATGCCGTTTACACTTGTAGTAAGATCTATACCCTTTGCACCCTTAGCCTTCTTGCTTAAGGTTACAGTCATCTTGAATGTGGTCTTATATCTATATTTCAATTCATTATAGCTAAAATATCTCTTAACCTTAACATTAGAAATCTTTACCGACTTGATTACAGGCTTAGTTGAAGGACCCATAGTCACTGTAGCTAACTTATAAACCTCGGAATTAACCTGATAGTTGTTAACTCGGTCTATCTGTACTGCATACAAGCCATATTTCTTACCTGGCTTCATTGTCGATGGAGCCTTTGTTGCCATCCACTCTCCCCATCCATTCTTGAGCATTGCATTAAAGTTATGTCCTTTAACAAACACATTTGTATACTCACCATGCTGGTCACGAGTCAGACGGTCAGCATTAAACAGAATCTTGTTAGGATATGTTGTAATCATCATCTTAGTAGCTTTTTGGAAGTTTGCATAGAAGAAATCCATTCTATTTTCACTCCAACCCATGCCATTGCAGTAAAGATAAAATACTCCCAGTTTTAGATTGGTATCTTTGATATTTAATACACCATACGCAACGTCTCCGTTCTTATCCCACTGCTGACCATTTATTTCTTTTTTACTACTATCGGTGAAGTAAGGATAGTTGCCAAATGTATCACCTTCTGCAAGTTGAATTCTGCACTGAATATAATCTTTAGTGGCTGGTGCATTAATAAGATCCTTGGTAAATGATACAACAGTACCATCATCAAATGTCTTGGAATACTTATAATCAGCATCATTTTTGTTAATTGTTGCTGCGCTTGCAACTACTGCTGTTGCAGCTATCATAGCTGTTGTTACTGCTAAAATTAGCAGCAATCTTGATACTCTACGCTTTTTCATTTTCTTGCCCTCCTATTTGAAAGAATGTTAACATTAACTTCTGAATTCGAAATATGAAAAGTTTTAATGTATTAAGGTGCTGTACGTTCACCTCCTCGTCACCTAATTTACTTTAACGCTCCATACTGGCATAATCACTATACACTAGTTTACCCCTCCTCTCAAGACTCCCCAGACTTCGTTAAAGGCGATTTTTCAAAAACCCCTAAAAAAGTTAAAGAGCCGAAATAATCCTTCCACTGATCCGCCAGAGTTCCGCCTATTGCTCCTGCAGCTGCTTTAATAAGTCCCATTTTCTTCTCCTTTACTGATTCTGAGCTTTACTTTCTGAATAATCCCCTGAGGAGACCCTTTCCTATATCCTTAACGGCGTCTGCCGCAACCCCTTTCGCCACGCTTTTGCCCATTTCCTTTTTCACGGACGGGTCCATTCCTTTAATGCTGCTTATTACATTTCCTGCAGCGCCGCGCGCTCCTGAAGCTCCCGGCATTCCCGCCTGTGCCGGCGACTTTTCTCCGCTTTCCGCCAGAGTCAAGGAAAGCTTTCTGGTTTTGTTTATCAGGGATTCCTGAGACATTTCTCCTTCAGGCCTCCTGTTGCGCTGAAAATATCTGATATCCTTATTCAGTTCCTCCGCCAGCGCATTGAATTCTCTGTCCATTTCGGGATATCGTCTTGTATCGATCATCTCATAATACGGTTCGGCCTGAGGTGTGAGGAGTATATCCTCCATGCTGCGGTCCGAAAGAATCTCTTCGAACAGAACGTATTTTATCGCCCTGATATTGTCAGGATGCATCACCTTCTTGATTCTCCACAGCTCGTCAAGCCCCTGAGGATTCAGCATCGATATCCTGTAGAACGGTGTTTTTTCCAGTTCCTCAAAGGTAAGGCCCATGTCTTCGGATAAAAACCTGTAGTACTGTCTTACCTGTCTTCTGGTCAGCACCATGGCCGTTGCATATTCCGGCGCTTCCGCTTCGACCTCTCCCATGCAAATATCAGCGATGTGAATATGGTCATCATCTCAACCTTGAGCTTCACCTGAACAGCTATATCGTCGCATGTAGCTCTTGCCACTTCTCCCATATAGGTTATCTCCTCAAGACTTTTTGCCGTGGCATACACTCCTATAGTGGCCTTTACCGTGGCAGAGGTCACTTCATAGTTGGGATCTGCGGCTTCCATGAAATCTTCCGCAATATCCTTGTAATCTGCAGTCACAGTATTGAGGATGAGGTGTTCCCTCTCTATAATCATCTGAGCTTCCAGCAGGTCGTCCGTCCTGTTTTCCACATCAAACAGCTTCTGATATGCTCTGTCCGTCAGCTCCCGCTTGTTAGGCTTGACGGCCTTTTCATAAACCAGTCTGTAGGTATCCAGAAATTCGTGGACAGTAGGGACACGCTGCGCTTTTGCATAATCAAAAGCCTTCGGTTCTTCAGCCCCTGCGGTGTTGTAATCATTGTTTCTGTTTATCACAGCCATGTACAGCTGGTTGTATTCGTCCCTCATACCGCTGTCTGCCATGATATCGGCAGAGCGCGGATTCTCTTCGGCGAATTCCGAGAGCCTGATTTCAAAATCCTTCACGCTTTCGAGAAGAGCTCCTTCGGGCCTTCCGTCATAGAGGGCGTTCATATGTGCTTCTATCACGTACTTATGGGTCATTTCCATCAGCAGTCCACCTCCCTCATGTCTATGAAGTCATATCCCTCAGGGCTCTCGGACGGAACAGCGACACAGTTTGCAAAGTGCCACTTTTCCATCTTCCCGACCTCTGCAAGCTGTGCCTTGTTCTGTGCTACCCATCCGGCTATATGCTTCTGCTCTTCGCTGATATCGCTTATGTCATCGTCAAAATCGCATCCATTCCGGATAAAGTCATGCACGAAATCGACGAAATTGTTCATACCCTTTTCCGTCAGCATAGTGAGCTTTATGTATGCTCTCTGAGAAGCCAGCTCGTCAAAGGTAACGCCAAGCTCTTCGAGCTTTTTCAGTCCTTCCGTTATTCCCTTCGCAGCTTCCTTTCTGTGCGCACGCTGAGGATTTCCCGCTATCTGGAAGTATCCGCTGAATATCTTCCCGAACGCTTCTTTTCTCTCCGCATAAAGCGCAGCTTTTTCAGCCGCCCGGTTGAAGTCGTCTATCCATTCCTGTGAAAAGGCATATGCATTGCCGCCCTTTCTGAATTTTTCTCTGCGCTGCCTGTGGATCTCCGCCACATCATCATAGCCGACATCTTCCATAGCCTTTATCCTCAGCTCTATATCATCGGCTATCTTGGCAATTCCCGCACCCTCGTAGTACTCGGTATGCTTCATAGCCTCTGTGGCTTCCTCAGCTGAATCAAAATGATTTGCCGCGAGCCAGTCGGCTGCTTCCCTGTAATATTTTTTCTGATTCGGAGCTGTCTTCTCATCGAAATTCTCCGCCTTGAGAAGGTACAGCTCAGCTGCCTTTGACGAATCGTATTTCATACTGCTCACCTCTCCCGCAAATTTCACTTCCGTCTGTCACTGTCGTCTGTCACTGCCGCCTGTTACTGTCGTTCGAAATACATGCTGACTCCGTCATAATCCGTTACTGCTGTATCTCCGTCCACAGCAAAGTCAAGTTCACCATCGACATTAAATCCGTTTTCTGTCTCAGTCCAGTCTCCTGACTCCGTTTCTCCGGCAACGCTGAGATCACAGCTTCCGTCGTCATTGAGAGTCAGAGTGAACTCACCGCCGAGAACGCTTTCCACCGACATTTCTATGCCGGAATACTCAGCTGATGTCGCCGACCATGTACCGAGGTAAGGGCTGCCCGACATATCCGTACCTCCGCATGCCGAAAATGCAAATACCATAGCTGCTGTCGCAAACACTGCTGCAAATCTTCTGATCAGTTTTTTCATTTTACTTTCCCCTTCTTTACAACCTTTTACTTTTAAATATAATCCGCTGCTTTAACCTGTTAACTTTTATAACGACTATAACGACTGAATTTTGTTTCATTTTAATTATATTGCCGCGGAATAATTTTCTGAATTAGCCCGAGGGGTGATATTTATCAAAAAAAGGGGTAATTTTTGGGGTACCATAGAATTGTCACATTTGAACCGCAAAAAACATCTGCAGCCTCACCATAAAAAAAGAAGCTGTCGTACTGATTACTTAGTACAACAGCTCCTCTTAACTTCACTATGTATGTTTTATTTCAGTTGCTGATGCTTTTCCTTAAACAGGCTGATCAGCTCTTTCCTGCTGCCCACTTCGAGCTTTGAGAATATATTCGAGGTGTGCTTCTTTACAGTGTGCTCCGTTATCCCCAGGTCATCTGCGATCTCCTTCCTTTTTCTGTCTTCCAGAAGGAGAAGGGCCACCTCACGTTCGCGTGATGTCAGAAGCTTCATCCGAGGTGAATCGGCACAGCATGGTGAAGTCTCATCCACCGTTTTCCCGAGCGACTCATGATTGTCGTGCATGATGCTGAACATAAACAGCATCAGCATTTCGGTCATCACATAGGATATTGACAGAAATTCAAAGTTTTCGCTGAGAAACTGCTCGCTGAGCCATATGCCTATGTTGCCCAGAACAGCAGCTGCAAAAAATGCCGCATATTTGTCGACCCCTGCCTTTTTCTTCAATACCGACAACAGTATTACGCCCATCATAAAAAGGAAGTAAAGGAACAGATATATGTAATACACACCGTGCATCGGTCCGTACTCCTTGACCAGCTTGGCGGTACCGTTTGTTATCACCAGTTCCACGTCTTCATAATATATATCTGTGATGCCGCCGGTAGCTGCTGTTAAGAACACTGCCACACTTATGCAGAAAAGCAGTACCGTGACCGCCTTAACAGGCTTCACGCCGCAGACATCCATTATTATCAGAAGCATGAATAACACGAGGAAAACAGATCCCAGATATGCCAGCCTGTTTGCCATCAGTGCCCCTTCGAGAGTCCGAGAGACCGACATGGCAAAGTAACCCATGTTACATAAAAAGACGAAAACCGAAAGCATGATAAGCTTGATATATCTTTTTCTGACAAGACAGCAGCATATCGCCAGGACAAATGATGCGAAACATACGATTCCGTATATTACCGGTATCACGGCAGTCTTATCATCAGACATGATGATCTTTCCCTCCGTACCGTACGCAGGCTGCACGCAAAAAAAGGGGAAAGCAAAATAAAAGATTATAATGCTCAGACCAATTATATATCCTGTTTTGCCTGTCCTGTTGATTCTCACCTGCATTTCCTCCGGTCATAAAATCGCATACGTATTAATCATACTTCCGGAAGCGTTTTTAGGCATGAATCGAAAGATCTATACGGCGCATATTTAACTAAAAATTAACGACAATCCCGCTGGTCCTCGCTTCTATGGCAAGCTCCGTCCTGCTGCTGAATCCGGTCTTTTCCAGTATGTTATGTATATGGTTTTTCACCGTACTCTCCGCTATGCCGAGCGTTTCTGCAATAGCGCTGTTTGAGGCGCCTGTCGTTATTATGCGAAGGATCTCAAGCTCACGTTCCGTAAGCTCGCCGCTGCCGACCATTCCCAGCATAACCTGGGGCGTGCCCGCAGGGTAAACCGATTCTCCGGCCATCGTCCTGTCCATAACATCAAGAAAAGACAGTTCCGGATCCTCCTTGTACCAGAAGCTGTCTATGCCTATGCTTCTTGCTTTGTCAAGCCAGGAGTATTCGGGCATTGAAGTAACCCCTATGATTTTTATCTGAGGACAATTCTTTTTAATTCTCGCCGCCGCATCAAGACCGTTGGATCCGTCATTCATCAGTATATCCATTATGACCAGATCAATCTTATCCGCCAGCACATATGCATCCGCAAAAGCGGCAGACTCGACGACACATGACACTTCATACCTGTCAGAATCATCTATATACATTTCAAAGAATTTTCGTGATACAAACTGATCATCTACTATCATAACTTTCATTTTTTCCATCTATTGTACCCCATAAGGAATTTCTATCTTCAGTAAAAACCGGGGCACGCTTTCCGTGGTCATTCTTCCCCCGGCGCCTTCGACTGCGTGACGCAGATTTTTAAGTCCGCCCGTCTCGTCTATCTCATGTTCCGGCACTCTTCCGTCATTGGAGATTTCTGCCGTCGTACATCCTGCCGACTTTTTTATATCTATGTAAAGCCTGCTGCCTCCGGCATGCTTCACGGTATTGGTCAGGCACTCGTGCGCAGCTGATATCAGGATGTCTCTGCTTCTGCTCTTTTCCGGCATTGTGCCTGTCACTGCGATATCCACATTCAGAGCCGCCGCGGCTTTCATGAGCATTTCCCACGAGTCGGCAGTTTTCTGCGGCTCGGCTTCGTTTCTCATGACAGCCATATTGTATTTCCACATCGTTAGCAGTCTGCCTCTGTCGCGCTGCTGCTCCGGCTGCTCCAGATATGCCCTGAACGCCAGCAGACACCTGCCTAGATCATCATGCACCCTGATCTTTGCAGCAAGTATTTCACTTTCCCTTACCACCTGATCAAGCCGGCTCCCGTATTCTCTGAGTCTTTCATTTACTCCGCTGAGCTTTTGCAGCCGCTCCTGAAGCTGTCTGTTCATATCGTACTGCTCAGTTATGTCACATGCCATTATCCCAACATGATGACGTCCTACATTCAGTGAGAATCGCCGGATATCCCATACAGATCCATCCTGCGTCTCTGCGATTGCCGTATCGGTGATGCTGTTCGTGAAACGTTCGGCGCTGAGCAGTTTCTCTCCGGTGAGCATCGACGATATCTCATGCATCTTCCTGTTGACCAGAATAGGCATACCGATATCGTCGCAGAAGCATATCCCGTCCTGCATGTCATCGATAAATTCCTTAATTGAGCCGGGCGCAAGCATGTTAAGCTCTCTGATTTTCATCTTGTATATAAATACGCCGCATGCCAGTGCCGATACAGCCATGAAAACGACTGCAGCCGCCCATGGGATATGACGTGCCGCACCTGTCAGAAACACGACACTCTTATCAGTCAGCAGGTATACGCTTACATCTGTCATACCCTGGTAAACCGCCATATTCGCCATTCCGATAATCACGCTGCCGGCTTTGTATCGCGGCGGCATGTCCATCATGAACGCTTTCACCAGTATATATACCGCCGCAGTGATTATGACAAGCTCCGTGATGCACATCGTGAACTGTGCACCCTCTGAGATGTAGTAATAGCCCGTCATGCCTTAAACACCTCCCGTCGCAAGCCTGAGCACGGCATACACCGTATCTCCGTCAGTGCTGATATCGGCCGTTCCTCCGCATTTCTCCGCCTGACGGCAGGCCTTCGCCGGGGAAATGCCGTGTCCGGTATCGTTCATTTCCAGTTTCATAGTCAGCAGCTCTCCCGACACCTCAACATCCACCATAAGCACTGTGATATCAGGCATCGCCTCTTCGATCACCGTTTCAAAAAATCTGTAGGCCGACAGCAGTGCATCGCATTCCATCCTGCCCTCGCCCGAATAAAAACCGCAAGCCTTTACACTATAAAGCCTGAGATAAACGAGAGATTCGTCCAGAGCCATAAAAAGTTCTCCCGCCTGAAGACTGGTGCCTTTTTCCGAAAGTAGCACGAGGTTGGAATACCGTTTGATATATACGTTAAGAATGCAGGCATATTCCATTTTCTTCTCAAAATCCGCTTCATCCCTGTACCGTGCCTCGAGTATCTCATTTATCTTCATTATCTGGGGTTTTACTCTCACGGCGATACTCTCATAAATCGCCTCCTGCTGGCGTATCCGGCTTTTCTCCTCAGCCAGCCTGTTTTCGGCCTCGAGCATGGCATTTTCCTCAGACACCACATCCCCCAGTTCTTTTATCCTGCTGTTTATAGCTGCTATTTCGGACACATCTCTTGTCCAGAATCCGCAGCCTCCCCGAATCTTACTGCTCTTCAGCACGACCGTGCCGTTTTGCAGCATTACGGGCTCATTTTCAGCTCTTCTTATCAGCGCCTCATCCACAAAGCTGACGTCGCCTGATCTGAGCTGTATATTCCCGTCATCATCCATTATCCCCGCTCCGATGGCTGATGCGTTCCACAAATCGCCGTAGCTGTCGTTGGAAGGTATGAGATGTGACACTATCAGGCTCTCGGTAAAGGCTGCAAGAATCAGGCATATTGCTTCCGGCATTTTAAGGAGCATCATCCTGTCCGACAGGATTGTAAAAGCCGCAAAATACACCACTGCCGCTCCAAGGGGAATCAGAGGAATCCACATTTTTTTTCGTCCTGCCGATATCGCACACCGTATCATTGCGACCGCCAGTATCGCTGCGAACATCAGAGCAAGCCATGCCACCGCAATATAATATAATGGGCCGTATGTATAGCTGCTTGCTTCGTGCCAGTGCTCCGGTCCGTCCGGAAACGCAAACGCCAGCTGATGCAGGTCATTTGTCATTATGCCTGCAATAATCAGAAGAGCCGGTATGTAAAGCAGGTTCCGGTATCCGCTGATTCGCCTGCCCTCCGGCACTCCGATGTAAAGCACGGTAAAGAAGACCATCAGAACTATCAGCGTCTGAGGCGCATAATACAGATACCACAGATACCTGCCAAGAGCATCGTCCGGTGCAGTAAAATCGTACTTTATCGTTCTGAGAGCCATCCATATGATAATCATGGCAGCCGTCCACAGGAGGCATCTTCGCTCGCGCCTGTCTGTTATCCTCCTGTTTATCTGAGCTGTCCATATAAAGGCCGCAGCTGTATACAGTACAAAGATAATGCTGTTATGGGAAAACCCGCCCAGCGTATACCCGGCAGCTCTGGATAAGGCTGCGAGAGCCACAAGTCCGATGCATATGATATTCAGTTTTCTCGTTTCTCTACCGTATTGCATATTGAAATTTTTTCCCGTTTTGGTATGTTTTGTTCAAAGATATTATACGCTACTGATTATAACTCGGCAATAATGCTGATGATTTTTTCCGTTCCTGCCTGCACATCTCTCCTAACTGAAAACCGCCCGGATTTTCATGCCTTTCGTACACAAAATCCGGGCGGTTCTGTCACTGCCTATTATTCATTTTCCCTTCTTCTGCGATTGCCCATAAGTATCATTGCCGTAATCGCTGAAATCACAACTATACCTGCCAGTGTCCTTATAGGCATCGGATCCCCTGTTCCCGTCTCATTGCCGCTGCTGGATCCTGTGTCTCCGGGAGCCGACGGATCGCCCGGGATTTTCTCCCACTGTGCGCAAAGAACCCCGCCTCCAAATAGCATAATACAGGAAAGCTTTACAAGAAGTGATGCCTCGAATACCCATATTCCGGTCTCTCCAAGCTGCATCACAATATCAGCTGCGAGAAGCGCAATGTAGCACTTTATAAAAAGAGACTTCTTCGCACTGGAGTTGTCAATATTTGTGCAGTCTTTAAACCCACAAAATTAAGCAGCTTCTGCTAACGGTTGTTCCAAACGTCTCCTGTAAGCTGCTGGCGGGAGGCCATCCGGATTTGAAGTGTATATCCTTATCCGGTTGTAGTAGATAAAGACATATCTGAAAACAATTACTTT
>CASDUO010000026.1:19452-19976 GCA_949284065.1 uncultured Bacillota bacterium
ACACCTGCCTTATTGAGTTCTTCACGGAATGTTTCACTTGTATACTGGCTTCCGCGATCTGAATGGAGTATGGCTCCGTTCAAAGGAAACCTTTTGGCTACTGCATTGAATGTATCAATGCACAGTTCTTTGCACATATTGCTTCGCATTACCAGAGAAAGTATTTCTCCGTTAAAGCGATCCATTATTGGAGATATGTATAGTTTGCCGTCACGGCACGATATCTGAGATATGTCAGTAAGCAACTTCTGATACGGCCGATCTGACCTGAAATCTTGTTTGATCAGGTTTTCCTTCTCCTGTATTTCAGTAGTTGCCTTGGTTAAGCCTTTCGGACGGCGCTTGCGTTCATGGAGCCAACCATTTCCCTTCATGATTCTGATTATCCTGCGCCTGCCAACCTTGTAACCGCGGTTTCGAAGTGATATCTGCATTCGATCTACACCGTAGTTATCGTTGTATATATACTCATCGAGTATTTCCTGCATAACTGCCGAAAGAACAGCGTCCTTGCTGGGATTGCC
>CASDUO010000027.1 GCA_949284065.1 uncultured Bacillota bacterium
CTGCTGTTGCCGGTGCCGGAAAAATATAAAACCATGTGATCGATCCTTTCCCTATCATGTAAAAAGTTTTCGCCTAACAGACCGTTTTAGATATACAGGCATTTTACCACAGAGCGCTGCATAAATCCCGATGAACTTTAAAAGGATTCTTTATGTTTTCACCCACATGGCCAGAATTTCGTTGTATTGCCCAAAAATTCGTTCAAAAAAATCGAAAAAATCGTATTTTTTACCAAATTTCCCTTGATTTTTTTGTGTATATCTAGTAATCTGTACCAAGTTGATAGAGGCGCGAAGGAAAAGATGGAACGGATAGCCGGCAGGCGATGACCCGATCCGGAGGTGATCTTCGCCGAACTGGTAACTTCAGGCATGATTTACCGGTGGGCATACGGTCAATAGCCGTATGACTGTCTGCTTCGGGAAACGGGGCAGTTGAGCTATCCTGCAAGAGGTATTTTCATTTACTGCGGAATCCGCAGATGTCATGATGAAGCCGATGAGGATCGCTCGTCGGTGTTTTTTATTCCGGCGCTTCTTTTGACAGGTAAGTTACAGAACACAAAAGGAAAAGGAATGATAACATCATGGCGAATCTAACCGTTGGAGGAGTTGACTGTGTGGCTCTGGCAAAAAAGCTGGGCACTCCTCTGCAGATCTATGACGAAAAACTTATCGAGGATCAGATCCGTTCGGCCATGGACGGCCTTTCTTCCACGAAATTCGGATCTGAAGTGATCTACGCCTCCAAGGCGTTTTCCTGTAAAGCCATTTATGAAAAAGTCAAACAGATGGGAGCAGGTCTCGACGTCGTAAGCGGCGGCGAGCTCTACTGTGCATCGGAAGCCGGCATGGACATGAGCGAAGTCTACTTTCACGGCAACAACAAGTCCGTGGACGAGCTCCACATGGCGCTCATGCTGGGATGCAACGTAGTGCTGGACAATCTGCCCGAATGCCGCAAGCTCATAGGCCTTGCCTCCCTGTACAATAAAGAGTCCGATGTCCTGCTCCGTGTCAATCCAGGCATAGAGGCCCACACTCACGAGTATATAAGGACATCAGGCGCCGACACAAAGTTCGGTATACCCATAGACCGTGACGACGAGATCGCCGCCCTCATCAAAGAGACTGAAGAAAGTCCTCATATAAATTTTCGAGGCTTCCACAGTCACATCGGTTCACAGATAACTGATACGTCAGGCTTCGAGCAGGCCATCGAGATCCTCGTCGATTTCATGAAGCACATGTATGACAAATACGGCATCCTAACGGATGTCCTTAACATAGGAGGTGGATTCGGCATTAGATATACTGCCGGTGATAAACCTGTCCCCATTGGGGAAATGACGAAACTGCTGGTGAAAAAATGCGAAGACTGTCTTGAGGCCAAGGGCCTGACTATCGAAAAGCTCATGATCGAGCCTGGCAGATCCATAGTGGGAGAAGCCGGTTATACTCTTTACACCGTAGGCTTTTCCAAAGACACCGGCTGTAAAAACTTCATCTTCGTAGACGGAGGCATGAGCGACAACATAAGGCCCGTGCTGTATCAGGCAGAATACAGCTGCGACATAGCTGACCGTATAGGAGAACCTAAGGACGGCACATTCACCGTAGCGGGGAAGAACTGCGAATCAGGCGACATACTCATAAAGGAGGCTTCCCTTCCCTCTCAAGTCAAAGAGGGCGACATATTGGTGATGTACTCTACCGGCGCATATGGGTATTCCATGGCCAGCAACTATAACAGAGCCTGCCGCCCTGCAGTGGTCTTCGTCAAAGACGGAGTCGCAAGAGAAGTCCTTCGCGAAGAGACCTACACAGATCAAATGAGGTTCGAAACCGATACTGTAATAGAACTTTGAGATAAGAAAGGAAAAGATATGAATTTAGTGCAGAAATATGACGGACAATGTCTGTGCAGTCCAGAAATGATAAGCGCCGTCGCCCGCCATACGGCAACGGTTGCCAAGACTGTGGACCGTCTGGTGATAGTGACCAGTCCCATGGGCAGTCTGGCGGAAAACCTTATCGCCGAAGCCAGAAAAGTCACCTCTGACGTTTCCGGCCCGGAACTGTCATCTCTCCTGTCAGGAGGCGATCAGAGGACGGCCGCTATACTGGCTATGGCTCTGAACAATCTGGGCGTTCCCGCTCAGTCTATGTCAGGCTTCAGTTCCCGAACGAGATCCGACGATTTCCACAGAGGAATAAACCTTATAGAATACGACACAAAAAAAGTAGAAGACATAGTGGACACCGGCAAGGTAGCTGTCGTATCCGGATTCCTGGGCAACGACTCATCCGATCCGGGATCCCTCAAAAGAGGAGGCTGTGACATAACAGCCACTGCCATAGCCGCTCATCTTGAATGCCCTTGTGAGATATATACGCAGAAGGACTGCATATACACGGTGGACCCGGATGTATATCCCCAGGCCAGACCTCTTCAGCAGCTGTGCTATGACGAACTGATGGAAATGTCCAACCTGGGAGCGGACGTCATCGAGACCGGTGCCGTCGAACTCGCAAAAAAATATAACATACCGCTGTTTTTAGGAAAGTCATTGGAAGATAAGAGTAAAGGAACACGAATCATGGATAGAGAAAACCTTATAGTTGAAGATATGCCCATAAGCACTATGAGCATACAGGAAGATATAGCTATTTTCACACTCAACAATCTGACAAACGACGGTAAAACCGTTGCGGATTGTTTCAACATCCTCGGTGAACTGGATATAAACGTGGACATGATATCACAACATGTCACAGGCCCGGGCAGCTGTGCCCTCTCGTTCAGCTGTTCCTCCGAGCAGGGCAGGATCCTCAACGAGCAGATCGCCGGTAACGGCGCTTTTGCCGGCGTCGAAATAGAATGCCAGGATAAGCTGGCCATGATCTCCCTCATAGGCGTAGGCATGGCGACACACTCGGGAGTGGCAAGCAAGGTCTTCAGGGTCTTGGCTGATAATGATATAAGCTATTATCACATAACCACATCGGAGATCTCGATCTCCATCACGGTGGATATGTCAGCAAGATCGAAAGCCGCTATCGCTTTATCTCAGGCCTTCGACCTGTAGATCCGGAGGGATATGATGATAGGATTTGCGAAATATCATGGCTGCGGCAACAGTTTTGTCATCGTCAGAGAAAAGGAGCTTCCTCCGTGTGACTTCAGCACACTCGCTTTGCATATGTGCAACAGCGCTACGGGAATAGGCGCTGACGGGCTTATAGTGGTAAGGGAAGAACCCGCTCTGGAAATGATCTTCTATAATATGGACGGAAGCAGGGCTCCCATGTGCGGAAACGGTATAAGATGTTTTGCCGCATATTGTGTGGATAAAAAAATATCCCCTTCCCTGGGATTCTCCGTAGTCACTCTGGCTGGCACCATGGATGTGAAGGTCGTGAACACCGACCCCTATATGATCAGGATCGGCATGGGCCGTCCGGACTTTTCGCCCTCTTCTCTCGGGATAGATGAAAAAGGCGACGATTTCCTCAGGCGCACTCTCCATACTGACGCAGGGGACTTCACAGTAAGCAGCTGCTTCATGGGTACTGTCCATACTGTGGTGTGGACTGACGAATTCCCCGATGAGCACATCGCTTCGCAGATATCCGAACATCCCATATTCACCGAAAAGACCAATGTGAATTTTGTAAAAGTGATCGACCCTGCCGTTTTGCGGATAAAGACATATGAAAGAGGCGTAGGTTTCACACCTGCCTGCGGCACAGGAGCCTGCGCTTCTCTGGTGCTGGGCATAGAAGCCGGAAAGACTTACTCCCGTGTCAAGGTCCTCCTGCCCTACGGGACCCTGACTGTGGAACAGACCGAAGAGGGAGAAGTCATGATGACAGGCCCTGCAGTGAAGACGGCAGAAGGCATATATATACAGGAGGAAATCTAATCATGATACAAGGCTCAATAGTAGCTCTCATCACGCCCTTCCACGAAGACGGAAGCGTGAATTACGAAAAATTGAGGGAATTGATAAACTGGCATATCGACAGCGGTACTGACGGCATACTGGTCCTAGGCACCACAGCCGAGACTCCGTCCCTCACTGTCACTGAAGAGGACGAGATCGCAAGGATATCCATAGAAGAAGCCAACGGCCGTACTCCCATAATAGTGGGGAGCGGATCCAACAACACTATGATAGCCATGGAACAAAGTATAAAATATGAAAAGATGGGTGCAGATGCCCTGCTGGTCATAACGCCCTACTACAACAAGACGAATAAGAGCGGGATGAAAAACCACTTTTTCACAGTGGCAGACGCGGTGAACATCCCCATATACGTCTACAATGTGCCGGGCCGTACCGGAGTCGCCATTTCCTATGACGCTTTGGCAGAAATAAGCCAACACAGGAATATAGTGGGCATAAAGGAAGCAAGCGGCGATATGTCCTTCGTAACAAAGATCTCCCGTCTGATCAATGACGACTTCAATGTGTACAGCGGGAATGACGACATATCCGTGCCTCTCATGTCCATGGGCGGTATGGGCATAATATCTGTACTTGCCAACATACTCCCCAAGGAGACTCACGATATGGCCATGGCCTACATCAACGGCGATACTAAAAAAGCGGCTGAGATGCAAAAGTATTATTTGGATTTCGTCAACGCCCTCTTCATAGAGACGAACCCCATACCTATCAAAGAGGCCATGAACCTTGTAGGTATGGATGTAGGCGGATACAGGATGCCCCTTTATCCCATGGAGGATGACACGAAAGCGACTCTCATAGAAACAATGAAGGCTATCGATCTGCTGTAAAGTTCATAAGAGTATATAGCGGATCTGCCAATATAAATAGATCCATACCGGAGGAAATATAAAATGACAGATGTTATTATTCTCGGCGGCGGCGCCATGGGTCATGTCCTTGCCGACGCCATAAATGAAACAGATGACATGGATCTGCTGGGCATAGTAGATCCTCTTGAAGGCGATACCCTGGACCGCATACCGGGCCACAGGGATGCGGTCATAGACTTCAGCCATCCCGCCAACCTGGATATGCTCATAAGCCACTGCACCGGTGCGGGCTGCGGCGCCGTCATTGCCACCACCGGGTTCAGCCCGGAGCAGGAATCGGCTATCGCCCAACTGGGCAAGACCGTACCCGTGGTCTTTTCCGCCAACTTTTCACTGGGAGTGACAGTGATGAAGAAAGTCCTCGGAGAGATAGCTCCCGTACTTTCCGGAGATTTCGACATGGAAGTCGTAGAGATGCACCATAACAAAAAACTGGACTCCCCCAGTGGCACGGCGAAGATGCTGGTCCGGGCCATGGATCCCGATGACCGGTTCGAAAAAGTATACGGACGCAGCGGTAACGGGAAACGGGGGAACGAGATCGGCATACACGCCCTCAGAGGCGGCACTGTAGCAGGAGAACACCGGGTGATCTTCGCAGGAGAAGATGAGATTATAGAGATCCGTCATCTGGCCTCTTCAAAGAAGATCTTCGCAGCCGGAGCCTTGAAGGCGGCACGTTTCATCAGCACCGCCCCGCCAGGCTTATACACCATGGACGACGTGCTGTTCGGATGAGCATACCTGAAAATCAAGCAGTATAAAAGGAAATCGATACAGAAAGGAAAAGGGCATAGACCCGTAAGAAAGATATGGACGCAAGAGAACTTATAGAATTCATAGGAAACGCCAAGAAAAAGACTCCCGTAAAGATATATATCAAAGAGTCTGAGCCTCTCTCATATCCTGATGGATGTCAAGTGTTCGGCAACGGACCTGACAAAATAGTATTCGGCGACTGGGAAGTCCTTGGAGAGTTCACGAAAGACAACGAGGACCGTATAGCAGATATGGTCATAGAAAACGACTGCAGGAACTCAGCCGTTCCCATGCTGGACAAGAAAAACATAAATGCACGCATAGAACCAGGTGCCATAATCAGGGACATGGTGGAGATAGGTGACGGTGCCGTCATAATGATGGGGGCAGTCATAAATCTCGGTGCGGTCATAGGCGAAGGTTCCATGATAGACATGGGAGCTGTGCTTGGCGGCAGGGCGACTGTAGGCAAAAACTGCCACATAGGAGCCGGCGCCGTTCTGGCAGGAGTTATAGAACCTCCCAGCGCAACGCCTGTCATCATCGAGGACGATGTGCTCATCGGAGCCAATGCCGTAGTCCTAGAAGGATGCCGGGTGGGAAAAGGCGCAGTCATAGCCGCAGGCGCCGTGGTCACCGATGACATTCCTTCCGGCAGTGTGGCCGCCGGAGTACCGGCAAAAGTCATAAAGACTATAGACCAGGTGGCCGATGAAAAGATCGAGATCGTGGACATCTTGAGAAAACTATAGGAAACAACTCCTTACACAAAAGATAGAATAGGGATTCGATACGAATGGAAGGACTCTCGCGAAGTGCGGGAGTCCTTTCATTTTTTTCTCAAGCCGTACTTGTTCAGCTTATAGGTCAGGGCCTGTCTGCTGATACGTAGCTTTTCCGCCGCCTCTGCCACATTGGATGTGCTGTCCATGGCATTGCATATGATGTCTTTCTCGAATCTCTCCACCATTTCCGTAAGGGACATATCTTCCTCGTATCCCATACTGCGGCTGACGGCCGCCTTATCTTTTTTCACAGAACCTTTTTTTTCGTAAAGCAGGTTCTGAGGTATCTCTTTTATGGTGATCTCATCGCCCTGTGCCATGTTGAAACCGTATTCGACCACATTTCTCAACTCTCTTACATTCCCGGGCCATGAGTAGCTGAGCAGGACCTTTTGCGCCAATTCGCTGTACCCTTTTATATCCGTTCCGTATTCGCCGTTGTAAAAATCCACATAATGGTTTATCAGGAGCGGTATGTCCGCCTTCCTTTCCTGGAGCTGAGGCAGCCTTATCTCCACCACTCCCATCCGATAGTAAAGATCCCGCCTCATCTCTCCGGCATCCAATATATCTTTTGTGTCCCTGTTCACTGCCGATATCATGCGCACATCTATCTTTCTCTCTTTCTCTTCCCCTATGCGCCTTATCTTCTGCTCTTCCACCGCCTTCAATATCTTGCCCTGCAGACCTATCTCCATAGAGTTCAACTCGTCGAGAAAAAGAGTTCCTCCGTCAGCCAGCTCAAAAAGACCTTTCCTGTTCTCGGCTCCCGTATAGCTGCCCTTGGCCGTCCCGAACAGGGTGCTTTCCAAAAGTCCCATAGGTATGGCCGAACAGTTCTGGGAAACGAAAGGGCCGCCGGAACGGTGGCTGTGACTGTGTATGGATTGGGCTGCCACTTCCTTCCCCGTGCCCGTATCTCCTATGAGCATCACCGGCGAATGGTTTTCGGCCACTTTCAGGATCTGTTCCTTTACCTTCATCATCGCCGGATCCGCCGTGATCATATCGTCCAGACAATAAAGCCTGTCACCGGATCCGCTGGCCTTGTCCCTGTCTCTCTTCTTTATGCCCTTGTTCATAGGCATGCCTTCGGCGTCAAGGATAATGGTCCCTTCCACCGCTCCTATTATCTGTCCTCCCATCTCTATGGGGTACGTGCTGCACGATATGGTCATGGTCATACCGTTCATATCCGTTACTGTCTGCACCTCGTCCACTACGGGCTTCCCCGTCTCCATCACACGAAATATAGTGCTTTCTTCCCTAGTCAGTTCCGGATAGACATCTAAAAGATGATGTCCCGTATAACCCTCATTGCTGACTGCGTTTTTCTCAATATCGGTAAGAGCGGTATACTCGATGACGCCCTGACGATTGGTTATCATTATAGAGTCTACACTGTCATATATGTTGCTCAGTTGTTTGAGCCAGCTTCCCAGCATGATGTATACATTCCTCCTTATGCGTTCCTGCGCCGTGCTATAAAAAGTATACCATTGGCAGCACGCTGCCGCGGGATCTTCTTAATTATATTCCTGGAACCTCAGCGATTCAATGTTTTATTCACGGGCATTTTCGTTTAGAATATCCGTATGGAATATACGAGATCCGCTGAAGTACCCAAATGCTATTGGGGAGAATATGAGTTGCGCCTTTCTATAGGCAGAGTGAAGTCGCTGCATATATCTTCGTCACCTGATGATAATATATATGTGCGCTTTTCCATGGACCGCAACGACATCGAGGCTCTGTTCAAAGCGGAGCTTTATGAAAATGCCAGAGAACTGGACCTCCGCCTGAAAAAACACCGCAACGCTTCAAAAGCCAATTTGAGTCCGAGGCTTTCGCTGGATGTCGCCATCCCTTTCGACGCCATGGCCCGTGTCGATGTATTTGCCGTAGGTGATGTCTGTACAGATCCCGGCCTTCACGTGGATATGGTGGATGACTGACTGTATCCGGCATCTGCCGCCCCATGCTTTATCTACGACGGCCTGGCCGCCTTTACGAGCTTTTCCAGCTCCTCCCTGTCGAAGTGATATTTTTTGAGACAGAACTGACATTGCAGCTCGGCCTGTCCGTCCTCTTCCAGTATCTCCCGCAGATCTTTTTCTCCTATGCTCAAAAGGGCTTTTTCCAGACGTTCCCTGTTACAGTCACAATCCCAACTTATCTCCCTATGATCCAGGACGTCCACCTGATATCCATCAGGCAGCTCTCCGAATATGACATCCAGAAGCCTGTCCAGGATCCCTTCCATGGTCTGTCCTGCGCCTTCCTTCAGGGCATCTTCTATGAGCGCAGTCAGAGGCGGCATGGCTTTTATCCTTTCTTCCAGCACTTCAACGGCCCCTTCGTCCGCACCGGGGAGCATCTGTATGATCATGCCTCCGGCTGCTCCTACGCTGAGATCTCTTTCCACCTTCACTCCCAAGGCTACTGATGTGCTCTGCTGTTCGGAGATGAAGAAATATGCCGTCAGATCCTCGGCTATCTCTCCGTTCACCAAAGCGATAGTCCCTACATACGGCTCGCCCATGCCCATATCCTTTATGACTGTAAGCTCCCCTATCCCCAGGGATCCTCCCACATCCAGTTTCCCTTCTTTCGTAAGGGGCAGTTCCACATGGGGATCGGCTATATAACCTTTGACGTGACCTTTTCCGTCGGCTGTGGCCATTATCTGTTTCGCCGGACCGTCTCCCTTGAAAAGCAAAGTCATCTTGTCATTTCGGTTTTTCAGCATCAGCCCCATCATGCCCGCTGCCGTAAGGACGCGTCCCAGACCGGCCGTAGCAAGAGGTGTGGTGCCGTGTATGTGTCTTGCCTCTTCCACCATCTCTGTGGTCACAGTCAGATAAACTCTGTATGACCCGCTTTTGTCCATTCCCATCACTGTATTGTTCATGATCTTCCTTTCATTGATACATGCAGTATATCCTCTGCCCGGCGTTCTACTGCTTGTTGGCATGACATATATCCATCATTTTTATTATACAATACGAGACATGAGTATACCAATCCGTCTTGACACAGATCTTTATTGCATTATCATATTATATGACGGCCGGGATACACCGAATGCCGCATACTGACAAATAAGATCCGAAAACCCGACACCTGTATTCCCAAGGAGGCAAAAATGGAAAAAGTCGAGATAAAATCAGGAGATCATGTTTTCATAGGCAAGCTGCTGACCGAAGAAGCTCCCGAGACCTGCCGGGTCTTCAAGGAAATGCTGCCCCTCCGCAGCCGGTTCATCCATGTCAGATGGAGCGGCGAAGGCATATGGATACCCTACGGAGATCTGCGCACGGGATTGGCTTATGAAAACCACACCTCTCATCCGGCAGCGGGAGAAATGCTCCTTTATCCCGGCGGCATAAGCGAGATGGAAATAATAATGTCCTACGGCAGATGCTGCTTCGCCAGCCAGCATGGACAGCTTTCAGGGAACCACTTCCTCACCGTAACGGAAGGGCTGGAAGACCTGTATGACTTTGGCAGGAAAGTCCTCTGGGAGGGCGCTCAGGATATAGAGATACATCTACTGTAGTCCGTCACGCCCCGCCGGATATCTTCATACTCTCCGCTTGCATGCACCGGCTATGAACTCTCTGAACAGGGGATGGGCACGGTCAGGTCTGGATCTGAACTCCGGATGATACTGTACGGCGACGAAGAAGTTCCCCGTGTCCAGTTCGATGGCCTCCACCAATTTCCCGTCCGGAGACGTTCCGGCTATGATCATCCCCTTTTCTTCAAGGGTCTTTTTATATACATTGTTGAACTCATATCTGTGGCGATGCCTTTCCCTTATCTCCCTCTGCCCGTAAGCCGTCTCCATCATGGTGCCGGGCTTTATAAGGCACGGATAGGCACCGAGCCTCATTGTACCGCCCTTATCGTCTATGCCCTTTTGTTCTTCCATTATATCTATGACCTTATGGCGGCAGTTTCTATCCAATTCACCTGATGAGGCATCTGCCAATCCGGCAACGTGCCTGGCAAATTCGATGACTGTGGTCTGCATGCCGAGACATATGCCCAAATAGGGCACCTTGTTCTCCCTTGCATATTCCGCTGCGTTGATCATCCCTTCTATCCCTCTTTCTCCGAAACCGCCGGGGACTATTATGCCGTCGGCTTTCCCCAGAATTTCCCCGGCATTCTCACGGGATATATCTTCGGCCTCTATCCAGTCGATCTCTACAGCGGCTTCGTTTTCGGACCCTCCGTGATAAAGAGCCTCAGACACGGAAAGATATGCGTCATGAAGCTTCACATATTTCCCTACCAAAGCTATCCTCACAGTATTCTTACTGTTCTCTCTCCTCTGTAGCATCGACTCCCAGCCCGACATATCGCATGGCCTGTCTTCTATACCAAGCTCTCTGCACACCACTCTGCAAAGGCCCGCTTTTTCAAGCATCACAGGAACCTCATATATACTGGGAAGATTTATATTCTCGATCACACAATCCCTTTTCACATTACAGAAAAGGGATATTTTTTCCAAAGCCGACGAGTCTATATGCTTGTCGCTCCTCGTCACTATGACCTGGGGCATGAGTCCCATTTTCATCAGTTCTTTCGCAGAATGCTGGGCCGGCTTCGATTTATATTCTCCGGAACTTTTGAGATAGGGGACCAGAGCGACATGGACTAATATGCAGTTTTCTCTCCCCTTCTCTGCGAACACCTGCCTTACGGCCTCCAGGAACGGCTGGCTCTCTATATCGCCCACTGTACCACCGATCTCCGTTATGACTATCTCCGCTTCACTTGCGGCTCCGTATATGAATGACTTTATCTCATCGGTGATGTGGGGGATCACCTGCACCGTATTCCCCAGATATTCTCCCTTCCTCTCTTTGGTCAGCACGTTCCAGTACACTTTACCTGTGGTGAGATTGCTGAACCTGTTCAGATCCACATCCATGAATCTCTCATAATGCCCCAGATCCAGATCCGTTTCGGCTCCGTCTTCGGTCACATACACCTCTCCATGCTGATACGGACTCATAGTCCCGGGATCCACATTTATATACGGATCCAGCTTCTGTGCGAATACTCTGTATCCTCGGCTTTTCAAAAGCCTGCCCAGAGATGCTGCGGTTATGCCTTTCCCCAGTCCCGATATGACACCGCCTGTTATGAATATATATTTTTTCATGACCGCCTCCTTATATCCTTTCTTTCCACATTCCGAAAACAAAAAGCACCGGCACTAAAAAAGGAACTCTTTCAGGGAGTGTCGTAAACCTTGAGGCTCCGATTTCCCGGTCCCTTGATCATTGCCGATGCGCATCAATTTTTTCCGAAACGATTATACTCCCTTTCGAAATAAAAATCCAGCGTAAAAAGTTATTTTATTTCGTTTTGACCCTGTATCGTGATATCATTGTATAAAATGAAGGATCTGTATATGGATATCTCTCAACAAAGACAAAACATCGATCAGGGAAACGTTGCAGGTAAGTAAAGATGTACAACTATCTGAAAAAAATCATGAGGCTCATAGAAACCAGCGAGGGGGATGCCGACGGTATGCTGGTAGTCAACAAGGAAGGTATCGTAGAATACATACACCCGGGTAAGTCCGGCATGCCGGTGTTCGTAGAGGATGCAGTGGGACAACGGGTCCTCGATCTTTATCCCGAGCTCAATATGGAAAACAGCACAGTCATGGAGACCCTGCGCACAGGAAAGACCGTCGTAGGCGAAAAGCAGGTGTTCACCAGGAAAAACTATAAGGTGACTCTCATGGCCACCACATACCCCATAATCGAAAACGGGAGTATCGAAGGCGCTATAGACGTAGCAAAATTCATCGATGTGAAAAGAACGGGAAAAGGCGAAAGGATAGACAACAGCCTTTATTCTCTGGACGACATAATAAGTGTGGAAAAAAATATCGACAAAATGAAAAGGACTATAGAAAACGTGGCATCCAACGACTCCGCCGTGCTGATCTTCGGCGAGACCGGCACGGGTAAACAGCTGGTCGCCGAATCTATACACAGTCTGAGCCAAAGAAAGGGCAAGCCTTTCATCTCACAAAACTGTGCGGCCATACCCGGGAACCTCATGGAAAGTATTTTTTTCGGTACGGAAAAGGGCAGTTTCACGGGAGCGGAAAACAAAAAGGGGCTTTTCGAAATGGCCGACGGCGGCACTCTTTTCCTGGACGAAGTAAATTCCATGGATCCCAATATGCAGGCTAAACTTCTCAAAGCTTTGGAGGAACAAAAGGTCCGGCCCTTGGGTGCACGAAGAGATGTCAGTTTCGACGTGCGCATACTCTGCGCCACCAACAGGGATCCGGAAAGCATGGTCTCCTCAGGAGACTTGAGGAGCGATCTTTATTACAGGATAAGCGTAGTTAGGATAGACGTACCTCCCCTCAGGGAAAGACCTGAAGATATAATGAGACTGACAGAGCATTTCATAGACCATTTCAACGAAAAAATGGATCGTGACATCAAAGGCGTCAACCTTATGGTCCGCAGAGTGTTTGAAAACTGGAGCTGGCCGGGAAATGTGAGAGAACTGAAAAATACTGTAGAGAGCGCCTTCAATCTGGAAAAAAGCGAATATATAACCATGAGCAGCATAAAGGATCTGCTCCGGAGAGTCTCTCAGGAAGAAGGTACAGAGGCCAGGCTGAGGGAACGGAACGTTCCGCCCGGACTGCCTTCAGAGCTTTCTTCCCAAAAAGCTCTCGAGGCCGCTCTGGAAAAGGGCGTGAGCATGGAGAACATATTGGATCAGACGGAAAGATGCATCATAGAAGCCGCTGTTGCTTCAGAAGGAAAGCTCAGCCAAGCGGCAAAAAAGCTGGGGATGTCGCCGCAAAAACTAAATTACAGGCTCAGCAAACTCAACATGAGAGAAAAATAAAAAAAATTTTAAGTAATAAAGAAATTTTTACAGCAAATTTTAAAGAAATTTTTATGGATTTCTGAGGCCCCTGTTTTTTGGGGTTTTTGCTTACCGTTTTCTGGCATGTACGTTGCTTTTACACAGTTCAAAACAGAATAGTGATCAAAGGATAAACGTTGTTGTTCCGCAATATCCGAATACAGGTCAGGACCGTAGATCCGGGTATGGCGAGTTGAAAAAGGAGTTTATTATGAAAAACAACATGACAAAGGACAGCCTAATCATCGGATTTGCCATGTTTGCCGTATTTTTTGGGGCAGGAAACCTGATCTTTCCCCCTCAAATAGGCTTGCTTTCCGGTGAAAACGTAGTCTCCGGTCTTATAGGCATGACCCTGGCAGGCATCCTGCTCCCCATGCTGGCAGTAGTCGCTGTCGGGAACATGGGCGACAGCCTGAAAGCCGTTACGGAGCGGGTCAATTCCTGGTGGCATATACTCTACATGGTACTGGGACTTTTTATCATCCTCTTCGGCACTATTCCCAGGTGCGGAGCGGTCGCCTACGAGACCGGTCTTTTGGGAATATTCCCCGATCTTCCTGAGGTATCAAAATGGATATTCCTCATCATTTTCTTCGGCATCTCATACTTCCTGGCAAGCACGAGGTCCAGCGTAGTAGATGTCATAGGTAAATATGTCACCCCCATACTGCTGATAGCCCTCGTTGTTATCGTCGTCATGGCGATAGTCAACCCTATAGGCGATTATGTGGGCGGATCCGTTGACAATGCCTTTACCAACGGCTTCCTCACGGCATACAACACAGGTGACGTAGGAACAGGACTCATATGCGCCGGCATTTTCATAACGTCTATCAGAGCCAAGGGTTACTCTGATGAAAAAGAATTCAAGCCTGTGCTGTACAGAGTCATAATAGTCTCGTTCATCATATTGTTCGTAGTATACGGAGGCCTGTGTCTCCTGGGTGCTCAGGGAACAGAATTCTTCGCACCTGACACCGACCAGACTGTCCTGCTGGTGGGCCTGGTAAAAAGGCTGGCCGGTTACGGCGGTATCGTAGTGCTTTCCATAGCCATAATCTTTGCATGCCTTACCACAGCGGCAGGCATGATAGCCACAGGTTCCGACTGGATCAGCGCCGCAGTGAAAGACAAGATCAATTTCAAGATCATTACCCTGGTTGTCACGCTGATCATTTTCTTCATGGCTTCCACAGGAGTAAGTTTCGTCGTGAATGTATCGGGACCCATATTCACATTCATATATCCCATGTCCATAGTCATGACTCTCATGGGCGTATGCAAGAAGTTCGTTCCCAACGACGGCGCGTGGAAAGGCGCCATATACGTGGCTACCATATTCAGCCTTTATGATGCTTTCGCCCTGGCAAGAGCAAACGGCCTCGTCTCGGCAGCTACACCGGGACTTGACAGTTTCATAGCTTCCATACCTTTGAGCCAGTACGGATTCTCATGGCTGGTACCCACCATCATAGGGTTCATAGTAGGCGCTCTCATTTGGAAGGCTCTTAAGAAGGAAAGTCTCCCCGATGAATGGCGACATGAAGCGTAGACAATGATTCGGAAATATACACCTGAAAATACAATAACGCGATCTGAATAGAGAGGAGATCATATCATGAGTGTCAGAACTGACATGAAAAACGCCTCCGTCAGCGGAGACGGCAGGATATTCGTAAACGGAAAGATATTCACATCAGACCCGGAAAATCCCTGCTGTGACAGCATGGTCGTAGAAAACGGCAGGATAAGCTGGATAGGCACAGAGGCCGAAATGCCTGCCGGATACAGAGACAGATTTGAGAAAACAGATCTGAACGGCAAAAGAGTCATCCCGGGGTTCATAGATGCTCACATGCATCCCATGATGCTGTCGGGATTCAGCAAACAGATCTCATGTCTGCCTCCTAAAGTGAACTCCATATCTGAACTCATCGATGAGATACGAAGAGTCAGAGAAAAACAGGGAAGTGAAAAATGGATACTGGGATGGGGATATGACGAAGGTAAATTTGCTGAAAAGAGAAGCCCCAACAGATACGATCTGGACAAAGGATGTTCCGATGCCCCGGTATGCCTTTTGAGGACATGTGCCCATATAAGGTGTGTCAACAGCAAAGCCCTAGAAATAGCCGGCATCACGAAAGACACCCCTGATCCCGAAGGTGGTGAGATAGAACGTGATGAGAGCGGTGAGCCTACAGGCGTCCTCAAAGAAACAGCAAGGGATCTGGTGACAAAACTGATACCGGAAAGTACGGAGGAAGAAAAGATATCCCAGCTGGTGGACCTAGGTGAGCTGCTGCTTTCCCAGGGGATAACCGCCGTTGGAGAAATGGGGAATCTGGAAGCCTGCGACGATTTTTATCACTATGAAGAAGCGGTGAAGCGTGGATTCAAACAGAGAGTCGCCATGTATTACATGTGGGACCATTTCAAAGGCGATCCGGATTTCGATATACCTGCAGAAAGATTCGATAAGGATCGACAGATACGTGTCGCCGGGATCAAGGTGATCGGAGACGGCAGCATTTCGGGACGTACCGCATGGGTCTATGAACCCTATCTGGGAGATGACCAGGAATACGGCATATCCGTCTGTACAGATGAAGACCTGGACAGCGCCGTAGCGTTCTGCAAAGCTCATAAATGTCAGATATCCATGCACGCAATGGGCGGAAGGACCATACACAGGATAGTGGACAAAGCATATAGGGCAGATGACTGGATAAAAGACGGCGTCACACCCTATGCCCGCGTGGAACATGTTACCGAACCTCTTGTAGAAGACATGGAAAAAGCCGTGGAGAAGGGCATGGCCTTCGTCACACAGCCTATATTCCTCTATGCCGAGGTGGAATCCTACGTCAAGAACATGGGGCCCGACAGGATGCACAAGACTTATCCCGTGCCGGAAATGCTAGCGAAGGGAGTACAGCTTGCCTTCTCCACAGATGCGCCGGCCACATCCTGGGCAGTACCTTCAGATCCGTTCCCCTGCCTCAAAGGTGCAGTGACCAGGAAGGCATATGACGGCACCGACTGCGGGCAGGAAAACTGTGTGGATATAGAGACAGCTCTGAGGCTCTACACAGCTGAAGCAGCTCATGCCTGCGGTTTCAAAGATATGGGGATGTTGAAGGCAGGATATCACGGTGATTTCACAGTCCTGGACAAGGATATACTGTGTATCGATCCGGAGGATATAGATAAGATCAAGGTGGAACAGACATACATAGACGGAGAAAAAGTATATGATGTCGACGCAAAGTGAAAACTGAAAACTCCGACCTGACCATAGGAGACAGACGGACCGGAAGATATGGAAGATCGCCGGACTCCCGTCTGTCTCTTCTTTTGAGCTATCGATATCTCCAAAACGGCATATACCGGACGGATCAGTCCCGGTACGATCTTGAAGTCTGGCAAGCCCCGACTCGACTTGTTTTTATGTTATAAATATCGCTATTATCCTTATGTCATGATATAATGAATCAGCTTTGTATTTTTTGTGCAACATATAGGGAGAGAGGAAGGAAATATTCAAAATGGCGAAAGGTAAGAAGCTGTTTGTAAGGATAGTTATCATCTTTGTCGTGGTCATTGCCGTACTTGCTGCCGGCATGTGGCTCTACACTTCAAACACTGTGAATGCCGCAGGAGACCGCATACTTTCAAATATATCCACCGCCGGTGTGGATATCGGCGATATGACTGTAAACGAAGCTGCCGAAGCCCTCGAAAAAAAGATTGCCGATTCTGCTTCCAACGACCTCATCTTCAAAACAGGCAAAAAAACCACCCGCCACGACTGGGGAAGTTTGGATATAGACTACAATATCGACGAGACCACAGATGCCGCATACGACATCGGCCGCTCAGGGAACATATTGTCGCGATTTTTGACAGTGTGGAAAATAAACAACGGGGAAGAGTATGGCATGCCCCTGATGTTAGATTTTCCGAAAGAGGCCATCAAAAAAGTCATAAAGGACGACATTCCCGATCTGAACACTATTGTCCGAGAGCCGCGCATAGTACAACGAAACGGTAAGACCGTGGTCATCGACGGGGCTTCCGGCCACAAGATTAAACCTGAAAAATCCGTCGCCAAGGTTAAAGGTGCCGTGGAAGCTGACTGGGACGGCAGCGATATTTCCGTGAGACTGGTTTCCAAAGTCGAAAAACCTGAATACACCGCAAAGGATCTTAAAAACTGCACCGATGTCATGGGCACTTATTCGACTAACTATAAGTATTCGACATACAACAGGTGTCTCAATATCGCCAACGGCGCCGACAAGATCGACGGCATCATACTGGCACCCGGCGAGACTTTCTCGGCACATGATGTGCTGGCACCTTTCAGCGCTGACAACGGATACTACACGGCGACGACCATCGTGGGTGATGAACATATTGACGATTACGGCGGCGGTGTCTGTCAGGTAACGACCACATTATATAACGCGGCAATACGGGCTGAATTGAAGATAGATGAACGTCATTCTCATTCCCAGACCATATCCTATGTACCCCTGTCTACCAAAGGCTTTCCGGACGCAGTGTCAGTTTTGAAACAGTGGTCCTCTCTTCAACCAGTCCAACGGAAAAAATCGTAGGAAGGGATCCCAACCTACCGAAAGGAGAAAGGAAGATCGAAACCCGGGGCGCCACCGGCTATTCGGCACAGCTTTGGAAAATAGTCACCGTCAACGGTAA
>CASDUO010000028.1 GCA_949284065.1 uncultured Bacillota bacterium
TGGGCCTGCAGTACCGTTACCAACAGGGACATGTACAGGTCAATCATAACCGCTTCCTCGGCTACACCAAGGATGCTGACGGAAATCTGGTCATTGATCCAAATCAGGCAGAGATCGTCCGGCGCATTTACCGAGAATATCTGGAAGGCTCCAGCATGGATAAAATTGCTGCCAGCCTGGAAGCGGACGGCATCCTAACCGGCGCCGGGAAAACAAAATGGCATACCAGCACCATCAACAAGATTCTCCGGAATGAAAAGTATATCGGTGACGCGCTTCTGCAAAAGACCTATACCACAGACTTTCTGACTAAAAAGCGCATCAAGAACAACGGCATCGTTCCACAATACTATGTGGAGGGCAACCATGAAGCGATTATTCCAAAAGACATCTTTTTGCTGGTGCAGGAAGAATTGGTCCGCAGGCGGCGCGTCCACACCAGCAAAAGCGGCAAGCGCCATTGCTACTCCTGCAAACATTGTTTTGCCCAGATCGTTTTCTGCGGCGAATGCGGAGAGTTTTACCGGCGAGTCCACTGGAATAACCGTGGCTGCAAATCCATCGTCTGGCGCTGCTGCAGCCGCCTGGACAACACCGGCCATTCCTGCCGCAGCCGCACGGTAAATGAAAGTCTACTGGAACAGACAGCTATCGATGCCATCAATCAGGTACTCTGTAAAAAAGATGATTTTCTGAAAACCCTGCAGGCCAATATTGCTACAGTCATTAAACAGGGAGACAATCTCTCACCGGAAGTCATAGACGAGCGCCTGAGCAAGTTGTAAAAGGAGCTCTTGAAGAAGGTCAACCAGAAGGACGATTACGACGCCATCGTGGACGAGATTCTCCGGCTCCGGGATCAGCGTCGTCAGGCTGAGGTAGACAGCGTCATCAAAGATGAACAGATGAAGAAGATCCGAGACCTACAGGATTTCGTCAAGAGCCAGCCTTCCACCATCACAGAGTTTGATGAGACGCTGGTCAGTCGCCTGATTGCAAAGATCACCGTTTTCGACGATCACTTCACCGTGGATTTCAAGTCCGGCATTACAATCAATATCGAGGCTTAAAGAAAGGCTCCCTTACTGCCGCTGATGGCAGTGTGGGAGCCTTGGTCTGTCTAATGACTATTTTGATGTCGTTGCCTTGATCGTACCCAGACAGTGTATCCTTGCAGCATGATTTTCGTCGGTTGCGATAAGTCTTTCTGTTTCAAGGATCATACTCAGTCCTCACTTCTTAATCAACATTCAAACCACAGCTTCAACCCTACTGCAAAAACATCTAAACCACTAACTCAACCCCATGACATCTAAACCGCCTACTCAACCCTCCGAACATTTCCTTTGATATGTTCCCATGGAGCGATTTTTGCGGCCATTTTCGCTCCCCGCCGCTGACGGTCAGATGCACGAAAAGCCCAGAAATACGGCACTTTTTCGGCAATCAGTCTTTCACCCTTGACATCAATACTACGCACTCAACATGCATCGTATGAGGGAACATATCCACCGGCGTGACTTCCTCCGTCCGGTATCCCATCTCACCCAATATCTTTACGTCCCTGGCCAGAGTGGCCGGACGTCCGCTATGGTCTCCAGCAGGACCTTGTCCACACCGCTCCTGGGAGGATCGAGGATGACTATATCGCTGTCACATGCGGTCCTGTGCAACACCTCATCTCCACTCCCGCCATTGATGAGTTCGGGCAAGACATCCTCTGCCTTCCCGCATATGAACCGTGCATTTATGATCCCGTTGATCACCGCATTCCTGTTGGCATCGATCACGGCGTCCCTTACACTTTCCACGCCCACTACATATCCCCCTTCTCCGGCGAGGTAAAGACCTATGGAGCCGCCTCCGCAATAGAGGTCCAGGATGTTTTCCCCTCCCTTAAGGTCCGCATATTCTTTCACCTTGTCATAGAGCACTTTGGTCATCACGGGGTTCACCTGGTAAAAAGATCTTGGTGACAGTTCAAGCTTCATATCACCTATCATGTCGTTTATGGTAAGCTTCCCCGCCACGGCACGTACTTCTTTCCCGTCGTCCGTAATGACACTTTCAAGGGAATATTCCGACTCATATACAGCATCGTCCAGCATATATGCCAGGGATTCAACATCGACCGTTTCCCCTGTGGTCTTCAATATGACCATGACCTCCCCTGTGGCCAATGACGTCCTTACAGTCACCGACTGCAATATATCGGAAAGGCCCTTCTCCCCGGCTCCCAACGTGGCCTTTCCCTGTGCCGAAGTCAAAAACTCCTTCAATGTCAAAAACACGGCGTTCGCTGCAGGAGTCTGTATGGAACACCCTTCGCAGTCGACCACTGTATGGCTGCCCGCACTTCTGAATCCCACACTGTCGCCGTCTACGGCCATGACGGCTTTGTTCCTGTAGGCAAAAGGATCTTCCATGGGGATAATATCCCTCACCTTTTGCGGGTCCACACCTCCTATGCGCGAAAGCTTGTCTTTTACCTGCTTTTCCTTGAGACCTATCTGTGCCTCATATTCCATAGAGGCGAGGGGGCAGCCTCCGCACTTTTTCTCACCTTCGGAATATGGGCAGAAACTTTCACATCTGTACGGTGACGGCACGTCGATCCAAAGGGATTCCGCCTCTATATGTCTTTTTTTCTTCTTTATGGGCCGGGCCGTGACCTTGTCTCCCGGAATGACTCCACCTGAAACGAACACGATGATGCCATCGTGTTTCCCTATACCCCGGCCTTTATGGCTGAGGTCGAATATTTCAAGTTCTATCCTTTCCTCTGACATTTTCCTTTCCTCTCCCCATATCGTCCGGCCCTCTACGGGTTACAAAGTCCGCATGGAGAATATCCGCTGTCTATCAGCTTTTGTCTTTTCCCGTTGAACCTTAACTTGTTTTCCTCGTTCATCATGGCGACTCCGCTGCAGTCCGGCTCATGGAATTTGCCGCTGTTCACATTGATGATGTATTTACCTTTTTTGTTGTCATCTTCCTTGTCCCGGTTTGTCGCCGTTCCCTTTGCAAGCCTGCTTTCCCCCGTAGCATGATCTATGACGATGCCGGGCTGCTCATTATACACATATACGTTGAACATGATCCCCCTGCCATCATCTTCTACCGAAAGGGCTTCCATTATGACTCCCGATGACACGAGATCCCTTCCCTCATACACGGGCGTAACCCTGTACATGACATGGTTCCCTGTGCTTTCAACATATTCCGCCACCCGGTCCTCGAAAGGAAGCATTCCTTCCACATTCATATATCTGGTCCCTGTTATGAGATTGCGCTCATTCGCATTTTCACCGGACAGCTGATACCCTATGAGATGACACCTGTTATACAGGTACATACCTTCCACCACATCGTCATATCTTACCGTATGCCATCCGGAAGGTTTGATCATGCCGATGCTGCCTCTTTCCTCCCGGGGCATGAGTTCCTCGCCTATGCAGGCCTCTGCCTGTCCACACCTTCCCAGGTAGTCCAGCCGGGAATACTTCTCATACACATCATCGGTTATTTCCTTTTTCTTGAAGTATGGCCGGTTGCCGTTTATTTCCACATAAGGCTCGCCGGAATATTCCGGTACCTGATCTTCGGAAATATCCTCCCGGTCCACCTCTCCCGATCGGACATCTTCCTTCAGATGCCCGCTTGAGGCGGACAGGCTTTCCTCATTTTTGTCCTGCTCACCGCACCCTGTGAAAACGGTAAGGCCCATGATCACAGTCAACAAAAGACATATGATCTTTTTATCAGTCATACTCTTCATCTGTCTGTCGTTAGAGACTTCTCGACGCCTTTTCCTTTTGATCATAGATATCTTTTCGACCGGGACTATCATTGCATCAAATGTTTATCACCATTCCGGAGTGGAATATCCTGACCGAATCTCCCATTTCCTCCTGGATGATGGCGCATGCCTTTTCTCCGGTGCAATGGCCGGTATATATTTCTTTTATGCCGAGACTTTTCAGTATTTCCACCGTATCTCTCACCTGCTCCTCCGTCTTTTCGTAGAGATGGAGTCCGCCTATATATGCATATATGTCTTTCCTCGGCAGTACTTTTTTCACTTCTCCCGCTATAAGGTCTGCCCCGCCGTGGGAACAGGAATTGAATATGACCAGCCCTTTATCCGTCTCGAACACCAGGCTCTGCTCATGGCTGAAATCATCATCCACATACTCATCTCCTTTTTTTAGGAGCATGCCGTTTTCCTTTCCGATAACATCCATGCCCGGAGTGGAATGAGGAATCACCCAAACCCCCACTGATGGAGAAAAATTATCTTCCACATATTTTATCCTGCTCCTGTTCTTTTCAAAGACCTCTCCCGGTATCCCTATGTATTTTATACCTTCGGGTTCCCTGCTGTAACAGTTTGCATCCGCTCCGGCGCTTACATAAAGGGGCGCTCTTTTGTTCACTTTGAAAAATGTTTCCGTCCCTCCGGAGTGATCGTAATGGGCATGGGAAAGTACACTGTAATCCACATCGGATATATCGATGCCCAGCTTCTGTCCGTTCCTCAGAAACATGTCCGAATCACCGTTGTCCAGCAGTATACGCTTTTTCCCGTATTCTATATATATGCTCAGTCCCCACTCGCCTTCCAGGTCACCATGAGGTGTGTTGTCTACCAGTAAAGTCGCTCTCAAAGTTTTTTTCATTTCCGCCTCCTTACATGTTCCATTATCTGCTTCCCATATCCTGCTTTTTCTTCGCTGCTGCCGCCTTACGCAAAAGAGGCAGTGCGATCCCTCCGACTCCGTTTCCCAAAGTCATGACTATCACATAAAGCAGGGTCTTCCCGCTCCAAAGCTCCGCTACGGAAAAATAGTACATATTGGCTACGCAGTGCTCAAAACCGCAGAGTATGAACACAACCACTCCGAAGAACAAAGCCAGATATTTACCCAGTTCATGAGGATTTTTTCCGTATCCCTCTACCGCTACATATATGAGCACATTGCAGAAGAATGCCAATATGAAAATGCTCAACAGATCGTCATCCAGCTTCAGCTGACATATTTCCCGCGATTTTTCACCTATAGTCGGTCCTATCCTTGTGGCAAGCTCCATCTGAGCCACCGCGAAGGCTCCTGCAAGATTCCCCAGCCACATCACAGGCAGATCCAGTGCAAAATCTCTGTCGTTATCGAAGACATAACACACCTTGCCTGTAAAAAGATGGAATCCCATAGTGCAGACGGCAAAAAGACCTACGGTGAAAGCCACGGCTCCGAATATCCTGCTATCCACCGAAAGAAACACCGTACCGCCCAAAGCAATGGAGATCCCTGCCAATATCCCGCTTACAAAAACTTTGATCCTTCTCATTTTTTCCCTTCCAAGCATATATCCGTCAATGTTGCCGCAACTTCGGCCGGCTATATTACGACTTCTAATTCTACCATATTGACGATTGTTTGTAATGAAAAGTGATTATAAAAATAAATTTCTCGGCTCTTGACGAGGTTTGTGCCCTAAGTTATATTCTACTTATCGGTATGCTGTACGGGCATACAGTTTCGTATCGAACCGTTGCAGGAAGGCGAATTCAGAAAGGATCCGGCACTTCATGAAAACCAAACTCGTTTTATGCTTGATATACATAGGCCGTTCCATGCTGGGACTTCTCTATGCCATATTGAAACTGCTGCCCACAAGGAAAAAGATCCTCTTCCTGAGCCGCCAGTCCGATCGTCCTTCTGACGATATCAAAATGCTTGTCAGGGAAATATCGCAGCCCCATCCGGACTATAAGACTGTGGTCCTGTGTAAAACTTTGGGCGGTTCTCCCGGAGCTCTGGTTTCTTATTGTTTCCATATGCTCAGACAGATGTATCATCTTGCCACCTCACAGGTTGTGATCCTGGACTCATACAGTATCGCGACCAGCCTGCTCCATCACAAAAAGTCCCTACTGGTAATACAGATGTGGCATTCTGTCGGCACCATGAAAAAATTCGCTTACAGTATCGTGGATCGCCCCGAGGGCGTTTCCTCCCCTATAGCTCATGCGATGCGCATGCATAAAAACTATGACTTCATATTATGTGCAGGGGAAGGTTACCGCCATCACCTGGCAGAAGGTTTCGGCTACCCCGATGACAAGATCATCATCCTGCCTCTGCCCCGTTTAGACCTTTTGAAAGACCCTGAACACAAAAAACGGACCAGGGAGAAACTGCTCTCACGTTATCCGGAGCTTGCACATAAAAAAAACGTGCTGTACATACCTACCTTCAGAAAGAATCCTGCCGAGCAGAAGGAGCTGCTGGACGCCATAGAACGATTGGAAAAAGCATTCGAGGGATATGAGGATCGGTACAACCTCATCATAAAGCCCCATCCTCTCACCGAATACGAGACCCCATACGGGGAATTCCCCTCCTTTGATTTTCTCTTTGCCGCAGACTATGTCATAAGCGATTACAGCTGTATCATATATGAGGCTGCAGTCTTGGAGATACCGCTGTTCTTCTACACCTATGATCTCGAAAACTATATGGAAACCAGAGATATATATATGGACTATGAGGACACCATACCCAATCGTCCCTGTCCCTGTGCCCGGAATCTGGCCGAAGCGATAGTCAAAGACAGATATGACATGGAAAAGCAAAACGCCTTCCTTGCCGAATATGTAGATACGTCATCAGAACATATGACGAAAGACATAGTGGACTTTATCTTCGATAACATGAAGAAAAAATGATCCTTACAGCTTATTATTCTACGTCCTCCAGAAAATCCACAGTCCTCTTCAAACCTTCTTTAAGAGAATAGATCGGAGTCCAGCCCAGAGCTTTCAATTTGTCGCTGCCCAAAATCCCAAGTGTGAAGGGCGCACATCCGCTGTTGCCGCTGTCCTCCGGTATATGGAATTCGAGCTCCAGATCTCTTTCCGGATATATATCGACCAGAGTCTGGGCCAGCTCTCTTATAGAAACGGTCGAATCCTCACTTGAGATATTGTAAACCACATCATCAGAATCCAGAAGGATACGAAAGAGAGCGGACACTGCGTCGGCCACGTAAGTATAGGTCCTTATGGCCGATCCGTCGCTTTTCAGGACTATGTTCTCATTGTTTATCACGTTCCTGAGAAAATCAGCCTGTACCCGTCCGTCGTCCACAGACATGCCGGGGCCGAATGTGTGAGCCAGACGCGCTATCTTCACATTGATACCGTACTGCTTTTTGAAGCTGACACACATAGTCTCAGCAGCCTTTTTCCCCTCGGGGTAGCAGGATCTGGGATCCAGGGGATCTACGAATCCATAAGTGTCCTCTGTGAATACTCGCTGGCCATCGTAAGGCTGTCCGTATATCTCCCGGGACGATATGAACAGATATCCTTTTCTTGAGCCTTTCCTTGCAGCTTCAAGAGTGTTGTACGTACCTATGGTATTGGCTGCTATGGTGCCTACGGGATCCTCCCTCATTATGAGTGGACTGGCCGGACTTGCCGTATGTATCACGTGATCCGGTTCCAGATCGTCCGGTATGGGGTCCACGACACTTTGTCTTATAACATGGATCTTATCACGGACTTCACCGGGCAGTTTGTCCGGGTTCCTCACCAGACCGTACAATTCCATATCGAATCCATGTTTCTCCCTGAGGCTTATCAGAACATTGAGCATATATCCGCCCAGCATGCCGCTTGCCCCGGTAATCAGCGTACGGGTCCCCTTGAACTTTTCCCAGCTCAGGTTTTCCGCCAATATCCTGTCTATATCTTCAGTCATGATCCTGTTCATATCGTTGCTCCTGTCGATGCTTTTTTCCTGCTTTATCTTTCCAACTATTTTTTCAGATTTCCCGGCACTTCTCTCTGGCTGAATCCAAATGCCTCCTGGGTCTCTTTGTACTGTATCATGGCTTTGAATATATACAGATCCTCAGGTGTGGTCACTTTTATATTTCCTCTGTTTCCCTCCACTATGGCCACATCCTTGCCCAGCATTTTCATCATGGAGCAGCTGTCCACTATCCCCTCGTATCCGGGATTTTCTTTCCGCACCTTCTCGTGAGCTTCCAATATATCTCCAAGATAAAAACTCTGAGGTGCCTGGGCGGTATACAGTTTATTCCTCGGCGGGACGCTATCGACAAAACCGCCGTCCTCACTGACCACCGGGGTCTCATACATGGGCGTACATGTGACGGCACTGCCATTTTCTTTCACGCATCTGATCACTTCATCTATGAGATCCGATGTTATACACGGCCGCACTCCGTCGTGTATGAGGACTATATCCCTGTTTCCGTTACCTTTTTTTGCCCTTGAGAGAGCATTGTATATGGAATCCTGTCCCGTCTTTCCACCGGGCACGATATCCGTGACCTTCGTTATGCAAAAACGTCTGATGAGCTTCTGGAGCTTCTTTATGTAGTCCTCTTTACATGCCACATATATCTCATCTATGGAATCGTTTTCCTCGAACAGCTCCAAAGTATGTATTATTATCGGTTTCCCGTCTATTTCCAGAAATTGCTTTGGCAGGCCCGCCCCCATACGGGCTCCGCTGCCTCCCGCAAAGATCACAGCAATGTTCTTGGCCATCATTCGTTCCTCCTCGCCTTTCATCCGGCATCTCTCTTCAACAGGACCTCATCAATGATCCTGTCAGACGCTTTGCCGTCATAGCTGCCGTAATTATCTTCCACGAACTTGTATATCTTTTCTATCTCGTAGTCCTCGTTCTTCAGCGCTGTCATCAATTCATCGAATGTATCACAGACTTTTCCAGGGGCGTGGCTTTTCACATCTCTGTGCACACCTCTCGTCAACTCATAAAGCTCTCTGTCATATGTGAAAAACAGCACAGGCCTTTTCATCAAAGCATACTCATAGTAATTGGATGAATAATCGGTTATAAGTATGTCTGTTACATAGTACAGTTCATTTATATCCGGATAATCACCGAAATCCATGATCCTGTCAGAATACTTCTCCGGTATGGAAGGTTTTTCCTTTACGAATGGATGCATCTTTATCAGGAATATCCATTCATCCCCGCAAAACTCGTATATTTGGCCGTAATCTATCCTGTCATAATCGTAATAAGCATATTTCTGCCCAGTCCCCCTGAATGTGGGCGCAAACAATATCACCTTCTTATTTTCCAGCTCCGGGTGAGTACTGTATATCTTATCCCTCACTCCCCGTATCTTTTCCTCATCTAAAAATCCGTCAAGCCTTGCCATCCCCAACGGAAGGAACCTGTCTTCCGGCAGTCCGAATACTTCCTCATAAACATGTATGAGTTTTTCAGATCCTGTAACGACATGGTCGTATGCCTTATGACACGACTCGCTGGGGAAAGGTGACGCAGACTTGCCGAATCGGCTGTACCCTACAGACTTGAATCCCTCGCCCGCATGCCAGACCTGTATCAGCTTTGTCCTCTTGTCCAACTTGAAAAAACCGAATATGGGAGCATAATCGTCGATGAATATATAGTCCTGTCTTGCTATCATATAGACCACACATATCCAGCTGAACATGTTCTTGTTGTTGCCTACGGACTTTCTGCAGGAGCAAGATATCTTGAACCTTTTGTCCAATCCCCTTTCAACTATCCTGTCATGTATGTATCTCAGATTGCCCCAAAGATAATCCTTGGTCTCGGTCATGAAAAGCACCTTATTGCCCTTCTTGGGTGTCAGTCTGGAAACGATATAATAGAACATGCGTATGAGGCGGATCACGGCATACATGTAGGTCCTGTTAACCTTTCCGATCTTGGTTTCCGCCTCCTGTATATATCGCCGCTTTTTCCATGTTTTGTTCTGTATCATGAAATAGCTGTGAAAGTTCAGTTCAAGCTCGTCCCGGCGAAAATTCGTCACACTGAACGACATATTGTATGCATACCTGTCTCTTCCATATCTGAACACCCTGGTCAGCCGATCCAGATCATATGCCGTTTTGTTGTCAACAGTCACTATGGAAAATTCCTTTCCGTTGTCCACGCAAAGTTTCCATGTGTCGTTATCCAAAAACGATCTGCCGTCCACAGCGGTTATGTTAATGTTGAATGTATATTTCCCATGACCCCTGTCTTCACCTTTTACAGGAACTTTTTTTACTATGAGGGTTTCGATCTTATCGCTGTCATAGTTTTCTTCCTGTGCATAATCACGATACAAAGTCACGAAGGAAAAGGTCAGATCTCCTTCCATCTCTACAAAGATCTCCAGATCCAAAAAAATCCTTTCCCATCTTATTTTATTTATTACAGCTTTTTTATCAGAAAAAATCACACATATCTCCTTGTCAAACGTACATCGTTTCTTGTCACATTATACATTATCCCCAAAAGTAAAAAAAGCCCTGTGTACTGATTGTTGCGGACCCCATTATAAAGTGTCCATTAGATTTCATTTTGCCCCATTTTTGCCCCACGCTGCCCCAAAACGAGCATCTTAAAACCCTATAACCGTTGAAATTTCAACGATATAGGGTTATTGATCTGGTGGAGATGGCGGGGGTCGAACCCGCGTCCAAAAACACATCCACAGGAATTTCTCCGAGTGCAGCCTATGTTGGTTTCATTCGCATCATCCGGACCTCAAAGGCAAGTTCCGAAATCCGCTATCCCGTTGGTCCCTCACAGTACCGGGAGCTCCTGTGAAGTTTTCCTGCATGAATGACGCCGAACATCACGCCTGCAGGTGAACACGAGTCGGCGCGCGTGCTGCTACGCGGCAGCTAATGCGAAATTATTGTTTGTTTTTTTAGCGTTTATATTTAACGTGCCCTTTTTTACGTAGACCGAGCAAACTACGACTCGCTTATCCTGATTCAATGTCCCTGTCGAAACCATTGACATCCCCATATTCTATTGTCCGCCAAGAGAAATGGAATCTTATAATGTCCCTTCTCTTTTTTATATTGTACCTCAATATGCGACTTATTACAACATGGCGCAACCTGTTTTGCAGTTTGCGGCCCGGTTTTCACTGTAACGTCTCCGATCGTTCTCTTGCTGTAGATTTTCGTCACATCCCCATGAAACAAGTTTATATACCCACTGCGAGGCAATTACCCTTAAAGAAGGGATTGACCACTGTTGTTTGAATATGTTATACAATTTATACGACACGGATTTCAAGCGACCCGGATCATCTTACATGAAAAATCAGGACAATGCTCTGTTCCACATAAAAAGGAAGGATAGATACGGGGTCTGTATTTTGAACCCCATAAGGTGTAACGTGAAGATCGGTCTTATCGGAATCAATATGTATCCCAGATACCTTAATTTTGCGTGTGCCTTGCACACCCACGCTTTCCAGCAGTTTCTTTTAGACAACCATATTGAAAGCACCGTCATCGATTATGTTCCGGTAGATATCGGGGATTTTGACCTGATCCATCCTGCAGACTATTACAGAAAACTATATAAAAAATATGCTAACAGAAAATTTCCTACAGAGGCGGAACAAAAAGAAAATGAAAAAAGGCTCGATGCTCTGTCTCGCCAGATCCGGGAATGGGATGCTGTTTATGAAGAACGCGAATCCCGATATGAAAAATTCAGAAAGTTCATAGACAAGAATTATATCAAAACTACAGAAACCTACGACTCCGATCTTTTGGAAATAAAGGACCCGGGATTCGATTGCTATATATGTGTCACTGACGTCATATGGAGCCTTCTGCCCGTCCACTCCTTCGACAGGGCTTTCCTGCTGGCAAGCAAAGCAATGGAAGGCAAGGAAAAAATATCCTACGCCGCAAGCAGAGGCGTGCCAAGACCGTACAGTCCTGAAGAAAAAACGTTGTTTTTCAAATGTGTCAACGATATAGATTCCGTTTCCGTGAGGGAAAAAAGCCTCAAGGATTTCATTGAGGATAATACGGACAAAAAAGTAGATCTTGTCTTAGACCCGGTGATGCTACATGACCGGTCTTTCTGGCATAAAAAAACCGTAAAACCTAAAGAGGAAAACTATATACTGCTGTACTATGTAATGGAAAAAGCCTCAGACACTATAGAAAATGCCGTAAGATACGCAAAGGAACATAATATGACAGTCGTGGAGCTTTCGGACCGCCATATCAAGGGCGGTCGTATAAAGGATAAAGATATCGACCATGTAGCTCGATATGATGTGGGCATGGAAGAGTGGCTCGGATATATAGAGCATGCATCCTGCATCTTTACAAACTCCTTCCACGGGTGCTGTTTTTCAATACTGTTTGAAAAACTGTTTTACGTCGGTCACCGTGACGGTGATAAGGTGGATAATGTCCTTGAAATTTTCGGGCTCCAAAATTTGAGGATCCCGGACACCATGACTTCCTTCGATCAGATGCCCCGCCAGATAGACTACACTGCCGTCAATGCAATTTTGGACAGGGAACGTGAGGATTCAAAACGATTTATATTGGATGCCATAAAGGATGCCGAAAACCGCATCAAAAATGGTGAAAAAAAAGATACAGATTACGAAAATTCCCGCCGCCAGTTGAAATATCCTATTTGGTATCGAAGCAGTTCCCTCGATGCCGTGAGCAACTACGATCCCCATGTTCCCGGATACAAGTTGCGCCTCTCTCCTCGTGGCATCTTTGAGATCTCAAACGAAAATGAACTCTACCAGAACGATGGTACCGCCCACCTCGAAAAGAACAAATATCATCGGGAAGGGTATGAATTTGCAGGCTGGAACATAAGGGTAAAAATAGACTTGCGATGGTTCTGGTACACCGAAAAAGGCACTTTGGCCTCATCTGAAGACCTGAAGCCTCCCATGCCCAGAAAGGGTATCTACAACAGAACTGTAAACAAGCTCCACAAACTCAAGAAAAGTAGCAGAATCAAACTTTTCGGGGAAGAAGACCTCATCCCTCACATACCGGTGAACCACATAAGCCAAATGATCGCAGAAGCTGTTTGGAGATAAAAGGTCAGTCTTCGTCCGCTTTGACTTTTCCTATTTTTATCTCCAACTCATTGACCTTGTCATTACACTCCTCGATGGCTGCACAGTACTCCTCGATAGCGGGGTCCAACTTATCGCCGGATACATATTTACCATAGCAATATTCACCGATCTTTCTCTTTATATCTGTTATCTCTGATTTTTGCTTTGCTATACCCGCCTTATATTTCCCTATCTTGGCGCTGTCCATAGCTTTGTCCGCCGCATAGGCTCCCATCTTTTTTGCCTGTTCCATAAAATCCGCCATTTCGTTTCCTCCTTTTCGTCCATTATTTTTTGTCACTTGCATATATACGTCTTATTTCTTCTTATCGCTTCATAGCCCTGTCCATGCGTCGCTTGGCATCCCTTTGGGCTATGTCTGCTCTTTTGTCATACAGCTTCTTTCCTCTTGCCACTCCCAATTCCACCTTAGCTTTTCCCCCTTCATTTATGTAGAGTTTCAAGGGTACGAGCGTAAAGCCCTTTTCCTGCAATGCGTTTTTTATCTTCCTTATTTCCCTTTTATGGAGCAGGAGTTTACGCTCTCGCAGGGGATCCACATTGAAAATATTACCGTGTTCATACGGACTTATATGCATGCCCCGTATCATTATCTCGCCGTTTTTATCTATATAGCCGTAGGACTCCTTTATATTGACCCTGCCCTGTCTTACGGACTTGATCTCGGTTCCCGTAAGTACTATTCCGGCCTCATAGCTGTCCTCGATATCGTACAGGTGCCGGGCTTTTTTGTTGTTAGCTATCAATTTAGTTTTTCTCATTTTTCATCTCAACTGTCGCATATATTCTTTGGTATCCTGCCGCCTGCATCAACTTTTCCTGCCCTTCTCTAAACAGGACCGAACCTGCCGAGAGGCCATACTCTGAGAAAGGCTTCCCCTACCACGCTGTCTATGGGGATCGTACCTATCATCCTGCTGTCCAGACTATCCTGTCTGTTATCTCCCATGACGAAAAGTCTTCCCGCACCTACTGTGACCTGTTCCATTTCTCCTGCCGTATATCCATCGGCAGTATAATCTTCTTCCAACATCACACCATCGATCCATACATGTCCGTCATGTATCTCAACAGTTTCTCCCGGAAGCCCGATGACCCGTTTGACATACAGTATCTCCTCTCCCGTGTTCCCATCCTCAGTGGGGAAGACCACGATGTCCCCTCTTTCAGGCTGACCGAAATCGTATGCCTGCCTGTTGAGGAAAACATAGTCATTCTCATGGAGAGTTGGATACATGGACATCTGGTTCACCAATATAGGTTTCAGGAAAAAAGCCACTGCTGCCACAAGTACTGCTGCTATTATTATATCCCGTATCCATCCGCCTTTACCCGAACCGGCTTTACTCATAGTCTACACCCTTGAACGTCCTTATCTCATCAAACGGATACAATCGTAACACGGCTTTCCCCTTGATGGAGTCTTCCGAAATAGGACCGAAATCTCTGCTGTCCAGACTTACTTCACGATTGTCTCCCATTACAAAATACTCTCCATCATCTATCTTTAGACCTTCCACACTTCCCGTGGTGTATCCCCCTTTTACATAGGGTTCTTCAATAGCCTCTCCGTTTATATATACAGATCCGTCACGTATGGTCACGGTCTCGCCCGGAAGGCCTATGACACGTTTGATGAGATTCTTGCTCTCACCATCAGCGGCGTCCATATCCGACTGGAAAATTATTATATCTCCACGTTCCGGCTCGCTGAACAGATATGCCTGTCTTGCAGTAATGAGGTAATCTGAGGGCATCACCGTATCTTCCATGGATGTTTGCTTGACTATCGTAGGCCTTATGAACACAGATATGAGCAAGGCGAGACATACCGCTATTATGATATCCTTCACAAGCAGTTTCCAGCCCGACTTTTTATCTTTTTCCTTGGGCTCTTCCGACGTTTGATTTTCCTTTTCAGTTATCATTTATCGATGCCTCCCAGTCTGTCAAAAGGCCATACTATGATACGGACCTTTCCCCTGATCTCCTTCATAGGCACGAGACCCATTTTTTCATTCCTGCTGTCGATGCTGTCCTCTTCTTCTCTATTGTCACAAAGAAGGAACACCGAATCTTTGTCTACGCTCACGGGATCCATATCCTGACCCATATGGCCATCGGAACCCGGTCCCTCGTATTCTTTCCCGTTCCTGTAGAGCTTACCTCGGTCGATGGATATCTCATCTCCCGGTATCCCGACGACTCTCAAAATAAGATTATCCTCAGCAAACTGCTGGGAATAAGGTTTCTCGAGCACGACGACATCTCCGAGATCCGGCCTGCCTCTTTTAGCGGAGTAGCTTTCCTTACTGAGCACCGTCACATCACCATCGGATATAACGGGCTCCATGGAATCCCCTTCCATTACTTCCGGTGCTACGAACATGGTCATGACCAGGGCTATCACCGCCGCATATATATATATCCTGTTCCTCTGTTTCCAGCTTTGTCTTCGTTGTTCAAAATTTGCCATCGATCAAATTCCCCTTAAAAATCTCTTTGCTTACGGCTTTGAATCTTTTGGGCATCGAGGCTGTTATGACTTTTCCTTCCATGATGCCCTTAGTGAATCTCAACTTATATCCGTGTAACAGTTGGGTAGAAAGACCCCACTCTTTTTCTGAACGAGCATTCGATTTGTCGTTTCCATACTTTCTGTCTCCTACAAGAGGGTGTCCCGCATTGGCCATCTGCGCCCTTATTTGATGTGTCCTTCCCGTAAACAGCCTTATCTCGGCTAAAGTGTACTGTTCGCCTTCATGCTCGCCCCAGGACAAAGGCCGTACCAGCATTTTTGCCAACTTTCCGCCAGATCCCTCTTCACTGTCTTCCTCATAAACGGTGACCATGTTTTTTCCATCATCCTTCAATACCATATTCACAAGTTCCATGTCGGAGTCCAGCCTGCCGTGTAAAATGGTCATATAGTATTTTTCCACTCCGTCCCGCTCCTTGAGGAGGCTGTTGAACTCTTTCAATGCCGATGATGTCTTGCCGAAGATCACCAGGCCTGTCGTGTTCCTATCCAGCCTGTTCGCCGGTGCCGGTACGAACGTGTTCTCCCTGTCAGGAACATAATCGCCCTTCTCTATCAGGTACCCGAGCACCTGATTCGCCAAGGTATTCTTTTTTTCCTTGCCGTCACCATGGGTCAGCAGTCCAAAAGGCTTCTCGACTATAAGGCAATCCTCATCCTCATATGCCACCGCGAATCGCTTTTTCGCTGTTATGCGTTTCGTTTTTTCCGCAAGCCGTCGGCTCTCGCTCTCATCTATATATATCCTGAGCTCATCCCCTTCAGACAATATGCTGTCTTCTCTGCCGCGCACGCCGTTGATTTTCACATCTTTACGGATCATCTTGTATATATGGCTGAGGGAAGCGTTGGGATAGTATTTTCTCAAAAACCTATCCAGCCTTTTCCCGGCATCGTTTTTTTCAATCCTTATCTCTGGGATAGTATTTTCTCAAAAACCTATCCAGCCTTTTCCCGGCATCGTTTTTTTCAATCCTTATCTCCACCATTATTCGATTATACATGAAAAAGACGGTATAATACAGTTTTTTTGAATGTTTGTACTCTGCTCCTCTGTAAAGATCCGGGCCGTCGCCCGGCCCGGATCCCATTTGCTGGTCATAAAGATGCACACATATCTGTCACGCACATACATAGCTTAAATACCCAGCTCTGCCATCATCTCATCATACGCCCTTTCCCAATCATTGTAGCTTTCATCGTCCCTATGGTCTTCCAAGTCATATTTTTCCTGCAGATACTCGGCAAAGTATTTTGTGAATTTTATGCCTCCATAAGCGTTCACATGTCTTGGGTCGTAAAAATCCTCCAAAGGATCAAGGCCTATTTCTTCTCTAAAGTCTTCTGTATTGGTGTTGAATACCTCAAATCCGTTCTCTTCCACTATCTGGGCAGTCATGTTGAGCCTTGCCTGTGCATCAGCCTCCAGGTTAGCAGGCGGTACTACGAATATCACTTCAGGATCTATTGTCTTACAATAATCCAGCAAATCATACAGTATCTCTTCCGACACATCATTTATCTCACTGGTATAATCCACCAAAGGCTGTACTTCACCATATGTGTCTCTTTGAGTGCTTTCTATGCTGACCATGAATCCCTTATACTTCGAATTCCTATCCACATACTCCCGGTCTTCTTTCCCTCTTATTCGTTCATACCCCACTACTTCTTCGTCTGTCGGATTATCATACCAGTCCAGATCGGTTATCATATTATCCAGACCGTTCTCCTTGAACATGTTTACAGTCGATTCTATAGCCTCATCTCTTATCGGACCGTCTTTCATATGATCGGTCACCCTCGTTATATTTTCCTCTGCATAACTATCTTCAAATCTGGGGAAATTACCCAGATTGATAACTATGACCTTCGGGTCCTGACTCTCCAATATGTCCTCTATCATGTACTTGAACAGCAACGGATGCAGGCCTTTGGCTGTCCATCCGTAAACCGCTATGCCGGTCTCGTGGAATGCAGTGGGTCCCACCCATAATCTGTAGCTGGTACTGGATCCCAGGAAAAATCCGTCGATGCTGTTTTCCTCTTCGAAATAATAGGGGTGAAAGTAATATCCCGTCCTTTCCTTTATCTGGAAACTATTACTTTTTTGATCAGAAGCAGCATCCCGTCCATCTATGAGGTTCCAGGCCAGACTCACAGCACCTGTAATGAGGATCCCCACTATCAAAAAGAATATGGTCAGACGGAACGCCACTCTGCGTCTCTGCTTCTTTCGCCTCATCTCAACCTGTTTTTTCCTTCGTCTGATCTCAGTCCGGCTTGATTTTCTGTTTTGCTGGTCCATTTTAAGTCGTCTCCGATCGGTCATCTCCTCATCTGCGGCGAAGCAGACCCCTGTATCACATTTGGTAACGACGCATTATACATCGATATTCTTAAAAAAACTTATATATAGACTTGTTTTTCACTTTTGTTTACATCTTTTTCACCTTTTCTTGACATTTCTGCATCTTTTGATATCTTTATGCTTGGATTTTCTTCTGTCACACACATATCTCGCAACAGATCCCTTCCCATGTCAAGATCCGCCCGGTAGTTTTATGAGACGGTTTATGGTATAGTATGGATATGGAGGTAAGATATCCATGAACAAGATCAAAGATTTTTTCTATAACAAAAACGATATCATAATAGCTGTAATTATCTTGCTGATCGCTGCCGGTGTCATATACTGGAGGGTCGGCGCTATAATCGACTACACCGGATCATAGCCTCTCTTTCGTTGTGGTCGGTATCGTATCGGAACTTGTATGAAATCTAAGGAGGTAAAAATGGCACTGATAACATCTAAGGAAATGTTCGCTAAGGCTATGGACAAAGACTATGCCATAGGAGCCTTTAATGTGAACAATATGGAAATAATACAAGGGATAGTTGAGGCGGCTGAGATGGAAAAGGCCCCTTTGATCCTTCAGGTCAGCGCCGGAGCGCGTAAATATGCAAAGTCGATATATCTCACGAAACTTGTGGAAGCCGCAATAGAAGATACGGGCATCGATGTATGTCTGCACCTTGACCACGGTGAAGATTTCGACATATGCAAAAAGTGTATAGATGACGGCTTCACATCTGTTATGATAGACGGTTCAAAACATCCCTTTGAGGAAAATATAAAAATCACAAAAGAGGTAGTCGAGTATGCTCATGATAAAGGCGTTGTAGTCGAGGCCGAACTCGGGAAGCTTGCCGGGATAGAGGACGCAGTTAACGTTTCTGCCAGAGATGCTACCTTCACTGTACCGGAGGAGGCTGCTGAATTTGTAGAAAGGACAGGAGTCGATTCCCTTGCCGTCGCCATCGGCACCAGCCACGGTGCTTACAAGTTCAAGGGGACCCCTTATCTGGATTTTGAAAGGCTCAAAAAAATACATTCATTGATCCCGGGCACTCCCCTGGTGCTCCACGGAGCATCTACAGTGCTCCCCGAATTCGTGGATCTTTGCAACAAATACGGCGGAGAGATCCCCGGCGCCCAGGGCGTTCCCGAAGATATGATTCTTGAGGCGGTGAAACACGGCGTCTGCAAGGTCAATATAGACACTGACCTGCGCCTGGCTATGACCGCCAAAATCAGACAGTTCATGGTAGAGGAGCCGGCTGTTTTCGACCCCAGGAAATATCTGGGACCTGCCAGAGACGCCATAAGAGAAATGGTCCGTCATAAGATCAAAAATGTACTCAACGCATCAGGGACGCTGTAGGCCCTGTTGAGCATCATATGTAATGGAACTTGCAGAAGCCGTACTCCGGAGATCTCATATAGGCCGGACTGCGGCTTCTGTCATCTCATACCGATAAGTATCCCTACTTCCTGATAGGACGGGGCATATAGAACATATATGTATTCTCGAATCTGTATTTTTCAGACCGGGTGACCGCCACCTTACGAAAACCAAGCTTTTCATAAAATCTTATATCATCCTCAGTATTCGTGAAAAGCATGATAGGCATGTTTTCCCTATCGCTGTTGTCCGTCAGTTTTTTCATGAGGGCACTGCCGTGTCCCTCCCCCTGTAGCCCCTTTTTCACGGCCACGAAGTCCACATAGAAATAGGGTTCAGGAAATGTAAGTCTTTTCTCCTGTCTGTCTATCTCCTCCATGGTTTCCTTCCACTGTCTCTGCTCTTCATCTGTAAGCCGCGACATGGCGCTGAGATACTCTTCACTGAAGCAGCCTGCGTCTTTACACCGCCTATCCGAATAACCCTGCACAGCCTCGAACTCCATGATACAAACCGCTTCGTCCATGTTCTCATCAAGGGAGAATGCCTTTCCATAAGTCAGATCATAATTCACATAGAACCGCAAAAGGGCCTCTAACGCAGCGTCAAAAGCCCTTTCCTCTTTGAACAGTCCTTTCAATTTCGGATAATCTCCAAAAGCTCCCATATATAATCTTATGAGCTTTTCCTTTTCTCTTTTTTCGTTCCTGATCTCATACAGATCCGATATCCTCAGGCGGTCCCTCATCGTTTACCTCCCTGTCTGCTCATATGGTCATATGTCATTCATGGCTGTTTTCCTCTATGAGCCTGGCTTTCATATCATAAAGCTTTTGGGAAAGATCCACATAATAGGTCTGTGGGTTTTCAAATCTGAGCATCTCGTCCCACATGGAATCTATCTCCTCTTTACAGTGAGCCTTTATCTCTTCTATGGATGGCAGTTCATATACCTGCCTGCCTTTATCGAACAGCTGCACTCTGAGATTTTTAGCCGTAAAGTTCCTGAGGCGTTTTCTTTTCCATACAGCGTCCGGATCGAATATTTCAAACCCGTCTCCTGCCGGCACCGGTTCATCGTGAAGGGTTATGAGATCGGCTACGGCTCTGCCGGTATCATTGTCAAAGAGCCTGTAAAGGGTCTTGAATCCCGGGTTCGTGATCTTGCCCACATTCTCGCTTATTTTTATCTTGGGGATTATCTCTCCGTCCTTTTCCAGAGCCGCTAATTTGTACACGCCTCCAAAGACAGGTTCTGATCCTGCCGTAATGAGCCTTTCCCCCACACCGAATGAATCGATACACGCCCCTTCGTCTATGACCTCTTTTATTATATTTTCATCCAGGGAATTCGATACTACGATCTTGCAGTCTTCAAACCCCGCTTCATCCAACATCTCTCTTGCCTTTTTCGTCAGATATGAAACGTCTCCGCTGTCTATCCTTATGCCCTTGCTGGGCGGATCCAGTTCTTTGAAAACTCTGATGGCGTTAGGCACTCCCGAACGTAGGACATCATATGTGTCCACGAGGAGCACACAGTTTTGGGGATATATTTCCGCATATCTCCTGAAGGCCTCATACTCACATGAATGCATCTGCACCCAGCTGTGGGCCATAGTCCCCAATGCGTTTATTCCGTATTGCTCGTCAGATACAGTACAGGCTGTTCCCACGCATCCGCCTATATAGGCTGCTCTGGCTCCATTGACCGCTGCGCTCACTCCGTGGGCCCTCCTTGTGCCGAATTCCATCACTCCTCTGCCTTTTGCCGCTCTCACTATCCTGTTGGCTTTTGTGGCTATAAGGCTCTGGTGGTTCACCTGGAGCAATACCATGGTCTCTATGAACTGAGCTTGGATCATGGGACCTCTCACGGTTATTATGGGCTCACCGGGGAAGATCACCGTTCCCTCGGGCACAGCCCATACATCACACTGGAATTTGAAATCTTTCAAACACTCCAGGAAGCTCTCATCGAAGCATTTTTTCTCTCTCAAGAACTCTATATCATCATCCGTGAAGTGAAGATCGTTGAGATAATCCACCACCTGTTCCAGTCCGGCCATGATAGCCATGCCGCCTCCGTCAGGTATCCTTCTGAAAAACATATCGAAATACGCTATATCATCTCCCATACCTGCCTTGAAATAACCGTTGGCCATGGTTATCTCATAAAAGTCAGTGACCATGGTGAGGTTTAAGTTCTTTTTCACCTGATTCGTCCTCCATTTTTCCTTTTTCGATTATTACCGCCAAACCAGACAGTATCACCAGTATCCCGCCCAATATCTGCACTGCGGTGAGAGACTCTCCCAGTATGATCCATCCGAACAGTGCCGCGCTTACAGGCAAAAAGTTCGAATATATGGCCATGGGAGTAGGCCCCAACACCGTGGTCGAATATACGTATATGCTGAATCCTATACCTGCACTTATGGTGCCCAGATACAGGATCCCTCCCAACACCCGGATATCGTCAAAGACTTCCACTCCGGGGAATCGAGCCAGTCCCAAAGGCGCACTGAGGAGTACAGTACAGAACATCTGATTGAAAGTCAGGGTCAAAGGCTCATACCTTTCTCCCAGATGGTCCGTCACAAAGTTGTATGCGTTCCAACTCAACACCGCACCCAGACACAATATATACCCGATAAACTGTCCCTGCAGCACAGTGTCCAAATCTATCCCTATTATGATGATCACTCCTGCAATACTGCCTATGATCCCTATGATCATTTTCCCCGATGCCTTTTTCTTGTACAGTATCCTCTCCAGCAGTATGGAGAATATGGGCACCAGCGTCAGCATCACAGTCACCATGGCTACCGGCATATGATCCAGCGCCTCATACTCACATGCGAAATAAAGTATCTCTCCCAATATGGAACATGCGATGAATGTGAGTATGTCTCGTTTTTTGATGAATCCCTTCTCTTTTTTTATTACTATCTTCCTTACAGCTGTTATTATGAGCGCAAGTCCGTATTTGAACATGAGTATGGTCATGGTGTCCAGGGCCTCAAGTGCGAATTTCGCCGCTATATAGTCCAAACCCCAGAGCAACACCAATCCGAACATAACAGTTTGGGCAAATCTTTTTTGATTTTTCATAAATGTCCTCTTTTCTCGTCCGTGCCTTACGTTTTTGTCCTTTTTCGAAATCAAACATTTTTTCACAACAAAAAAGACCTTTACCAAACCGCCGCAAAACTGTACATCCATATCCCGTTCGAGAATATCATACTTCACCTGTTGCTGTTTCTAACACTTCTGCACATATTATGTGCTGCCATCCACGCCTTGTCATTTTAGCACTTTTTTGAGATATTGTCCCGTATAAGATTTTTTTACACGGGCAACTTCTTCCGGAGTGCCTTCAGCCACTATGGTCCCGCCTCTGCTGCCTCCATCAGGTCCCAGATCGATTATATGATCCGCCCTCTTTATCACATCCAGATTATGTTCTATGACGACTACTGTATTTCCCCCATCCACCAGTCTGTCCAGCACTTTCAAGAGCTTTTCCACGTCGGCAAAATGGAGTCCTGTAGTGGGTTCATCCAGTATATAAAGGGTCCTGCCCGTGCTTTTTTTGGAAAGCTCAGACGCCAATTTCACCCTTTGGGCCTCGCCTCCGGACAGCTGCGGTGAGGGCTGTCCAAGTTTTATATATCCGAGGCCCACCTGATCCAAGGTCTCCAAATGTCTCTTCACAGAAGGGATCTCGGAGAAAAACTCCATAGCCTCCGAAACGTTCATATCGAGCACTTCGAATATATTCTTGCCTCTGTATTTGACTTCCAAAGTTTCTCTGTTGTATCGCTTTCCCTTGCAGACCTCGCAGGGAACATATACATCCGGCAAAAAATGCATCTCTATCTTGACTATACCGTCTCCGTTACATGCTTCACAGCGACCACCTTTTACATTGAAACTGAACCGTCCCTTTTTGTATCCCCTGACCTTAGCCTCGGGAAGCTCCGCAAACAGATCCCTTATATAGGAGAACACCCCTGTGTACGTTGCCGGATTGGATCTGGGAGTCCTGCCTATGGGAGACTGATCTATGTCTATGACCTTGTCTATGTTTTCGATACCTGTTATCCCTTTATGTCTTCCGGGCACCACAGATGAACCGTTGAGCTTCACAGCCAGCGATTTATACAATATCTCATTTATAAGGCTGCTCTTGCCCGAGCCGGACACACCCGTTACACATACCAGCTTGCCCAGCGGGATATCCACATCTATGTCTTTGAGATTGTTTTCACTCGCTCCTTTGATCGTCAGCTTTTTCCCGTTGCCGCTGCGCCGGCTGTCAGGCACTTCTATTTTTCTCTTACCCGAAAGGTACTGGCCCGTCACAGACTTGCTGCACGCCTTTATGTCTTCAACTGTACCCTGGGCCACGAGCTTGCCTCCATGTATCCCGGCTCCGGGGCCTATATCTATTATATGATCTGCAGCATACATTGTCTCTTCGTCATGCTCCACTATGAGCACCGTGTTGCCTGCATCTGCCAGATTCCTCAAAGATGCAAGGAGTTTACCGTTATCCTTTTGATGGAGTCCTATGCTGGGTTCATCCAGTATGTATAGCACCCCCACCAGTCCGTTGCCTATCTGTGTGGCCAGCCTTATCCTTTGAGACTCTCCTCCGCTTAGCGTAGCCGAGGTCCTGTTCAAAGTCAGATAATCCAGCCCCACATCCATCAGGAAGGTCAGCCTCGCTCTTATCTCTTTCAATATCTGTTCCGCTATGACCTCATCTTGTCCCGACAAAGTCATACGGTCCAGAAATTCTATGCTCTGTCCTATATTCATGTCACAGAACTCATATATATTCGATCCGCCTACGGTAACCGCCAGTATCTCCGGCTTGAGTCTGCGTCCTCCGCAGGTCTCACAGGGAGTTATCCTCATATACCTGCGCAGCCTCTCCTTTATAAAATCGGAGTTGCTCTCCCTGTACCTTCGTTCCAGATTGTTTATCACTCCCTCAAAAGGATGATCCCTGTATGATTCGGATCCGTTGTTCCTGCTCACATAATAGTATTTGAGATGTCTTTTTCCAGTCCCGTAAAGAAGCTCTTTCACGAACTTTTTCGGCAGATCCTTATACGGTGTATCCAGATCCACACCATGATAGTCCGCTAAGGCACCTATCATCTGTCTGTAAAATCCCGTTATTTCCATAGAGGCAAAAATTTTGCTCAGACATCCGCCTGCTATGGATTTTTCCCTGTCTGTGATTATGAGCTCCGGATCTATCCTCTCGTTGAAACCCAGTCCGTTACAGTCCGGACATGCACCAAAGGGGCTGTTAAAAGAAAACATCCTGGGTTCCAGTTCCTCTATGGAAACTCCGTGATCGGGGCAGGAAAAGCTTGTGGAGAATATCCTGATCTCCTCTCCTCTCTCCAGTCCCTCTCCGCCAAAGGCATCTTCCTGATGGGCTTCGGGAATATTCTCATCCCTTTTTATCAACACCTCTATAAGACCCTCTTCTCCGTGAGACAGAGCCAGTTCACAGGCCTCCGTAACTCTGGACCTGATAGAGCTGTTTATTTTGAGTCTGTCTATAACTATCTCTATGCTGTGCTTGAAAGTTTTCTCCAGCTTTATTTCATCCTCGTCCAAGCGTAATATCTCTCCATCCACTCTGACCCGGGCAAACCCTTCCCGCCCGATCCTGTCCAGGAGCTTCTCGTGTGTCCCTTTGCGCTGCCGCACCACAGGGGCCATTATGACGACTTTCGTTCCTTCGGGATAGGACATTATGCTGTCCACCACCTGATCTACGGTCTGTCCCGTGATCTCCCGTCCGCACACGGGGCAATGAGGTATTCCTATGCGGGCATACAAAAGCCTCAGGTAATCGTAGACTTCAGTCACAGTACCCACTATGGATCTGGGGTTCTTGTTAGTGGTCTTCTGATCGATGGAAATCGCCGGGGAAAGCCCTTCTATGAATTCCACTTTAGGTTTGCTCATCTGCCCCAGGAATTGTCGTGCATAAGCTGAAAGACTTTCTATATATCTTCGCTGTCCTTCTGCATAGATAGTGTCGAAGGCGAGTGACGATTTCCCCGACCCGGAAAGACCGGTTATTACCACCATCTTATCCCTCGGTATCTTTACATCTATGTTCGCCAGATTGTTTTCCGCTGCACCCTTTACAAAGATCTCATTTTTCATATCGTTTTTTTATTTCCTTTCGCTCCTCCGGCCTCATGACTCATACCTTCTGCCATCCGTACTGCTGGTTCTGAAAAGATGCTGCTACAGCCTTGCCTTGTATTGGAAAACCTGATCCCTGAGCATCGCGGCCCTTTCAAACTGCAGATCTTTGGCTGCATCCTTCATTTCCTTCTCAAGTTTCTTCACATATGCCGCCAATTCTTTTTTAGTCAACTCATTGGGGGCCTTGCCTTTATATGATGTCTCGTCCTCTGCCGGCTTTGTTGCCTCTATCACACTTCTTACGGATTTTTCTATGCTTTTCGGCGTTATACCGTTTTCCTCATTGTATCTTATCTGTATTTCCCGTCTTCTTTCCGTCTCGTCTATAGCCGACCTCATGGCCCTGCTTACGGAATCGGCATACATGATCACTCTTCCGTCTGTGTTCCTCGCAGCCCTGCCTATGGTCTGTATCAGGGAAGTCTCTGTCCTGAGGAAACCCTCCTTGTCCGCATCAAGTATGGCCACCAGGCTCACCTCGGGAAGGTCCAGTCCTTCTCTGAGGAGGTTTATACCCACAATAACGTCGAATACACCCATTCGCAGATCCCTCAGTATCTCCATCCTTTCCAGAGTATCTACTTCGGAATGGAGATACCTTGCCTTGATCCCTGCATCCTGCAGATAATCCGTAAGAGCCTCAGCCATTTTTTTCGTCAAGGTGGTCACGAGGACGCGCTCGTCCTTCTCCACGGTCCCGTTGATCTCTCCTATAAGGTGATCTATCTGTCCTTCTGTCTCAACCACCTCTATCAGTGGATCAGGAAGCCCTGTAGGCCTTATTATCTGTTCCGCATTTATACCTCCCGAATGTTCCCTTTCATAATCCGCAGGAGTAGCGCTGACATATACCGTTTGCCCTGCCAATGCTTCGAACTCCTCAAATTTCAACGGTCTGTTGTCCAGTGCTGAAGGCAGCCTGAACCCGTAATCCACAAGAGACTCTTTTCTCGATCTGTCCCCTGCGTACATGGCTCTCAGTTGGGGGAGCATGGCATGGGATTCATCCATGATGATCAGAAAATCCTCCGGAAAATAATCTATGAGAGTATAGGGTCTGCTGCCCGGAGGCAAGCCGTTTATATGTCTGGAGTAGTTTTCTATGCCCTTGCACCTGCCTATCTCCCTCAGCATCTCTATGTCATATCTTGTCCTTTGCTCTATCCTTTGGGCTTCAAGGAGCTTTCCCCTATCCTTGAACCAAACGATCCTCTCCTTCATTTCCTCCTCTATGTCCTCGGCAGCACGGGCCAGCTCTCCGGGAGAGCTTACGTAATGAGATGCGGGGAATACCCATATGTGATTCCTTATGCCTAACACTTCCCCTGTCAAAGGATCTATTTCCCTTATGCTTTCTATCTCATCTCCGAAAAGTTCCACTTTCACTGCACTTTCTCCCCCTGCAGGATAGATATCTATCACATCGCCTCTGACTCTGAAATTTCCGCGCTGGAAATCCGTATCGTTGCGGCTGTACTGCATGTCGACCAGCCTGCGCAGGATATCTTCTCTCGACTTCTCCATACCGGGTCTCATGGAAAGGCTCTGGGTCTCATAGTTTATGGGGGAACCCAGGCCGTATATACAAGAAACGCTCGCCACTATTATGACATCTCTCCGCTCGAAAAGAGCCGCCGTCGCCGAGTGACGCAGCTTTTCGATCTCGTCGTTTATGTCTGAATCTTTTTCTATATATGTATCAGTAGAAGGCACATATGCCTCCGGCTGGTAATAGTCGTAATAGCTTACGAAATACTCCACTGCGTTGTCAGGGAAAAATTCTCTGAACTCTCCGTGGAGCTGTGCCGCCAAAGTCTTGTTATGGGAAATCACCAGAGTGGGCTTTTGGACCCTCTCGATTATATTAGCCATAGTAAAGGTCTTTCCCGATCCGGTCACTCCCATGAGGGTCTGATGTTTTTTCCCTTCGAGTATACCGCGGGAGATACTTTCTACCGCCTGGGGCTGGTCCCCCATCATCTTGAATTCCGAACGCACCTTGAATCTGGTCATATATATTTCTCCATCACATCATCTGCGGCAGTCTGTCCTACCACCACATCTGCCATTATACCATATGAAGCAAGCGGCGACAAACATATGTTCGCAGCGTGATCTGTACGGAACGAGACGCAAAATATCAGGATAAGAAAAAGGCTCCGGAAATATTTCCAAAGCCTTTACATAACAGTATGCAGCTCTTATTCCAGATCCGGCCCATGCTGTAAGGCCGCTTTTGCATGCCGCTGCAGAGACACGTTACTCTTTCGGGAATTTCAGTATTATTTTCAACATGCCATCACTGAATTCTGCATAAGCTGTTCCATTCATGGCTTTCATGGCTTCTGCCACTATAGCCAGTCCCAGACCTGATGATTGATCCGTCCTCGACTCCTCAGATACATACATCCTGTCGAACAGCAGATCGACTTTTTCCGACAAGTCATCTTCCGTTTCATTTGCCAGAGCCAGATACGCATATCCGTCATCTTGACTCAAGGTGAGCCTGACCTGTCCGTCCGGGGTCCCGTGTTTCCTGATATTGTCAAAAAGATTGTCCATTATGCGTCGCAGCCACACAGTGTCTGCCATGACCTCTATCTTGTCGTCGCCTTCCACTGTAACATCTGTTTCCTGCAGTTCCAAATACTGACGCACGAATGTATCGAGCCTTATTTTACTGATGGAATGATCTACGTCGCCATTCGTCAGTCTGGCATAGGTGAAAAGCTCATCCAACAGACTCTGCATCTCCATGCTTTTCCCCCAGGCTTTAGACAGATACTTTTTCGTTTCCTCGCCATCTTTCGCACCGTTGTCCGAAAGTATCCTTAGATATCCGATCATGGCCGTGAGAGGAGTCCTCAGATCGTGTGATACATCTGTTATGAGTTTCCTCTGTTTCTTTTCCTGAAGTCTTTCCTTGCGTATCTTCGCATCGAGTGAGTCGGACATTTGATTCATGGACAGAGCCACATTGGTAAGTTCATCCTTTCCCTTTATGGGTATGTTATGATCCAACTGCCCTCTGCTGAATTTCTTTATTCCCTCATTTATCTCCTCTATGTATTTTATACGCCTTCTCAACAGCAGGAATGATATCAGAGCGAACATCAGCGCCGTGATCACATTCACTCCCATTTCCGCAGCTTCGAACATACCCTCGTTAGGAGTGGGGTTCATGACGATGTACCCGCTGCCGTTTGCAAATTCTGTCGGGTATATATACATGTGTCTGATGAACTGATCGAAACGCACGTATCCTTCCTTAGACTCGTCTTCAGTGATCCCTTTGGAAGACACGGTAAACAGTGTGTACTCGTTTTCATGTCTGTCGCCGAATCTTTCCGATACCTGTGCTGCCGTATATGCGTTTTCGTCTATCTTTTTCTGTATCTCCTTTGCAGCACTGTCACACTGCTGTTTCTGTACGGTAGCTTCCCTGTTGTATTGCTGCTGATGGAGATATTTCACTCCCGAAGAAGCTCCGTACCAAAAGCCAAAGCTTATTATACCCGCAAGCAGAAAGCTGACTATAACATATATGTATAGGCGTCCTTTTCTATTAGTCAATACGGTACCCAACGCTCCAAACCGTCTTGATATATTCCGGATGTTTAATGTCATCTTCTATTTTACCTCGCAGTTTCTTGATATGCACAGAAACGGCGTTTCCCGAATTCATTATGCATTCTTCCTTCCATACGTTTGTATATATCTGTTCCAGACTGAACACCCTGCCTCTGTGTGATGCCAAAAGTTCCAATATGCTGAACTCGGTGGGAGTCAGCTGTATCTCCTCTCCATTCTTGGTGACCTTATGAGCAGGTATATCTATATCGAGCCCGCGAAGAGATATTATCCTTTTACCTTTAGTCTCATCTGTGTCCTCCGGTGAATACACAGTATATCTCCTCAGGTTCGCTTTCACCCTGGCTACAAGCTCCATAGGGATGAACGGCTTCGTTATATAATCATCTCCTCCTATTGAAAGTCCGCCAACTTTATCCATATCCTCCGTCTTGGCAGTAAGAAAAAGCACAGGCATCTGATATTTTTCCCTTATCCTAAGGCAGGCCTCCATGCCATCCATTTCCGGCATCATTATATCCAGTATCACAAGGGAAATGCTGTCATCTATAATACTGAGGGCCTCTTTCCCGTTGGTCGCCTCCAACACTTCAAATCCTTCTCCTTTAAGATATACTTTTATTATTTCTCTTATGCTCGGATCATCTTCAACTGTCAATATCTTTATATTCATTTTCTCACCGTCCTGACTGCTTTTTTTCACTGCCGCTGCAAATACGTCACCGAATGACCCTTCCTTATGATAACTATCATATCACCATTTGTATCTTTTCTCTCCTTTCTTTTAACGAAATATCGTCCTTGAGTCTCAGAGGATCTCCTGCGAAAATACATTTCTCCTCTCCGGAAAAGATCAGAGGCACGAAGGCAAGATCCTTCCCTGTTTTCTCCTTGTAATATCTTTCCAGTTTCAAAAACCCTCCGTATATCTCTCCTGTCCTTTCCGAATCGTTCTTGTAATCCACGTCAGGGAATATGACCAGCTGATGCCCTGCCTCTAAAAGTTCCATCGACATCGCGACGGTCTCTCTTATCCTGACGCTGCCTCTGTAGACCGGTACACATCCCGCTGACTTGAGGAATGCCGGTATTATCGCTCCGCATACCAGCGCTGCGATCACCGCCAACGGACGTGGCAAATACCTGTATTTTCTGAAGGTGTGATTGCAGTACATGTCAAAACACGTGCTGAATTTGAACAAATGAGATATTGCCCACACATGTGTAGTATCGGGAAGGAACAGGAGGGAATTGACAGATCCGCGGAAATTGCGGTGACGGCCTACGAAAACACTTCCTCCTCTCAAAAATGCCGATGGTATCACCAC
>CASDUO010000029.1 GCA_949284065.1 uncultured Bacillota bacterium
CAGATGTTAATTTCCCTCGACCCATTTTCCTACCTCCTGACATAAATTATACATTATTTTTGCCATGGGGTTTGTGTCTAAATTAAGGGGTCCAGCTTACTTTTGATATGGGATTTCAACCCCCTTTTGAAAATCTTCTACAAAAATTCCCGTTCCTCCGTTTTACCGGGAGAACGGGAATAATGTATACGATTTTGGGAACGTCCGCCTGTCACTTCACATTGTAGAAGGCATCTTTCCCTGCATAGACGGCAGCGTCCCCCAGCTCTTCCTCTATCCTCAACAGCTGATTGTACTTGGCTATCCTGTCAGTCCTGGAGAGACTGCCCGTCTTTATCTGGCCTGCGTTGAGTCCCACCACTATATCGGCTATGGTGGTGTCTTCGGTCTCTCCGCTCCTGTGGGAGACCACGGCCGTGTACCCGGCCTTTTTAGCCATCTCGATGGCGTCGAAGGTCTCAGTGAGGGTGCCTATCTGGTTCACCTTTATCAGTATGGAGTTCGCTACTCCCTCTTCTATGCCCCTTGCCAGTCTCTCCGTGTTGGTGACGAAAAGGTCGTCGCCTACGAGCTGTATCCTGCCGCCCAGCTTTTCCGTCATGAGGGCCCATCCTTCCCAGTCGTCCTCAGCAAAGCCGTCCTCTATGGATATTATGGGGTATTTGTCGCAGAGCTTTTCATAGAACGCCACCATCTCTTTGGCGTCCATCTTCACTCCTTCCCCTTCCATGTCGTATATCTTTTTCTCTCCGTCGTAGAATTCGCTGGCGGCGCAGTCCAGAGCTATCTTTATGTCCTCTCCCGGTCTGTATCCCGCTTTTTCTATAGCTTCCACGATGACCTGTATAGCTTCTTCGTTGGTGGAAAGGTCGGGAGCGAATCCGCCTTCATCGCCTACTGCCGTGTTCATGCCCTTTCCTTTGAGGACCTTTTTCAGATTGTGGAAGACCTCGGCTCCCATCCTGAGGGCCTCTCTGAAGTCAGGCGCTCCCACTGGCATTATCATGAATTCCTGTATGTCCACAGTGTTGTCGGCGTGGGATCCGCCGTTGAGTATGTTCATCATGGGAGTGGGCAGGGTCTTGCCGTTGACTCCTCCCAGATATTTGAAGAGAGATATGCCCAGACTGCCGGCGCAGGCCCTCGCATTGGCCATGGAGACAGCGAGTATGGCGTTGGCTCCCAGCTTGCCCTTGTTGGGGCTGCCGTCCAGTTCTATGAGGGTTTTGTCCAGTCCCACCTGATCGAAGGGATCCATACCTGCCACATGAGGCCCTATGATGTCGTTCACATTATCAACGGCCTTGAGAGTGCCCTTCCCCAGGTATCTGTCTTTGTCGCCGTCCCTGAGCTCTACGGCCTCATGGACTCCCGTCGACGCGCCGGAAGGCACCATGGCTCTCCCCACCGTCCCGTCCGACAAGACCACTTCGGCCTCTACCGTAGGGTTCCCTCTCGAGTCGAGGACTTCTCTACCTATTACATCTTCTATAAAAACAGCTTCGTTCCTTTTCATGGTTCCCTCCTTTTCCATGGTCATGTTCCGATCTTTTTCACCTGCCTGCCGGCAAAATATTGTCCGCACCCCTGTAAGTCATGTCCTTCCCTCCGGGTCATATCAAAAATCTATTATGGCCATAAAGTCTCTTGCCTTGAGGCTGGCTCCGCCGACTAGGGCGCCGTCTATATCCTCCATGGCCATTATCTCCGTGGCGTTGGAAGGTTTCACGCTGCCCCCATACTGTATGGTCAGGCTGCAGGCAACTTCATCGTCGTACAGCCGGCTCACCTTTTCTCTGATATATGCGCACATGTCCTGCGCCTGTTCCGGGGTGGCCGTCTCTCCGGTGCCTATGGCCCATATGGGCTCGTAGGCTATGGTCATGTCTGCCACCGTCTCGGGGGCCAGACCTGCCAGATCTTTTTCCAGCTGATCCCCAACCACATCTTTTTCATTCCCTGCCTTCCTCATGGCAAGGTCTTCGCCTACACAGAGTATGGGAGTGATGGACGTACTCTCCAGCCTTTTCAATTTTTTGTTCACTGTCTCATCTGTCTCTCCGAAATATTCTCTCCGTTCGGAATGGCCCACTATGCAAAAGTCGATCTGCAGTTCTTCCAGCATCAGTGGAGATATCTCTCCCGTGAAAGCTCCCGAATCTTCAAAGTGCACATTCTGCGCCCCTACCTTTATGCCGGTGCCGTCGAATATGCCTTTCAGCGATTCAAGGTGTACGAAAGGCGCACAGATCGCCGTCTGCACATCTGTGCCTTCATACAGTTTCCTGAACTCGCGGGCAAAGGCAACTGCCTCTGTCCTGCTCATGTTCATCTTCCAGTTTCCCGCTATAAAAGGTAATTTCATTCCCGTCTCCTTTGGATAAATTCCTGTTTCCGTTTTGTATCTGTTGGGGTATGTCCCGATGCCGGCTTACTTGTCCTCCAGCACATCTATACCGGGCAGGACCCTGCCTTCCAGATATTCCAGGGAAGCGCCTCCTCCGGTGGATATGTGGGTCATCTTATCCTCCAGGCCAAAACTCTTTACAGCTGCGGCGGAATCCCCTCCGCCTATGATCGTTACCGCCCGGCTCTCTGCCATGGCCTCTGCCACCGCTTTGGTGCCCCCGGCGAAATTGCTCATCTCGAACACTCCCATAGGTCCGTTCCATACTATGGTCCCGGCCTTCCCTATCCTGTCGCAGAACAGCTTCACCGTATCGGGTCCTATGTCCATGCCCATCATATCGGAAGGCATATGATTCCAGGGAGCTGTGGCCCTCTCCGCATCGTTGTCGAATTCCGAAGCGCATATGGAATCCACAGGAAGCAGCAGCTCCACTCCCGCTTCACTGGCCTTTTCCATTATATCTTTCGCGATGTCCACGCTTTCCTCATCCAGTATGGACTTTCCTATCTCTTTTCCCCTTGCTTTGAAAAATGTGTAGGCCATGCCGCCCCCTATGATGAGGGTGTCGACTTTCTTTATGAGGTTCTCCATGACCTTTATCTTGTCACCGACCTTCGCACCGCCCATGACGGCCAGGAAAGGTCTTGCAGGATCGTTCACTGCATCTTCCAGATATGCGACTTCTTTTTCGATGAGGAAGCCGGAAACGGCAGGCATGTATGATGCGATGCCCGCTGTGGAGCAATGGGCCCTGTGGGCCGTGCCGAAGGCGTCGTTCACGAATATCTCTCCCAAAGATGCCAGTTCGCCGGTGAAGGGCTCCTCGTTCTTCGTTTCTTCCTTCCTGAACCTGGTGTTTTCAAGGAGCATGACCTGCCCCTCTTTGAGCTCCTCTGCCTTTTTCTTCACTTGATTGTCGACGACCACGGGGCTCGCTGCGAATATGACTTCCCTGCCTAAAAGCTCCGACAACCTTTGGGCTACCGGGCCCAGGGAAAACTCTTCTTTGGCCTCTCCCTTGGGACGTCCCAGATGTGACATGAGAATGAGGGCTGCCTTCCCTTCAAGCAGATACTCTATGGTGGGCAGGGCCGCCACTATCCTTCCGTCGTCGGTTATCTTCCCATCCTCCATGGGCACATTGAAGTCACATCGCATGAGGACTTTTTTCCCGTCCACATCTATATCTCTTACAGTCTTTTTCATTTTACCTCCCGGTCTTTCAACAGTTCCTGTATCTTTCACAAATATGCTATATCCCTGGGGTCTGTTTCCGCCGCCTCCATGTGCAGCTCAAAAGGACAGGTCCTCCCCTGTCCTTTATGGTCTTACTATGCGTTGTCCACCGAGTGCATATACTTCATCAGCATAAGTATCTTGCTGGAATAGCCGTATTCGTTATCGTAGAAAGAAATGAATTTGAAGAATTTGTCATTGAGCATTATCCCCTCTCTGGCATCGAATATGGATGTGCAGGGATCGCCGATGAAGTCGCTGGAAACCACTTCGTCGTCTACATATTCCAGTATGCCTTTCATGGTGGTCTCGGAAGCTTCTTTCACCTTGGCACATATCTCCTCGTAGGTGGCGGGCTTTTTCAGCACCACATTGAGGTCCACCAGAGAAACGTCTGCCGTAGGGACTCTGTACGCTATGCCCGTCATCCTGCCTTTCAGCTCGGGGATGACGAGGCCTACCGCTTTTGCCGCTCCCGTAGTGGTGGGGATTATGTTGCCGAAGGAACACCTGCCGGTCCTCCAGTCTTTCATGGATCTGGCATCCACCACCTTCTGTTTGGCCGTCGCCGCATGTATGGTGGACATGAGCCCTTCTTCGATCCCCCAGTTGTCGTTGATGACTTTCGCCAGAGGAGCGAGACAGTTGGTGGTACAGGATGCGTTGGACACTACCTGATACTCTTTTTTATACTCCTCATGATTGACTCCCATTACGAAGGTGGGGGTCACGTCGTCCTTTGCCGGCGCGCTTATGACCACTTTTTTCGCTCCGGACTTGATGTGGTCCAAAGCCTTTTCCGTTTTCACATAGGCGCCGGTCCCTTCCATTATGTATTCTGCACCGCACTCGCTCCACGGGATGTTCAGTGCATCTTCCTCACTATACACGGGTATCTTTTTCCCGTCTATAACGATACCGTCTTCATAGGTGTCAAGGCTCTTTGGGAATCTTCCGAATATGGTGTCGTACTTGAGCATATACACCATATAATCTTTATCCGCATTCCTCACATTGATGCCGCTGATCTCGATTTCCGGATCATCCATGGCTGCACGAATAACAACTCTGCTGATCCTGCCGAATCCGCTGATACCAACTTTTACCGTCATGATGGTTACCTCCGCACATATGTCTTTATCGCTATTATGTTATATATTCTTATAAATCGCGAAGCCCTTTCCGGAACTTCCCGCTTTTTTAAGACTTGGCCGCCGGTATCACCTCTGATCCGTCCGTTCCTTCCCTGCTGCCTTTCCTTTTCCCCGGTCCTTCCACGTCATTTCCGGGCTCCTGTGCCCTCTGGCGCTTCGTCCCTGCCGCTTCAGTATCTCCTCCTCTTGGATGAGGAAAGTATACCCATCTCATCTCTGTATTTCGCCACGGTCCTCCGCGAGATGTTGAATCCTCTCCCGGTCAGTATGTCTACTATCTTCTGATCGCTCAGAGGCGACTTTTCGTCTTCCTTGTCTATGAGTTCCTTTATGTAGGTCTTGATGCTGTTTGATGATATGCCGTGGCCGGAAACGTCCTCCACTCCGGCAGAGAAAAAGTATTTGAGTTCGAATATGCCTCTGGGACACTCCATGTATTTCCCGTTCACGGTCCTGCTCACGGTGGACTCATGTATGCCCACATCGTCGGCTACCTCTTTCAGGGTAAGGGTCCTGAGATATTTTTCTCCGTAGTCAAAAAACTCCCTCTGGAATTTGATGATGCTCTTTGCCACGTTCATTATGGTCTGTTTTCGCTGCTCTATGCTCTTTATGACCCATGCGGCTGCGTTTATCCTTTCCGTGAGATATTTGCTCACCTGTTCGTCGCCGCCGGATTCTCTAAGCACTTTCTCGTAATAGGAGCTTATACGGAGCCTGGGCACGCTTTCGTCGTTTATGATGACCTCGTATTCGTCTCCCACTTTTTTCGCTATAAGGTCGGGGATTATGTATCTGGGGCTCACATTGTCGCTGAACTCCCTGCCCGGCCTGGGCTCCAGTATCTTTATGAAATCCCGCATGTCCTGGACCTGGGTCGGGCTTATCCCTAGGGCTTTGGCTATGACTCCCAGGCGGTTGTTCGCAAGGTCGTTGAGATGCTCTGTGAGGAGCTTTTCGTAGGCCTCTGTCTTGAGCCCTTTCTGCTCGAGCTGGATAAGGAGACATCTTCCCAGGTCTTCGGCGCACACTCCTGCCGGGTCGAATGTCTGTATGAGGTTTTTCACTTTATCTACGTATTCTGTTTTGGTATTGAGGGCTTTGGCGATCTCTTCCACCGTAGACGTCATATATCCGTTCTCATCCAGGGATTCTATTATGTATCTGCCTATGCGCCTACATGCCCTGTTGTTAGAAACGAACTGCAGCTGGAACATCAGATGTTCGGGAAGGGTCACCTCTGTGGTGGCATATCTCTCCAGGGAGTCCACCCTGTCCTTGTCACTGTCATATTCATGCTGACGGTAACTGATGTCGTCGTAGCCTCTTTCCTTTATATATTCCCTGAGAGGATCTCTTTCGGTCTCCTTGGCCCTCTCGGCCATCTCGTTCTTGTCTTCCGGTTCCCTCGAGGCCATATCCTCTCCACTTTTTTTGTCGGCTCTCACATCATACTCCAGGGTGGGGTTGGATAAAAGCTGTTCCTCAACGTAAAAATCCAGTTCCTGTGTATTGAACTGGAGAATTTTTATGGCCTGGATAAGCTCAGGCGTCATAACTAATTTTTGAGTCTGTTCTATGGTAAGTTCATAACCTAATTTCACTGGAACCGCCCTCCTGCAATCATTATATCAACTGAAGTGCTCTTTTTCTATAGCAAAATCGCTTTGACTTCGTTTACTTATTAACGATCTTTGGTCTGCAGAGCCTTGTGCGGCTTCAGAAAAACGCCTGCTACGCCCGGTCATGCCCCTGCCGGGGCTTTGGTCTGCAGGGAGCCTGTGCGGCTGCGCTGCCTGCCTTTCCCCGGGGCTGTCTACTCAAGTCCGGGGAATCCCAGCTGTCTCAGGGCTTCGAACATGACTATGTTCACCGAGTTGGCAAGATTGAGGGAACGCAGGGCCGTATCTTTTCCCATAGGTATCTTCAAGGTCATGTCCCTGTTCTCTTCCAGCAAGTCCGGCGGCAGTCCCGCAGTCTCCTTTCCGAATACCAGCATATCGCCCTTTTCGAAGCTTACGTCTGTATAACGCTTTTTGCCTTTCGTGCTCACGAAGAATTTCCGCCGCCCCTCATACTTTTCCATGAAGGCCGCCAGGCTGTCATGTACTTTCAGGTCCACATAGGGCCAGTAATCCAGCCCTGCCCGGCGCAGTGCCTTTTCCTCTATGGAAAATCCCAGAGGCTCCACTAAATGGAGCCTGCATCCCGTTACGGCGCAGGATCTGGCTATGTTTCCGGTGTTGGGCGGTATCTCAGGTTCAACCAGTACTATGTCCAGGCTCATTTCTGCCTCCTTTTCCTACTGTCATATCCTATATACTCCAACGGCTGAAACTTTTCAACGAAAACTTTTTTCTCCCCTCACCTGTACCTGCTGCCGCCCCTTGCGGCGCCCTTCCGTCCCGGCCGCAAAAAAAACCACACAAACACCCTGTTTTCATGTATACTGATTTGGACATATATACATAGAAGATGATCGAGAGGAGGCATGTTTTGAAAACCATAAACATCGGACTGCTTGGCCTAGGCAATATCGGGACAGGCTCTTACAAAACCCTTGAAATGAACAGAAAGGTCATCGAAAAGAATTCGGGCCTTGATCTTCAGATAACCAGGATACTTGAAAGAGATGTGGACAGGGACCGCGGTATCGACGTCCCCATGGAAAAGTTCACCCAGAACCCCGATGACATATTCAAGGATCCCGAGATATCCATAGTCATCGAGCTCCTTGGCGGGATCGAACCTGCCACTTCTTTCATGATATCCGCTATGGAAAACGGAAAGCATGTGGTCACCGCCAACAAGGCTGCAGTCGCCGCAAGCTTCGATAAACTCATGAGCACTGCGGAGGAAAACGGCGTCCAGTTCAAATTCGAAGCCAGCGTGGGAGGTGGCATACCTATCCTCCACCCGCTGACCACCGTGCTGCGGGCCAACGATTTTTCCGAGATCATGGGTATAGTCAACGGCACCACCAACTATGTTCTCACACAGATGACGGATCACGGTTTCGACTACGACAGTGTCTTGAAGACCGCACAGGAAAAAGGGTTCGCAGAGGCCGATCCCACTGCCGACGTAGAGGGTATAGACGTTGCCAACAAGCTTTCCATACTTATGGCGCTGTCCTTTGACAAATATGTCCCTCCCACGGAGATACCCACAGAGGGCATAACCAAAATAACTCCCGCCGACATCGAAGCGGCCAGGGTGAAAGGCTGCAAGATAAAACTCGTTGCCTATGCCAAGAGGGACGGCGATACCATCGACTACGGCGTGAAGCCCATGGAGCTTCCCCTGAGCCATCCTCTGGCCTCTGTCAGCGATGAATTCAACGCCATTTTCGTAGTGGGCAATGCAGTGGGCGAGCTCATGTTTTACGGAAAAGGCGCAGGCCCTCTTCCCACGGGAAGCGCTGTGATGGGCGATGTGCTCGAGATCGCAAAGAGCATATCGAAATAGACAGCGATATACATATCGATACATATGTTTCGTATAAACAGCCTGCCCCCTGATGCCGGGCAGGCCTTCCATGTGTGCGGACCACATATCCGCCTATGAAAAGTTGTAGTTTGTCAGGAGAGGAAAAATGAGTCTTTACAAACGATGGCAGGACACTCTGGAAAAGCAGACCAACGAGTCCTTTGCCGAATTTTGGGAACGTTACAGCGACGCCGAAAAATCCATATATTCCGCTATACTGGATAAAGCCATTGAAGGGAACGATCTTGAGGTCGTGAACTTTTCCGGAAAGATAGATGAGCTTGCCCGTATCCATCACACCGATGCTGTGATATTCATGGGATTCATCGACGGCATATCGGAAAGCGTGAAAGAAGCGCCCGTTCTTGATGACCTGAAAGAGGATTCGGAAATATCTCTGGATATATACCTTGAAAAGTTGTTCTTCAATATGCTCAAGGCCGACGCCGATTATCTCTACACACTTCCCCAGTGGGAACAGGTCCTGGGCAGTGATAAGATGGCTGAGATAGCCAGGGAGTATAAAAGGAGCAAGACTTTCAAGAGAGAGGGGAAAAAGGTAGGCAGAAACGATCCCTGCCCCTGCGGTTCGGGGAAAAAATACAAACATTGCTGCGGCCGGTGAAACGGACAGAATATATGTATATGGAAACTGCAGGCGTGGCCTGCAGTTTTTTCGTACGTGAGCCGTTGAATAGGATAAGTTCCTGTTTCCACGTTCCTTATGGATCAAGGCACGGTCTATACACTTCTCACAAGTCGGGTCTCAGTCCCTACACTCCGTTCTTTTCACAGTATCTTCTGATACAGCATCTCTCACATCCGGGGTTCCGGGCGGTGCAGCAGTTCCTGCCGTGGAATATGAGGCTATGATGTGTCCTCGTCCACCTTTTTTTCGGCAGTATCTCCATAAGGGTCTCTTCCGTGTCCAAAACGTTCTTTTTTTCCGCCAGCCCTATGCGGGCCGCCACTCTGAACACATGGGTATCGACGGCTATCCTCTGGTGGCCGAAGCCCACGGACATGACCACGTTGGCCGTCTTCCTTCCTACTCCCGGCAGCTTTTGCAAAAGCCTGTCGTCCTCGGGCACGTTGCCGCCAAAATCGTCTACCAGCATCTGTGCCTGCTTTATTATATTCGCAGCCTTCGTCTTATACATGCCGGTGGGTTTTATTACCTTTTCCACATCTTCCGGCCGGGCCCCGGCGAGGGCCTCCGGAGACGGATATTTTTCGAACAGCTCTCCGCTCACCCGGTTCACAGAGACATCTGTAGTCTGTGCGCTGAGCGTGACTGCCACCAGTAGCTCATATACGTTGCGGTGTTCCAGGGCGCAATCGGCCATGGGATATTCATCTTCCAGCAGATCCAATATTTTCTTTATTTTATAATCCGATAACATATCCTTTTTCCTCCATGAGCCGTCTTCCCGCCGTCCTGTGTCTATCCTCATCCATCCCTCGGGCGGCATACCCTCGCAACTTGTTGTATGCAGTATGCATATTTTACGCCACTTTCAGAATAGTCGTTATTTTTTTTGATTAAAGGGGTTACGCGTATTAGAAATTATGTTATAATGTAACAGTGATGAGCATAATCGTTTTATTTGTTTTTTGTTCTTCACTGAACTTATTCACTTACCATTTTAGACACGGAGGTGGTTAAATGTCAAACTACACACAAGTAGAAAAGAACGGGCTGTTCGAATTGACCGATGCGGCTCGTGCTGAGCTTGCCTCTTCGAAATACTACAACGAAGACCTTGCTCCGACGACCGTTTCCCAGAGGACATGGACGACTTACAACATCACCATGTTGTGGGTAGGGATGTCCATATGTGTACCTTCGTTGACTTTGGCAACCAGTATGGTAGATATGGGTATCTCCCCCTGGCACGCCGTATTCAACGTAACACTGGGCAACTTGATCGTACTTATACCCATGCAGCTCAACTCGCACATAGGTGCTAAATACGGTATCCCGTTCCCCGGGTTCGCACGACTTACCTTTGGTAACAGGGGTGCTCAGATACCCTCATTATCCAGGGCCATCACAGCCTGCGGATGGACCGCAGTACAGGCCTGGGTAGGCGGCGGAGCTGTTGCTGCTATCATCGGGTGTTTTGCTCCCAGATTCTCCGACCCCACATGGACCATCGATCTTCCTTCTTGGGGCGGCATGCAGACACACTCTGCAGGTACTTTCTGGGGATATGTTATATTCATGATCTTCGTATGCTGGGTAGCTTACAAAGGTATAGATCAGATCAAATGGGTACAGAACATAGGCGGACCCATCCTCATCGTTCTCATGATCGGACTGTGCATATGGTCCGTGAAGATCGGCAGTGACGAAGGTTTCAGTTTCGGAGAGATAATGGGACAGTCAAGCACCATTTCCGGTTCTGATTTCCTGGTAACATACATGGTAGGTCTCATGGGTAACATCGCTTTCTGGGCCACCATGGCTCTCAGTATCCCGGACTTTTCCAGATACGCAAGGAGCCAGAAAGACCAGTTCGTGGGCCAGCTCATCGGTATGCCCATACCCATGTTCTTCTGCGCTTTCGTAGGTGCTCTGTATGCTCAGTCTGCTAAGCTCTACAATGCAAGCAACGGCTTTGTGGAAGGCGATGCAGGATACTACAACCCCTACGACGTAGTATCCGTACTTTATAACATAGACAGCAAAATAATAGTATTCATCACAGGTATAGGTGTTATCGCCGCTACTATCACGACCTGCGTAGCAGCCAACGTAGTTGCTCCTGCAAACGGATTCTCCAACCTGTCACCCAGGAGGATATCCTACAAGAAAGGCGTACTGCTCACTGTATTCATCGCCTTCTTCATCCTCCAGGCATGGTGGATCTACGGTTCCGGTTCAGCTTCATACTTCACATGGCTCAACGCTTACGGTACCATCCTTGCTCCTCTGGCATCCATATTCATTGCAGACTACTTCGTTTGCAAGAAGAAGATGATCGACGTTGCAGGATTGTTCCAGGGTGAAGGCGGCAGATATTGGTACAACGGAGGATTCAACGTGGCAGCCCTCATAGCATGGATAGCTGCGTTCATATTCCCTCTCATCTCCTTCTTCGGAGTACAGGGATCCTTCTGGACCTTCATGAATTGTACCAACTACATCACGGCTTTCGTCATCGGATTCGTTATCTACGTACTCCTGATGAAGACCAGCCTGGCAGGAAAATCCTTCGTGACCGCCGAGGAACACGAAGCGTTCACAGAGAGGTCATAATGTATAATAGATGATGATAAAATCTAATACATGGCAAAGTTAATAAAAAGGGCCCTTGAGCAAAGCCTCAAAGGCCCTTTTAAAACATTAGACTACTCACGTCATACCGTATGGATGCCGTGATATCTCACAAAGGGAGGTGTTTCAAAAAAATGGATTTATTGATCAAAGGCGGCAAAGTCGTCACTGCAAAAACAACATTCAAAGCAGACGTTGCCGTTAAAAACGGAAAAATCTCAGCCATAGGAGCTAATCTGAAGCCCGAAAAGGACACCGAGGTAGTTGACGCCAAGGGCAAACTGGTCCTTCCCGGCGCCATTGACGGTCACACCCATCTTGCTATGCCTTTCGGCGGTACCATTTCCACAGACGACTATTTTGCCGGTACCAGATCTGCAGCCTGCGGAGGTACGACGACTGTATTCGACTTCGTCCTCCAGGGACAGGGAGAAAAGATGCTGGATGCCATCAAGAGAAGGAATGCTCTTGCAGAACCTGATGCAGCTGTAGACTATTCTTTCCACATAGGCGTAGGTGACGTGACCAACGACAAGATGCTCAACTCCATGGAGGGAGCAGTCGAATTCGGTGTTACTTCCTTCAAGGTATTCATGGTGTATGATTTCGGCGTAGATGACGGACAGTTCTTCAAGACCCTGCAAAAGGCAAAAGAACTCAATGCCCTGGTAGGTGTCCATGCCGAAAACAGAGAAGTGAACAATGTTCTGGTGGAAAAATATCTCAGTGAAGGGAAGACCGACGCATGGTGGCACTATATGTCCAAGAATGAGGATGTAGAAGGCGAAGCCGATGTAAGAGCCATAAACCTTGCCAAGATGGCAGGTACATCCCTCTATATCGTACATCTGGCAAACAAGCAGGGTATGGAAGCAGTCACCCAGGCAAGGGCCGAAGGTTATCCTATATTCGCAGAGACCTGTCCTCAGTACCTGTACTTCACAAAAGAAGTTTACAAACGACCCAGAGGAAGAGACTTCGTCTGCTCTCCTCCAATGAAGGGCAAGCCTTCACAGGATGCTCTGTGGGAAGGGATCAAGAACGGGAACATCACTACTGTTGCAACTGACCACTGTCCTTTCACAAAGAAAGAAAAGGACTGGGGTATCAAGACAAAGACAGGTGCGAAGGGCAACTTCACAACCATTCCCAACGGATGCGCAGGTATTGAGAACATGTATCCTTACATGCTTTCCGAAGCCAACAAAGGCAGGATCAGCTTCAATAAGGTCGTTGAACTTTGCGCTACGAACCCGGCCAAGCTCTTTGGTATCGACTACTGCAAAGGTTCCCTCAGCATAGGTCTGGATGCCGATATCGTCATATACGATCCCAAGAAGAGCTTCACCATCACCAATGCCAAGATGCACGGCGATACAGACCATACTATCTGGGAAGGGGCCAAGCTCAAGGGATATCCCGTGGCTACATACAGCCATGGCAAGCTGGTATTCGACGGCAAGAACTTCGTAGGAGAAAAGGGCGCAGGCAAGTTCGTGAAATGTAAGACAGTCAAGTTCAAGAGCCCTGCTCTCTAATGTCGGATATCTGCAAGATCATAATGATTTTACAGATTGACCTTTTACTGATGAAACGGCGGATCTGCAGATCCGCCGTTTTTGACAAACACTGCCCGGAGAAAGACTATGTATGTGGAACCTGTACATTTCAAATTATCCGATCGTCCCGTGTCATACAAAGCCCAGGACATCCATAACTATCACCTTCACTGCCACAAAGGCGTGATCGAAATATTGGTGATCCTGGAGGGCCGCGCCCATGTAAAGGTCAGTTTTGAAGATTTTTACATGAGTGCCGGTGATTATTGCGTGATAAGGGACATGGATTCCCATTCCATAAAATCCGTAGGTCCCCAATGCCGGGTCCTGTATCCCGGCATAAGCGTCGGGCCATGCTATGTGTGCGAAATATGCAGTGATCGCAAACATGACGCCGGCACCGATTATGACGCCCATAATGGCTTTCCCCATTATTTTTTCCGGGTTCTTCGCCTCTTCGGCCATGGTCGTCACCGCATCGAATCCTACGAATGAGGCGCACAATATGGCAGATGCTCCCAACACACCCGATATGGAAAATGTTTCGGGGTTGTACAGGGCAGTGCCGTCGGCAAACGTGCCTGCTCCGCCGCCGCCGGACACATATTTGGCTATGACTATGAGGAACAGCAAAGTGAATGCTATCTGGAATGATATGATTATGGTGTCCACTATGCTGGCTGTCTTCATCCCTATGATATTGATCACCATGCCTAAAAGAGCGACGACTATGACTATCAGCCACACGGGTATGGCCGGAAAAAATGAATTCACATATACGCCTATGAGCAGATAACAGATCATGGGCAACAGCAGGTAGTCGACCAGCATGACCCATCCTGTCATGAATCCCACATGGGGCTGCACAGACTTGTGCACATATGTGTATGCGGATCCTGCTGAAGGATACACTTTTACCATCTGAGTATAACTGTATGCCGTGAAGCACATTATGCATGCAGTTATTATCAGAGACAGGGTGTACATCCCTCCCGTGGCAGTCTCGAATATACCGTAGTAGTTGAACACTACTGTCGGGGCCAGATAAGCGAGACCGAACATTATGAGCAAAGGCAAGGTCAAAGTCCGTTTCAGTTCGGTGGTCTGCTCAGGCTGTTTGTTGATATCGTTCATAAAAACACCTCCAAACATGGATCTTGCGGGCTTTCCGTCAATACAAAACCGACAGATCGCCCACTGTAAAAACAACATGATTCCTTGTATCATTATTCTAATCCGGTGTTTTTATATCCGGTAGGCTTAAAAAGTCGGATTTTTTTGACATTTATGCCGTATTGC
>CASDUO010000030.1 GCA_949284065.1 uncultured Bacillota bacterium
TTTCCCTTATCACCTCTATATGATCTTCGTGTACCTGCTCCCCGTTCACTACGACGGCGTGGCTTATCCCAAGCTCATCTGTGACCCGTGTATCACTGTATCTTACGCCCCTGTCAAAGGCGCTGTATTTTGTGGAAAAAAAAGAAGCCACTCCTTCGTCCTCGATACCGGGGACGAAGAGAGGGCCCTCTTTCTTACTTTCCGAAAAATCCTTTTTCCTCATAGGCCTCGCTTTTTATAGACAGGACCTTGTATCCCGCCTCTCCCACAGCTTTTTTCAATCCCTCGGCGTCCAGCTCCTTTTCAGAAACTATGACCGTCTGGTTCTTGCTATGAGATGAATTCACCTTTTTGATATCGAAATCAGCTTTTATTTTGTCATTTACGTGGGCCTCACACATGCCACACATCATTCCGTCGATTTCCATGGTCGTTTTTATCATTTTTGCTATTCTCCTCTCTTCGATCCGTTCTGAAGGTAATGTTCCTTCATTTTGTTATATGTTTCATCGCTTATATAATGCTCTATCCTGCAGGCGTCCTCGCGGGCTGTCTGCTCGCTTACTCCCAGGGCAAGGAATATCTCCGATATGACATTATGTCTCTCATATATCTTTTCCGCGATCTCCTTCCCTTTTTCAGTCAGTGTCAGATATCCTTCGCCGTCCACATCTATGTATCCTTCGCTGCGGAACTTTTTTACCTGCTGACTGATGGTCGGCTTTGAAAATCCCATTTCCTTAGCCAAATCGATTGATCTGATATTCCCGTTTCTCTTTCCCATGACCAGTAAGGTCTCAAGATACATTTCCCCTGATTCTCGCATATGAACATCTCCTTGATATTACGACCTCAGTTACGACCGGAATTTAATCCATTATAACAGTTGCCGTTATTTTTTTCATCTGATTTTTTGTTTTACGCATAGGCGGCCCTGTCGGACCGCCTGTGAGTAAAGTAGTATTGTTTTGTAAAAGTAAATAAGTATCATATTCACTTGGAGGCTATATTCAACTGTCCATCAAGCTTGCATCCCATCGAGCATGGTGAAGTCCCCTTTTTCCGTCCGAAACCTGAAGTGAACCAAATGAATATTGTTGCAAGGAGGATCACGGTCCCAATCTTCCTGACGGACTCCGCTCTTCTTTCACATGGCCGGTACACTTCTAAGTCCCGCCATGTGACGTCCGGGCAGTTCCATAACGAACGGTGTGGGTCTCCTTCGGACATCCTGGTGCCGAAGGAGGTGACGGCAACAATACCTTTAAGGTATGCGCCGGGAGCAACCCACCATGCTCCGTGAAATATGCACCTGCGAAATGCGATAATGGGAAGCTTTGCTCCGCAAGGAATAAATGTCATCATCACTATGGTCATTCTGCGGTCGCTGATGTTTTATGCGGTTTTCGTAGTCATATACCATATGTCTCCCTGTCCTGCAAAGAGGCTGCCCTGTCTGCTTTTCCCTTTGCTCCGTCGCCCTATCGAGCAAAGATCTTGCAGACGGGGCATCCAATGTTCTGGAGAGAAAACCTGTTTCCTATCTGTGACCCTTGACAGGTCATCGGGTAAGGTCCGCATTTAGTTAGGCTTCCCTTACCAATAATAGGTTAGCATTGCCTAACTAATTTGTCAAGGCCATATTTTCATTTTTATGTACTTTTTTTGATTTTTTGGCCGGCGAATGAAAGTGGGCTCCGCCTCCTCCCGAAAACGAAAGCTCCATTTGAAAAGGGACCGGCGGACCGACCCCTGATTTCATTGAAGTCCAAGCACATACGACAGCACAGAGTGTCATTTATTTGATCCTTCACATGCACTGTCGTCCTGATCCGGTACGCAGCCGCAATGGCACGCCTCTTCTTTGAAAGCGCTGTGACAGCTGCAGCTTCCGCTGCCTCCTGCAGGACATCCTATACATTTTTGACCTCTGCGTTTGGCTCTTACAATGTATGCTACTGCCCCTCCTATTATTGCGAGCACCAGTATCGTCAACAGTACATTCAACATTTCTCTTCTCCTATCTGTATGTTACGACTTTCATTCCTCTTGCTGCCATCACACTGCAGCTCCCGTTTTTCCACCATGGAGAGCGTACTCTCTGTCGAAACGCCTTCTGGAATGTCTGGCTACACTGGCTACTACTAAAACCATGATGATTATAGCTATGAGTCCGGGAAGGAAACCATTCCCTACCGTTCCCTGAGTCGCTATGGTGCCTATCTGATATACCAGATATGATACGGTGTAACCTGTGCAGAACTGCAGGCCTATTGCTCCCCACAGCCATTTGGCGCTCTTGAGCTCTGAGTTCATGGCACCTATGGCGGCGAAGCAAGGCGGTGTGTAGAGGTTGAACACCAGGTAGGACAACGCGGTCACCGTGGTAAGTCCCATTGTCATGGCAACTTCGTTGGCTCCTCCCACCAGTGCGAGTTCTTCCGTATCTATAAAGTTGGTTATGCTGTAAACTACAGCGATAGTACCGACAACGTTTTCCTTGGCTATGAATCCTGTCACTGCTGCCGCTGCAAGCTGCCATACTCCGAATCCGAGAGGTATGAACAGCACGGCTATAGGTGTGGCTATAGAAGCCAGGATGGAAGTGTTTTCCATACCTTCCGCAACCAGCTCTCCCTGCCAGTTGAAGGTCTGCATTATCTGTACCACACAGTTGCACACGAGTATGATCGTGGCGGCCTTTATGATATATGCCTTTGCTCTCTCAAGCATGGAGAAACAAGCTCTCTTCAAGCTGGGCAGTTTGTAGTTGGGCATCTCCATAATGAAGAAGGATTTCCTGTATTTGTACCCTGTAATGAATTTGATGAGCAGCGCGCCAAGGAATATGAGCAATATCCCTCCGAAATACATAGCTGCACTGACCCACGCTGACCCTGAGAAGAAAGCTCCTGCAAAGAGGGCTATCACGGGTATCTTCGCACCGCAGGGTATGAATGTGGTGAGCATGGCAGTAGCACGTCTTTCTCTCTCATCTCTTATAGTCTTGGAAGCCATGATACCCGGTATGCCGCATCCGGTACTTATGATGATGGGGATTATGGACTTTCCGGAAAGACCTACCCTCTTGAATATGGGGTCCATGATCGCACTGACTCTCGCCATATACCCGCAATCTTCAAGCAGGGCGATGAGGAAGTACATGACCATGACCAAGGGCAAAAATCCTACTACGGCTCCCACGCCGCCGACGATACCGTCTGCGATTATAGCCTGCAACAGCGGCGAGGCCGACTCCATCTGCGTGGCTACCCATCCCTGGAAAACTTCGATCCAGGCAACGAGCCAGTCTGCAATGATGGGTCCCAGCCAAGACTGGGAAACATAGAACACTACGAACATGACAGCGGCGAATATGATTATCCCTGCTACCTTGTTTCCCAGGACTTTATCTATTTTGTCCTCTCTGGTCTCCTCTTTGGCAAGGATAGCCCTCTTCTCTACCTGTTTGGCTATCTCGTTGACGAAAGCATATCTCTTCCTGTCTTCAGCGTCTACCTGACTCTTATCGTGAAGATCGATATCAGCCTGTACATAGGGAGCCTTCTGCTCTTTGCCCTTAGAAGCTACGGCTTCTTTGACTACTTCTATCAATCCCTCATTATCTGTGGAAACAGTTTTTATGACGGGACATCCCAACTTCTCCGACAGAAGCTTTTCATCTATGGTGATCTTTTGCTTCTCGGCGAGGTCGCTTTTGTTGAGAGCGACTATGACCGGTATACCCAACTCAAGGAGCTGAGTGGTGAAGAACAGACTTCTGTTCAGGTTCGTTGCATCGACTATGTTGATGATGCTGTCAGGTTTCTCATCTCTCACGAACCCGCTTGTGATACTTTCTTCCGGAGTAAACGGTGACATAGAATACGCTCCCGGCAAGTCTACCGCTATGGCCTCTTCTCCGCTGCCGGCGTATTCGGTCTTTATCGGATACTCCTTTCGCCCGATGGTCACGCCCGCCCAGTTGCCGATCTTCTCGTTTTCACCGGTGAGGGCATTATACATCGTTGTCTTTCCGCTGTTTGGATTTCCAGCAAAAGCAATTCTCATAATTATTCCTCCTATCGCTATAAAATGCCAAATTCAAATATCTGATATTGAAATTGTCATGAATGAATAAGTTAGTTTAGCCTAATCTAATAGGCACAAAAATAAGAGAACTCATGCCTCTGTTTCTATATGTATGGCTTCAGCTATATTGCTGTCCACGTTGTATCTCCCGTCTTTTATGAGCAGGACCATATTGCCCTTTCTGTTCCTGGAAATGATCGTGACCGGCTCTCCGCTGTAGCATCCCAGCCTGAACAGGAAAGAACCCAGCTCGTCATCATCGGTCACTATCTCTTTCACCGTATACGTCACACCTATGTCTGCATCATTCAAATTCATGTCTATCATCTTTTCCTTTATCTGAAAGACCTGCACATATATCGCGCCGTCTCCGTACATTGACACTATAACCTTTCACGTTTTGCCTTCCGAGGGTTCCTTAAAGCCCTGTTTTATCAGGGTTTTCAATCAGTTAGGCTCCCCAAACACGATGATGTTATCATAAAAAAAAGGGTTTGTCAACTGTTGCGGAAAGGGATATGACCCACGGCCGCACAAAAAACCTCCTGCCGTGCAGGAGGCGGATGTTCATCGTATCTGTGGATGTGACGGGACGATCATATATCCTCGCACATCTTTATCAGGATCGTGTCGCTGTATATGCTTACGGGATCGTTCAGGTGATCGTTATTGTGACCGCAGAACACCGGCACGCCGTCTTCACCTGTCCCGGTACATATGACTACATGGCCCAATTCCTCATAGTCGTTGGATATGATAAGATCTCCCTTTTCGAAATCCTCATATGAGGGGTCCTCTATCATGACCTTTTTGTCCTTGAAATACTCGTACATGGCCTCCACATTGAGCCAGGCCAGGCTGTGCTTGTACCATGTCCCGTCCTCTTCATAGCCGCCTGCCATTATGCACTGGGAGACAAAATTGGCGCAGTCGCCGCCCATGGGATTGTAGTTGCCGAATTCTTCTTCATTATACTCCAGAGCATACTTTTCCGCATACTCCACAGCCGGTCCGGGATCGTAGCCGGCCACGAATGTCCTCGTTTTCCTGGCTTTTGAAAAGGTCCTTTTTTCCTCACCGTCTTCATTTTCGGTGACCTGGTAAGCCACTACGGTGTACTGTTTCTCTTCACCCTTGCTGAGCTTTGTCCTGAACGTCTGTCCGGGTTCCAGCTCTTCCTTCAGTTTCCCGTTTTCTTTTATCAGGTAGCCGTCCACTCCCTCTTTTTTCTCTGTCTTTATGGATACCGTATTGGCGTTTGCCTTCGTCTTTATTTTCGGTGTCGCCTTCTGTGCTGTTACCTCGGTCTGACCGTAGGCGGCCACGTCATATATCTTGTACTCATACCCGGTGTCCTCTTTCACGTCTCCGTCCACTTCGTCCATGGACACGAAGCTACCCTGTCCATCCTCTTCTATCCTTACTACGGGCATAGTTTCAGGTCCTATGATGTCGCCTCCGGAGAGTTCTATCTCGCCGAATATGTTGCTCTCGGCAACGAGCTCCACAGGCTGGGGATCGAATGACCGTCCGGACACGGCGCCCACACCTAAAACGGCTCCTGCCATGAGAACTATGGTCAGGATCAAAGATATCACGATTTTTTTGTTTCCCTTACCGGAACCTGCCTCTTTCATACATCCTCCTGTTTTCACAGGTTCGGTTTTGTCCTGTAATCGCACTCTCTGAATATCCTTTCGAATTTACATATCCTTTTATAACTGCAGTAGCGGCATTGGGAGACCTCGCCTGTCTTGGCCGGATAGATACCGGCATTCCCTTCCATTATGTCTTCACATATCTTTTCCGCCGCTGCGAGGGCTGTATCAATGGACTCCTCGAAGTCTTCCCTCGTCTTTACTTTGCTGTTCCTCTTGTTGAAATCTCCCGCCTTGGTCAGGGCTATCTTTGCAACATCGGAAGAATCCCCTGCCAGTATCTCCTTATCTATCATAGATGTGACTTCTCTGTCCCCCAGCAGGAGACCGTCCATCTTGAACTGCTTCGCTATCTCTTCCTTTACATTTTCGTTTCCCTGTACCCGCGGTTCATGCACCTTGAAATAAAAAGCTCCTATAGGGTCATTTTCCTCGCTGTTCATGCCTGCCGCCTTGAGATAAAGGGGAAGCTGAAGCTTCAGTCCCATCCTCACCTCTTCGTCTTTCAGCTCCGCATCCCCGGTCTTGTAATCTATTATCTTCACGCTGCCGTTCTCCAAAGTATCCACCCTGTCTATACGGCCTTCCAGCATCACATCGTCCTTCACCCTCAAAGGGGCTCCCGGTCTGCCTATACCGAAACTCTTTTCTGTCTCGATGGATCTTATCTTCCCTTTTCGCACGTGGTCTACCATTATTTTAGTCGACAACCTGCAAACATCCTTAAGTCTTTCCGCTCGAAACAGATTTTCACGGTCCTCTTCACGGTCAGAAGCCATTATCCCCTCTCTGTGACGTGAAGTCCCCTCGTCCACTGCCTTCTCCACCATATCCATAAGTTCTTCATCGCTGACAGTGTTCCACAGGGAGCCCGGATCAGACGGCGCCTTCCCGTCGGAGTTCAACTGCTTCGTCACCTTTTCCATACAGATATGACTTATTATCCCAAGATCCCTGTCATCCACTTCATACTCCCGGAACTCATGGGGCGCCAGCCCTCTGGATATGAAAAACCTGAAGGGACATTTGGCGTACTCTTCCATATCAGTGGCGGAAAATTCATATAGGGGCCTTCCTTCCTCTGTTTTTCTTTCTGAGTAAAGGCTCTCCACGCTTTTCGGATCTATCTTCTCCACTCCTCCTGTGTACTTTCGTCCTGTTTCCACATGATCTAAGAGTTCCGGCTCATTTTCCCTGTACCATTTGTATACTCCGTTCCATATATCCCGTGCATGCTGTCTGTCACGACCTTCTGCCGTCCCTGTCTGTCTGCTCCCAGGGCTGTTTTCCTTCATATATCCCGTGAGATGCACGAGGGTGGCAGTCTTTCCCGCCACTTTGTTCATGGCATCGGCATCAAGACGGTTTTTGGTGATCACCTCCCCGCAGGGGTACATCTGACTCACCTTGTGAAACAGCGATGAGGGCAGTATTTTCTCTCCCTTCTCATCGGCCGCGCTGCAGGATATCCACACCTCGTCCTTAGCTCCGGCCATGGTACGGTAAATAGCCAGGTCCTCCTCCATAGACTTTATACTTCCCGGCTTGCATATGTCCAGCTGCCGTTCCGCCAGGAATTCTTTCTCGTCTTCAGTGAGTATGCTTTTGCCGCCGCCCGGTGCGGCCGGCAGTATCCCTTCGTTGGCTCCCAGTATCATAAGGACCCTGGGAGACGCCGCCCTGGTCCTCTGCATGGTGCCCATCATGAGCCCGTCTTCAGTAGGAGGGATCACTCCCACTTCCTCCCCTTCGAATCCGGATTTCAACAGGTCGGAAAACATATTTGCCGACATCCTCTTTCCGGGGAGTATCTCAACCATCTGCTCCAGCATCCCAAGGGTCATATTCCACATCTGGGCGCTTTCCTGAGCCCTGTCTCCAAGTCCTCTCTCCTCCTGTATATCCATGAGCTCCTCTATTTTTTCCGGAAGCCTTGCCTCATCTGCCAAAAAGCGGTAGAGGGCCCTTGCCCTGCCTTCTGTGGTCTTGTCTTTTTTGAAATCCTCTGCGAATCCTATGAGAGGCGTCATCAGCCGCTCTCTTATCTCCTCTGCCCTTTCCAGACCCTCTCTGTCCTCAGAAGCTCCTTTCTCAAAGGGCTGTTTCCATTTCCTTCCGTCTATCCTGTATTTCTCACTGTAATTTTCCAGGATCTCCCCCTCTTCTCTGCTTATGTCGGTAAATCCTGTCTTTACAAGCTTGATCATATCTTCGGTCCTGTATCCTGTGACCATGTCCATGAGGGCCCATATATACCGCACCACCGGATCGTGGAGGACTCCTCTTTTTTTATCGAGGAAAAGATCTATGCCGTAATGGGCGAACACTCTTTTGTATATCTCGCCCCGAAGATCCATATCATTACATATGAGAAGTATGTCCCGCAGACGCATCCCCTCGTCCCTGATCAGTTCCATGACTTTAAGGGCCGCCATTTCGGCTTCCTGATAAAGGTCCTCGCCCTTCACCAGTGTCACTCCCTCTGCCTCGTCACATGTCTCCACTCTCATTTCAGGCATACACCTTTCCAGATGCTCGAGGCTCCGGCTCCTTTGCCGCATATATCTTTTGCTTATCTCTTCCCATGAGACTTCCTCGCCCAGATCTTTAAGCTTGGCCGCCATCCATGCTGTGACGGGAAAAAGGGATGATGTACTCCGGCCGTAGGCCGTGCTGCCGGTCCCCTCAAAGGCTTCCCTGTCTCCTGTAAGCACCATGTTGAGGGACGGAGCCTGATTCGATATGGATCTTATGAGTCTCAGGTTCTTAGGCGTGAAGTAATCGAAACCGTATATCCACACATCTGTTTCACCCAGCTCTTTCCACCGGGATATCCTTTCCTCTATGAGATCTATCCTGTCTTCCGAATCCACGTACTTGTCACAGATCATCTCATCATATGTGCGGAATATCTTGTACATATCCCAAAGCTTTTTCCTTATGAAGGTCTTTCCGATCTCTTCTGTGTCCCTGCCCTCTTCCTTCTCGAGTATCTCCCTGAGTCCTTCCGGTGTCACGTTATGCTGCTTGAATTCGGCGATGAGGTCGTTGACCATGGTTATGAAATCGGGAGTATCGGCATATACTCCGTACAGCTCCAACTCCCGGGACTTTTCTCCCAATTCCTTCATTATGGCAGTCAGGAGCATCTGCCTGCCTCTTTTGTCTATCATGGACACTGAGGCTCCTCCGCACTTTTGGAGCACCGCGCTTCCCAGTCCGGAAAAACTCATGACCTGAAAATCCAGGAAACTCTCCGCCTTCATATATCGGAAGGCTTCCCTCTCGGCCTGCAGGGTGAACTGATCCGGCACCAAAAGCAGCGCCTTGTTCCCTCTTTCGGCGATCTGACTGAATATGAATCCGGCTTTGTCCAGATTATCTCTGCCGTAGTATATCTTTATCATATTTCCCGCCTGTACCGTCTTTCGTGGGATATGTCCGCCGCCGTTCCTATCTGTAAGTCTCCAGCAGACTGATCAATTCCCCGGCTTCCCCTATTATGTGGTCAGGGCCCGCCGGCCCTTCGAGTTCCTCTTTTGTCGGCGCCAGGGCCCATCCCACCAGCACTGAAGTCACTCCTGCATTTTTCGCACACTCCATGTCGAACATGGTGTCTCCCACCATTACGCTCCGGGAAGCTGCGGAGCCCAGTTTCTCCAGCATCATCATGATAGGTTCCGGGTCGGGTTTGTGCTTTTCCGTATCGTCAGCCGTGACCATGGCATCTATGTACGGTCCTATACCGTATTTTTCCACTCCCTGGCGGGTAGTGAAAGCGAGCCTGGAAGTCACCAGCCCCGTTTTGTATCCTCTTTTTTTCAGCTCTTCCAGCATGTCCTTCACGCCGGGGAACAGCTTTATCATCTCGCCGAAATTGTCTCTGTGATAGCTCCTGTAAACTTCTATGCTCTCTCCGACAGGCACGTCCGGAAGGACCTTTTTCAGGGTCTTTTCCAGCGGTTCTCCGAATGTGGCGATTATTTCTTCCTCGCTCCTCTTCTCTCCGGTATAGTGCATGAAGGTATGCTGCCAGGAATTTATTATCACCCTGTTAGTGTCCATTATGGTGCCGTCAAAATCCAAAAGCACCGTATCCTTCTTTCTCATCTTCGTTCAATCGACCTCCCTGCGGCCTTCCAAAGCTTTGAGTAGAGTGACCTCATCCGCGTCCTCTATCTCGCCTCCTATAGGCACTCCGTGGGCTATGCGTGTCACTTTTATCCCCGAGGGCTTCACCAGCTTGGCGATGTACATGGCGGTGGCTTCTCCCTCTACATTGGGGTTGGTAGCCAGTATGACCTCATTTACGTCGTTGTCGCGGAGGCGCACTATGAGGCTCTTCAGATTTATTTCATCGGGCCCTACTCCCTCCATGGGAGATATGACTCCATGGAGCACATGATAAAGACCATGGTACTCCTGCATCCTCTCCATGAGCACCACGTCTGCCGGACTTTCCACCACGCAAACGGTGGTCCTGTCCCTGTCGTCCGAAGCACATATGGAACAGACCTCGCCGTCTGTGAAGTTCCCGCACACGGAACAGTATTTCATCTTTTTTTTGGCTTCGACTATGGTCCCGGCAAAATCCTCAACCGCCCCTTCGTTCATGGAAAGTATGAAAAAAGCCAGTTTACGTGCTGTCTTCGCACCTACTCCGGGCAGCCTGGTCAGCTGGGATATGAGATCTTCCAGAGGTTTTGCATAGTATCCCATCATACCATCCCCTGAGGCAGTCCCAGGGAACTGCTGAGTGCTCCCATCTTTTCCTGAGACATTTCCTCTACCTGCCTCATGGCTTCGTTCACCGCCGCCATTATTAGATCCTGGAGCATCTCCACATCGTCGGGATCCACCACTTCTTTTTGTATGTCTATGGAGACTATCTGCTTCTTTCCGCTGACTGTGACCTCCACAGCACCGCCTCCCGACGAGGCACTGATTTCCGCAGCATCTATCTCAGCCTGGACCTCGTCCATTTTTTTCTGCATCATCTGCATCTGCTGCATCTGTTTCTGCATGTTGCCGCCGCCTGCGGGCTTTGGTCTTTTCCCTGCCTTCATTCCTTTTCCCATATCTTCTCCTTACTTATTCTCCTTACTTACCTATCATATATTTCCTCATCTATGATATCTCGTGCCGGCTGCCTGCGGACAGCCCTGCGCGGACATGGGTCCCGGCAGTCTCCCCGGGTTCCCCACACCGTATTATTTTATCTCAAGTTCCGCATCTGTCCCGGCTATCATCTCAAAGGCCCTGACAGCAGCTTCATCCTGTGCCGTATCTGTCGCCGCCTTGATATCGTCTCCCAGTCTCACCCGGCCGTCTGCACCGGTCACATCTCTGAATATCCCTGTGATCTCTGTGAGCTGCTCTTCCAGCATCTCCTTGAACATCCCGGCATTTTCGCTGACGCCGAGGACCAGTTCCCGTCCGTCGAATGAAACAGGCTGTATATCCCCTGCCATGCCCATGAACATGGGATTCATGTCCACGATCCTGTCAAAGACCCGGTCCCATACTTTTTGAACCTCTGCGTCAGGCTTGCCACGGCCTTCAGGACCTTCCCCGTCATCCACACAGGCCGGGCTCCGGTCATCCTTCTTTTCATCCCGATCTCCCTGTTCCTTTTCCTTTTTCTCTTCTTCTCTCCGCAGCGCAGCCAGTCCCTCGGCTATGGATCCTGCGTTAAAATCTTCCGGATCCGTGGGGACGCTGTGTTCTTTTTCAGGCGGTCTCGTTATGCGGGGCATATGGTAATCCTCAGGCTCTTCGGGAACATGCATACCGGCCTCTTCTCCGTGGTCTTCGGCATGACTCCCGTTCCTGTAGCCTTCGGTGCGACCCCCGTTCCTGTAGCCTCTATCGTGACCCGCGTCTTTGTGTCTTTTGTCCTTATCTTCATCTCTGTCAACAGTTGCTGCCGCAGGCGGAGCCTCCATGTCCGACGCCATTTTTATGGCGCAGATCTCCAGTATGACTCCGGGCACCGTAGATGACGCCGCCTCATATGCCGCCCTGGATATGTCCATGACTCCCCTGTTTATGTCTTCAAGAGTCAGCTTCTCGCTCTGCTTCCTCAGACGGGCCGTATTCTCAGCGCTCATATTTACGTCCACACCCAGCTTGACCATCATAAGATCCCGATAATGGGCCATCCATCCCTGGAGGATACCGCGACTGTCCTTCCCTTCTTCCATGAACTTTGCCACGGCGGTGATCGCCTTGTCAGGTGCATGAGATATGACTGCTTCCGTAAGAGCAAGATATCCTTCTCCGCCAACTATGCCCAGGCATGACAGTACCGTCTCCTCATCGATCTTTCCCTCTGCCGAAGACATGACCCTGTCCAGCACCGTAAGGCCGTCACGCACTGACCCGTCAGCCTGCATCGCCATGAGGCGCACTGCCTCGTCAGTGGCCTCGACGCCTCTTTCAGCCATAATGTCCATCATGGCCTTTCCGATGACCTTTTCTGATACTCTCCTGAAATCCATCCTTATGCACCTGGATATGATGGTGTTGGGGAGTTTTTGAGGCTCGGTAGTGGCCAATATGAACATGACGTTTTCCGGGGGCTCCTCCAATGTTTTCAAAAGCGCATTGAAAGCCCCTGTGCTCAACATGTGCACCTCGTCTATTATATATACTTTCTTCCTCCCTACTGCCGGAGGATAGTTGACGCTCTCTCTGATCTCGCGGATATTCTCCACACCGTTGTTGCTGGCGCCGTCGATCTCTATAAGGTCCATGAAATTGCCTTCTTTCACTGCGAGGCAGTTGGGACATTTACCGCAGGGTACCTGTTCTTCACCGCCTGTGCAGTTCACTCCTTTGGCGAGTATCCGGGCAACGGTGGTCTTTCCCGTACCTCTGGTGCCGCAAAAAAGATAGGCGTGATCCACCTGTCCTGTCCTGAGCTGGTTTTTCAATATCCTGACTATGTGTTCCTGACCCAGCACCTGAGAAAAAACTTCCGGTCTGTAGGCCCGGTACAAAGCTTTGTACATCGACGTCCTCCTCCTGGGAGCTTTCCTTTATGCTCCTACGCTTTGCGGGTATAAAATGAATTGCCCTTTGAGCGCTTCGCAGATTGTGGAAAAGGCTTATCTGCGGCACATATGAACATTCGCTTATTGCTGCTTCCTTCCGGACCTGACAAGGTTCACGAAGACATATTGCGCAGGACCCAGTCCATGTCTGCGAAGCCGTCAAAAGGCAATCCTCTGCATTTGGGAGAAAACACCTTCGGACCGGCCCTCAGGCCGCTGCACACCTTCCTTCGAAGGCGTCCTGTCCGAATACGCTCCCGCACGTGTAATACTACCACAAAACAGGTACCGTAACAAGAGAACCCCTCTTCATTTTCAAAAACTCTTCTTAACTGTCAAGACATATGTTACACTTTGAGAAATACTCTTCTACAATCTGGTTCGGGCTTTTAAAGCCTAAACAGTATTTCGCCGTATTGTTATA
>CASDUO010000031.1 GCA_949284065.1 uncultured Bacillota bacterium
TGACCGATGTATCGGGAGTGATGCTCACGACCATGCATGCAGATTGTCTTCCGGTGTATTTTTTTGATAGGAAAAAGAAGGTGGCGGCCCTGGCCCACGGAGGATGGAGGGGCACTGAAAAGAGGATATCTGCAGCGGTAATAACGATCATGATAAGAGAGTTCGGTTGTGATCCTGCAGATGTCAAGGTTCATATAGGGCCGGGCATAGGCATGTGCTGTTTTGAGGTGGGCCCCGAGGTATATGAAGCCTTTGCCGGGACCCATCCATACATAGACGAGTTTGCCGCACCGGCCGAGGGTGCCGTTGACGGGAAAGAGGGTCCGGCTCATAAGTACTATATAGATCTGAAAGGTATCACCGCGAGACAGGCGGAAGATGAAGGAGTCCCGACCTCAAATATTTCCATAAGCCCCCATTGTACCTGCTGTGAACCGGAACTGTTCATTTCTTATCGCAGGGGAACAGAGGGGACCCTCAGGATGACGGCAGGCATATGTTTGAAGTGACGCTGTGCAGGGCAGATACGTGCAGCGCCGGATCGCGGGATCAGTTTTCACGGCCATTTGAGAGGCTGTGAAGGATCGAATGATTTTCAATTTTGACAATAAAAAACCCAACAGAATTTTCAAAAAACTGCTTTTATATTTATTGACAAATTTTATTCAAAGTGGGATAATTCTTCAGTAGTATTTTTTACTACTTTGTTTTCTTATCAACACTTATTTGTTAGTGGATTTATTTTATTCTATTTCATTATTTCAAGGAGGTAGATTGTATGTCAGAAAACAGACAAGTAGAAAAGAGTGAACGAACTCTAGCCCGAGGTATAAGGGCCTGGCACGTTTCGTTCATCGCCTTGGGAGGAATTATCGGTTCTTGTTACTTCCTTGGTCTCGGTGGAGTATATGCAGACCTGGGTCCGGGAGCGGTGATCCTGTCTTACATTATTGCCGGTATCACCATTTACGGTGTTATGCAGTCCTTTGCAGAACTGTTGGTGAACATACCCAGAAGAGGTTCCTTCGTTTCCTATACCCGTGAGTTCATGGGAGATGTGGCGTCCACCGGTATCGGCTGGTCGTTCTGGGCCAACTGGGTAGCGTATGTTCCTTCCGAAGCCCTTGCTACAGGTGTATTCATGGGTTACTTCATCGACCTGGGACTGGGCGCATGGGACAGTTTCGTTTGGGGAATCGTCGCCCTGGCATTGCTCACGGCGGTAAACCTCTACCATGTAAAATGGTTCGGACACATCGAGTCCATCATGGCTATCGCAAAGATCATAGCTGTAATCGTATTCATCATATTCGGTATATTGATATTCCTCGGACTTATGGGGCCTGCAACTAACCCCTTCACAGGAGAGGAAAAGGGCTTCATCGGCAGCAGCATAATCATGGCAGGTGAAGCAGGACAGAGCCCTTACGAGATCCTCTTCCCCAGCGGAAGCTTCGTGATCCTGACATACATGGTCTGGACACTGGTAAACTTCCAGGGTTCCGAGATCGTAGGACTTTCCGCAGCGGAGACACAGGATCCCGACAAGAACGTCCCTGCAGCATGTAAAAAGGTTGCTGTCCGTATCGTGTTCATTTACCTCATCCCGGTAATACTCATCACGCTCATATTCCCTTATGCAAAGGCAAGCTACGATCAGACAGTATTTGCCGACACTCTGGGAGCTTACGGACTCAACTGGGCAGCCGGACTGTTCGTATTCATCACGTTGATAGCAGCATTCAGCTGTGCGAATTCAGGATTCTACGGAACAGTTCGTTCCCTGTACGGTCTCTCTGTAGAGGGAATGGCACCTAAGTTCCTTTCCAACCTGAACAAGTACAACGTTCCTCAGAACGCTACAATATTCACCCTTATCCCCATCTGGATCGTATTCGTTTTGGGATTCTGCATCACAGAGCTGGGATTCGGCGGAGAAGCAGGTGCTTCCCTTTATGAAAGACTCCTTTGCTTCAGCGGATTCACAGGAACACTGTGCTGGGTAGGGATACTCTGGTCACAGGCGTTGTTCAGAAAGAAACTCAAGGCAAGAGGATATGATCCTCAGGAATGTCTGACTGTAAAAGCTCAGCTCTTCCCGGCACTTTGCTATTTCTCCATCATACTTCAGGTGGCTGCAATGGTATGTCTGGTATTCGAAGACTGGCTGGTATTCGTATTCGCACTCATCACGATATTCGTTCCGATCATCATATATGCTGTTCAGAAGAAGAACGGCAAGATCAGGCTCAACATTACATATGGTGCTGACGAAGTGACATTCGATGAGAAATATCCGGAAAAGCAATAAGAAGATTGTGAAACAAAGTGATTATAGGAAAAGAGCCTTTTGCGAGGCTCTTTTTCGTTACGCGGGATGTTCCGTCGGAGGTATATGTTTTTATACGAAGATGTCATGACATGTGCGGGAAGCCGCAAGAAAATACATAAACTACAGCAACTAAATTGTTTGAAAATTCCAACAAACGGTAGTATAATCTATCTAGTATATTATGAAGGATCTTTTTATGGTGCAGAAAAGATCTAAGGCAATTATATTCTTATTCACGTTTTGTTAAGGAGGTAGAGACATGAGTGATCTTGAAAATAAGAGCTCTGCCATGGTGGGTGTCGAGGAGCACGGACTAAAACAGCATGACGTCAAGGTTTCGACCGTAGTGTTCATGATTTTCTGTCTCTGTGCCGCCGGCGCTTACGGTATCGAGGAAATGATACCTGAGTCAGGTCCGGGCCTCACCATAATCATGCTTATCGTTCTGCCATTTGTATGGAGTACGCCTCTCGGTCTGGTAGCTGCGGAATTAGGTTCCGCAAGACCTCAGGAAGGCGGATATTACAAATGGGTACAGGAAGCTCTGGGAGAGTACTGGGGGTTCCAGGCAGGATGGTGGCGAACTATTTCCATCTATATCGACAATACACTTTACGTAATTTTGGCAGGTGGATATATTGCGAGCACGTGGGACATAGGACCCGGTGTGGAGATGGCAATAAAGATCGCGATGATCCTGATTTTTACTTATATCAACATAAGAGGTGTGAAGGACGTTGGAATCGTAAGTACCATACTTTCCATCCTGGTAATAGTGGCGTTTGCTATGGTCGCCATATGTGGTTTCCTGAATTGGGAACAGAACCCTATGGTACCTATAACAGGCGACGGTGCGTGGGGCACCATGGGATTCAGCGGAATAGCCTTTGCGGACTGGGTATACTACATCGGTATGGGCATAGCCCTGGGTATGTGGATGTATGCAGGATATGAGTCCATGTCGACGATCGCTGGAGAGGTGAAGAATCCGCAGGTAATACCGAAAGCGACATTGATAACGGTACCTTTGATCATGGCGGTATATATTTTCCCTACGGTCGCAGGTCTTGCAAGTCTGAACATGGAAAAAATCACCCAGGTCCTCGGGGACAGTGCACCTCAGGTGATAGCGGACACGGCTGCCTATTGGGAAGTAGCGGAATCGGATGTACAGGCATGGATGTTCTGGGGAACTGAGGCCGGTACGGTAGGATATGCGGATGTAGTTACTGCGAACTGGGGGCCTGCTTTCGGGGTCTTCTTCGTCATAGTTGCAGTGCTGGCACAGTGTTCCATCTACAACACGTATATCGCATCGGGATCCAGAGGGTTCTTCGCTCTGGCAGACGACTATCTTGCACCGCCCATATTGGTAAAATGCGACAAGAAGCACGGAGTACCTTATATCTCCGTACTGACCGTAGCCATCGTGAACATAATACTCTGTCAGTTCGCGTTCACCACAGTAGTTGTAGTAGACGTATTCCTGCTTGTATCGGCGTACGTAATGATCTACATCTCCGCTCTGGTGCTGCGAAAGAGACTGCCGAGGGAAGAATTCAAATTCAAAATACCCGGAGGATACGGAGTTCTCGTGTTCGTATGCATCATGCCCTGCATAGTGGCATTCATAGCCTTCTTCATCAACGGTACCGACTACTTCATCGGCGGTATGCTGGGTATCGTTTCAGGGCCTATACTCTACTACATCTGGAAGAGGATGTACGGTGGTCTGGCCAAGAAGGATCCGGTGCGCTTCCCTATAAATCCGAAAACGCACCTTGCAGTAGGCGATACGAGGAGGATATCTCTGAACTTCCTCATACTGACCGTATTCGGATTCATAGCAGTGCCCTGGCTCGGATGGTTTGAAGGAGACTGGGGTCCCGACTACTATCTGGAGACTTACGGCAGCGGGTTCCTGTCCGACTTTGACGGTATGGTGAATGCCATAAGGATAGCGTCTATCGTATTCCTTATCATAGCGGTCGTGGCATACCTGATATCTCTCAAGGTAGAGCCGAAGAAAGGCGAAAAGATCTGATATGTAAGGGGATATCCCCCTTTGATCTGAGCATTGCAAAAGGCCGGGCTGTCGATGCCCGGCCTTTTGAGTAGTAAGCTGTTCTGTTCGTTCGGTTTCATGATGGGATCAGTCATCGTCCCAGTCTCTGTGATCTTTGTCAAAATCCAGGACCGAACCTGTCCTCGCATCGATCTCCACATCGTACTCATAATTGGAAGTTACGAATTCCAGTTCGTATACTGCTCTTCCGTCGTCGTGATCAAGATAGGCGTGTACCCAGTTTGCGGAACTCAGTCCTGCCCTGTCCAGAGCTATGCTCTTGGCCTTTGAAACGCCTATATAGTCGCCGGAAGACGAGGATCCGCTGTCATAGCTGCCTCCGGAAGATGAGCTGCCTGAAGCGGCGCCGCTGCCGGTATCGTTGTTTTTGTCATCGTCGATCCTATTTTTGTTGGTCGCTGTGTATCTTTCCGTGGATTTCGATGTGACGAGACCGGACACAGCGTCTATCTCATAATCGTATTCGGCTTTTTTGGTGTAGAACTCTATATCATATATAGGCACAGAATCTTCGTTTTCAAGTTTGGTCTTTGTGAAGGTGACGTTTTTCTTGTTGACTCCCGCATCTGACAGTGCGGCGGTCTTGGCGGTCTCTACAGATATGTAGTCTTTGTTGTCCGCCATTGCATTTCCGGCTACCAGAACTGTAGTCAGTGCAAGGGCGGCGATTATCACTCCGCATATGGCCAGTGTTACGGCCTTGTTGTTGGTTATGAATTCTTTCATTTCTTTTTCCTCCCTGTCTTTCTTTCTTATCCTCATTCTTTTTCTTCTTTTGTTCCTTATCCACATCTCATATGCCCGGGGACTTTGTTGATGATGGTATGATGATAGCAGTACAAAATTAAAAGATCATTAAAGGGTGGAAAAATCAGAGGACTGCATATGTCCTTATGATGTACGAAGAAAATCAGGGCATGGGAGAAGCTGTTTTTTCTACGGCGTCATGGTCCAATATATAGACCCTTTTATGCTTTATACGTATCACGCCGGCATCTCTCATATGGGCACATACTCTGGCCACCTGTATCCTGGATGCTCCTATGGCGGAGGCCAGTTCGTTTTGGGAAAAGGGAAGGAATCCGTCTCTTTTGTAGTCGTTGCTCTGGGCGTAGAGCAGCATGAAGTTGGCCAGTTTGCATTTCACGCTGTTTCCCGAAACAGATGAAGCGTCGTAACACATCAGTTTGAGTACGTCGTGGTAAAAAAGCACCACATCGGTGGCAAAGTCGGAAGAGAGGGCGAACAGAGCTTTGAGATCTTCTATGGTCAGCTTTATGACTGTGAGCTGAGTCACGGCAGTGGTGGTGACTATCACGTTTTGACCGCGGCGCAGAGCGTCCATGGCAAACAGGGTGTTGCGCTTGTGATAACCCAGGATGCGTTCATAGCCGTGAAAATTGAGTGTACTTATTTTCACTATGCCTTTCAGGAGGAAATAGACATAGGGCGAGGGAGAACCGCCCGTTGTCAGGACTGTGTTCTTTTTTACGGTGACAGGCGGGGAGCAGTTTTCCGATATGAGATTTCTGTACTTTTTGAGATTGTCTTCCAGTATGAACGTGAGGCCGTTGGGATTTTCTCTTTCCATTTTGCACCTTCCGAAATCATATCAGCTTTTCAAGAGGGCGGATCATTGTCTTTATCATAATTGTCAAACTTCTATAATTGTATCTTATGATATCGTTTGAAAAATGTCAATCCTAATATAATCATGGGGAAGGGTTTTGCAAAAGCATATGATACTAAGGAGGATATCATGGCAAAAGAAAAAATGTTCCCGAATCTTTTTTCACCGGGAAAAATCGGAAATCTTGAACTCAAGAACAGGATAATGAAAGCTCCCCAGTCTTCCGGAATGAGCAACATGGATGGGACGGTATCGGAAAGATTGGTGAGATACTACAGGAAGCAGGCTGCCGGCGGAGCGGGCCTTATCATAGTGGAATACGCCTATGTTGACGACATAGGAGCAAAATCGGCCCACTGCCATCTGGGCATTTCAAGCAATGAGCACGTCCCCGGTCTTGCATGGCTGGCAGAGAATATAAAGGAGCAGGGCGCTGCAGCAGGTATACAGATCGAACACTGCGGACGTCAAAAGTTCCTGGGGACTCAGCCCATATGTGCTCCTTCTGCTATTCCCTGGCCCAAGCTGTGGGACCAATACGGAGTACAGTCTGTACCTCATGAGCTTACGATAGAGGAGATACAGGATATAGTCAAAGCCTTCGGAGACTCTGCTTTGAGAGCAAAGAAGGCAGGGTTCGACATGGTGGAGATACACGGGGCGCATGGATATCTGCTGACCAACTTCTTCTCGCCTCACACGAACCACAGGACAGATCTTTACGGCGGAAGCCTTGAAAACCGCATGAGGATATATGTGGAGATCGTAAGGGACGTAAGGGCTAAAGTAGGTCCTGATTTCCCTGTTACCATAAGGCTCAGCGGTACCGACTATGAGCCTGACGGATTCCCCATCGAAGATACCATAGTCATGGCAAAGGTGCTGGAGAAAGAAGGCATCGATGCTTTCCATATGTCCGGCGGCGATCATCACACCATGATACACCAGGTTTCGCCTATGGCCATGTCCATCTGCCACAACACTTGGGCGGCCGAAGCCGTGAAGAAAGAGGTATCCGTACCAGTGATAGCTTCCGGATCCATAACTCTGCCCGAGTATGCCGAGGATATCATCGCATCGGGAAAGGGCGACTTCGTAGGATTAGGCAGACCCCTCTGGGCAGACCCCGAGTGGCCTAAGAAAGCCGAGGAAGGAAGACCTGAGGACATCAGACCGTGTATCAGATGTAATGAAGGATGTCTGGAAAGGACCTTCTTCAACTACAAGGCTATCACATGTGCAGTGAATCCCGTCATCAGCCGTGAAGGGGAACTGGAGATAACACCTGCTGCTGAAAAGAAGGATATCGCAGTGGTAGGCGGCGGTCCTGCAGGGATGGAAGCCGCCAGAGTGCTCAAGCTGAGAGGCCATGATGTCACCATCTATGAAAAGAACAAGATGGGCGGCCAGCTCATAGAGGCTTCGGCTCCCGAATTCAAGAGCGATATAAGACCTCTCCAGAAATCATTGGAAACAGCTGTGGAGAAGCTGGGCATACCTGTCATAAAGGAGGAGGCCACGGCAGACAAATTGGATAAATATGATGCCGTGGTATGTGCTACGGGAAGCACTACTAAAGCTCTGCCTCTGCCCGGAGCAGATCTTGATATAGCAGTTGACGCCATCGACATCCTGAACGAAAGCAAGACGGCCGGAAAGAACGTAGTCGTGCTGGGTGTGGGACTGGTCGGATCGGAAACGGCTCTCATGCTTTCGGAACAGGGACACAAGGTGACCCTGGTGGGAAGGAAACCCAATATAATGAAGGGCGTGGCAGTCACGGACTTCCTGGCATATTCAGAAAGGATAGCAAAGACAGATATGGAGATATGCACCCTCACGACTCCCAAGGAAGTGGTTTCCGACGGTGTCATAGTGGAGCATAAGGGCAAGACCAGAAAGATCCCTGCCGACACAGTGGTATACGCCTTTGGCGCCAATGCCGAGAAAGACCTTTACAACGAGCTCAAAGAAGCAGATAAAGAAGTCTACATCGTCGGTGATGCTGCAGATCCCGGAAAGATCATGGACGCTATACACACGGCTTACAGACTGGGTCTGAAACTGTAAGCGGTGAAGCCCTGTACGAAAGGGCAAAGCCATTGACGAGACAGAAGTTCCCGGAATGACCGGGACGTAATGCAGGATGTGACCCATACATTCTCCAATAAAGGACCCGCAGGCCCCAGGGACGATGATCCAAGACTTGCCGTATAAAAGTAAAAGCTTGGGAGACTTGCGGGTCTTTGCGTATTATAATATAAGAGAGTATTTCTAAGGAAAGTTTGATGTGTTTCGCGGCAGCTGCGGGGATGCAGCCGGCGGGAAAGGAGAAAGCCATGTATGAAAATTTTCTTTTGTACGGCAGCAGGGGCAGGGATGAAACCATAGTGGGATATGACTGGCACATGGAAGACCCCAAAGCGGTGGTATGCATAGTCCACGGTATAGGTGAGCACAGCGGCAGATACGAACGTGTGGCCGGAGCTTTTGCAGAAGCCGGTATAGCTGCAGCCGCTATAGATCTGAAAGGACATGGAGTGAGCTACGGCAAACGGGGGCATTGCAGTCCGCGAAATGAGATCCTGGAAGAAGTGGATATGATGCTGGAGTGGGTCGGAAAAAAATATGGAGAGGATGTACCGTCTGTACTTTACGGACACAGTATGGGAGGTAATATAGCTTTGGACTATGTGGCCCGGGGCAGATACAATCGTGATGTCAGCGCATATATCATAAGTGCACCATGGATCCGGTTGGCGAGGAAGGTGCCCAAAGGGCAGTATGAGATGGTGAAACTGCTGGCAAAGGTGTGCCCCTCTTTTTCCATATCCTCCGGTGTGAAACAGGAGGATCTGGGGGATCCTGTTAGCGTAGGGGAATATGAGAGGGACAAACTGGTCCACGACAGGATCAGCGTGAGCACCGCCTTCGACGGTTTCAACACAGGGAAGAACATAGAGGACGGGTCGGCCTTCGGAGAGGACAGCGTCACCGGCAAACCCATACTCATCATGCACGGCACCGATGACAGGATATGCAGTATAGAAGGCACCGAAAAAGCCGTGGCGCACCTTGGGGACGGCTGCGAATATGTGAGATGGAAAGGCCTCAAGCACGAGATCCACAACGGCGGAGACGAAAGCAACGGTGACGAGGTGATAGAGAAAATGGTACGGTGGATAGGCGAGATGACGGAACGTATATAGTTAACGCTTTCGGCAAAGTAAAAACTGTGATATCATAATGGGCGTGATCGTCAAGGGAGGCGTACCGTAAGGAGGAAATCGGATGATACATTATCAAAGCACCAGAGGCAGCAAGTATATAAAGACGTCGGCGAGGGCCATCATACAGGGGATCGCCGAGGACAAGGGGCTTTACGTGCCCAATACCATACCTGCTCTGCCTTTTGAGATAGAGGACATGATGGGGAAGCCGTACAAAAAAGTGGCTTTCGAGATAATAAACGCATTTTTTGAAGACTATACGGATGACGATCTGCTCCGGTGTGTGGAAAGTGCCTATGATGACAAGTTCGATGCAGAAAGCGTCGTGCCCGTAGTCAAGGCCGGAGACGGATATTTTCTGGAACTTTACCACGGCAGGACGGCGGCGTTCAAGGACATGGCTCTTTCCATATTGCCCTACCTTTTGACCACGGCCATGAAAAGCGAGAACGAGGAGAAAAAGATATGTATACTCACTGCCACATCAGGTGACACAGGCAAGGCCGCTCTGGAGGGATTCGCCGATGTGGAAGGGACCGAGATCATAGTCTTTTATCCCAACAAAGGTGTCAGTGAAGTACAGGAAAGACAGATGATAACCCAGGAAGGCGGAAACACCCACGTGTTTGCAATCAATGGGAATTTCGACGATGCCCAGACCGGAGTGAAGAAAATATTCGGAGATGATGATTTCATCAGGGAGCTGGCCCAAAAGGGAGTGAAGCTGAGTTCGGCAAACTCCATCAATATAGGCAGGCTCATACCCCAGGTGGTCTACTATGTATGGGGATATATCAAACTCGTGGAAAGAGGCGTCATAAAGGCAGGCGACAAGATCAACGTTGTAGTGCCTACGGGAAACTTCGGGAATATCCTGGCCGCTTATTACGCCGGAGAGATGGGCATACCTGTGAAACAGTTCATATGTGCTTCCAATGAGAACAAGGTGCTGACCGACTTCATAAATACCGGGACCTACAACACCAACAGAGAGTTTTTCCTGACGGAATCGCCGTCCATGGACATACTCATATCCAGTAATCTTGAAAGACTGCTGTATCATCTCAACGGGAACGACGCCGGCGAAATAAGGGAACTGATGGATGCCCTAGACAAACACGGCAAATACACAGTGAGCCCGAAGATCAACTATGCTCTGGACAGATTCTATGGCGGATATGCTGATACGGCAAGGGCAAACGGGATGATAACAGAGCTGTACAGAAAGAACGGATATCTTATCGACACCCATACTGCAGTGGGGTACAGAGTGTATGAGGACTATATAGCCTATACGGGAGACAGGACGCCTACATTGATCGCATCCACGGCAAGCCCGTACAAATTCGCAGGGTCAGTGGCAAGGTCCATAGGCCTGGAGTGTGGTGACGACGGCTTCGAGTGCATAAAGGCCGTGGAAGAAGCGACGTCGGTGAAGGTCCCTTACTGTCTCCAGGGACTGGATAAGAAACCGGTGCGTCATAAGGGCGTGGTGGACCCCGGTGAAATGATGGACAGCGTGAGGAGCAGCCTGTAGGCTTTCCGGGAGGTCCGTGAAAAAGCCCGATATTACGCCAGTGTAAAATCTTTGTTAAATATGTGATAGGACCTCCCTTCGCGGGAGGTTTTCATGTATCATGAGAGTGGATAAAAAGAAAAGAGAAATGGATAAGGAGGAAAGAAAAAATGAAAGAGAAAGAAGAAAAGAACAAAGAGATAATAATGGACAGTCAAAAACGCATCGCGCTCATCGCTCATGACAATCTGAAAGATGACATGGTGGCATGGTGTGAGAAAAACAAGGAGATACTAAGGCAGCATTTCCTGTGCGGCACGGGTACCACTGCCGGACTCATCGCGGCCAAGACGAAGCTGCCGGTGGAAGCCCTCAAGAGCGGTCCCCTGGGAGGCGATCAGCAGGTGGGAGCGAGGATAGCTGATGGAGAGATAGATATGCTGATATTCTTCAGCGACCCTTTGGAAGCACAGCCCCATGACCCGGATATAAAGGCTCTCACGAGGATAGCTTCCGTGTATGATATCCCCATGGCGAACAACAGAGCTACTGCCGACTTTTTGCTCAACTCGGCATATATGAATAAGGTCTATGTCCATGAACTCATGGATTTCGATGCCGTGGCCAGGAAAAGGGTAAAGAACATATCGGAGATAATGAAGGACGTTTAGGACGAAAGCAAATGAAGGACACACCTTGACGCTCAAAAGGCGCACAAGGTGATGCCGGCCAGATATATGACAGGGGATGAACGGGGAGACCCTTGGAAAACCGCAGAAAGGGCAGGGGATAAGAGGAGAAATTTTGCTTGAAATATGCATTCTTGTGTGATAGATTAGTACATGCTGTGAGTGCTGTTTTTTTGTAAAGAAACCATGAGGAGGGTTGACCGAGTGGCTAAGGAGCTCGCCTGGAAAGCGAGTAGGGTGTAACAGCCTCGAGGGTTCGAGTCCCTTGCCCTCCGCCAAAGATCAGAGACCTGTTTCAGGTCTCTTTTTATATATGACAGGTATGCCGTTGATCTGAGGTGAAAGGCAGCCGTGATCCATATGGAGGGAGCAGACAGGTGAGTTTGATTTGCTTTATAAATGTCTAATTGAGGCTTATGAAGGAAAACATGTTAATGAAGATGAATACTTACCTAAATATCTAAAGGCTCACATTGATAGAGGAGCTAATCTACTTTACAGCGAATTCAGATATAGTAAGGGTTTCATATCACAGCTGTTGAAAAGTGAAACCGGCTTATAAAATCGATGTGGCATGTTTGGAAACCGGCATAAATTGTAATATTAAGAGATTTAACTTAAAGAAGCATATAATGAGTCAGTAGATCTGAAAGGGATATGTGACGGAGAGAAGATAGGGGCATGAGGATATTGATAAAAAAATAACAAGAATACTGTATACACACAACATTCTTCTTTACTTCCCCTGAGGGCTAATGTAATATCTATTTGTTGATGCAATAGTTATAATATTGGACAATTTTCTGACATTGTACAATATTAAAAGCAAGGAGGAGAGGCAAAACACCCGTCAAGGACCTGCGATTGAATACAGAATAGTATGAATTTTGCGATAATATTCTGCGTAAGGGGGATCCCTCTCATGTAATGGAGAATTGCAAGGAAGGAGAATGTAATGACAAGATTGGACTTAAAGACTCAAGGAAAAGCCCAGGTAGTAGTAGAGGGTTTGTACAAGGGTCTTGAGAGACGTGTTGCAGCAAGCCATCCGGGACTGTGTCCCGTAGATATGGCGGCTGCTTTTTTGCGCCTTTGCCACGGTCAGAGTTGCGGAAAATGTGTTCCGTGCAGAGTGGGCCTTGGACAGCTTGAGAAACTCATTGATGATGTGTTGGACGGCGGCAAGGATGTTTCCCTGGACACCATATCTCTCATAAGGGAAACGGCTGAAAGTATCAAGGACAGTGCCGACTGCGCCATTGGTTATGAAGCGGCCATCATGGTACTCAATACTGTAGACGGATTTGAGGAAGACTATATTTCCCATATAGAGAAGGGCGTGTGCGAAAAGAGCATCAGAGACTACATGGAAGCAATTCCATGCATAGGCCTGTGTCCTGCGAGAGTGGATATACCCGGATACGTTTCTCTCGTTCTGGAAGGAAGATATGAGGACGCCGTAAGGCTGATCAGGAAAGACAATCCTTTCCCCACGGCGTGCGCTCTGGTATGCGAACACCCCTGTGAACATCATTGCAGGAGATCCATGATCGACGCTCCGGTGAACATAAGGGGGCTCAAGAGGTTTGCAGTGGATAACGCGAGATATGTGGCGCCTCCGGAAAAGGCCGAATCCACCGGCAAGAAAGTCGCCATAATAGGCGGAGGACCTTC
>CASDUO010000032.1 GCA_949284065.1 uncultured Bacillota bacterium
CGGACTGTTTGTATGCCTGTACCTTGCAGTAATAATTCTTCCCGCTTTCCAGTTTCGTAAATGTCTTGGAAGTGGTTTTGTTCTTTTTGATCAAAGCGGTCCTTACGTCTTTCTTGAAATTCTTATCCCTAGCGATCACAACCTGATAACCGGTAGCCTTTGTATCCCGCTTCCATGACACTTTGAGGGTGCCCTTTTTTGTGGAGTTTGCTTTTTGCAGTACCGCCTTCTTTGGTTTCACCGTAATGGTTATTGTCTTGGTAGCCTTGCTGTATTTATCGGTAGCCACCGCAGTTATAGTGATGGTAGCCAGGCCTGGGGCCTTCAACGTGACCTTCCCTGTCTTACTGACTGTTGCGACTTTGGTGTTGCCGGATTTATAGGATAGTTTGGTTTTTGCCTTGGCATTCAGGTTAAACGCCTTGTTTCCATAAGTTTTCGTAAATGACTTTGCTGTGATGGTTTGAGGCTGGGCCGGATCATATAAATGATCTTTCGAAGTCGCCACTCCGGCATAGGACCAGAGATCAGAGCCCAGATTTAAATACAAAGCCGGTCGCAAGCCGTCATAATAATGGGTGGCCCAGCTGCCACTTAGGGAGACTAAACCATGGAGGTTGATGCATGAGGCCTTATCACTTACGGAACCCGGTGAACGCAGCCAGTACCCGGTACGGTTAAGTTCGCTTGGGCCTGATATTTCTTCATTTTTATACGCTGTGTATGCTGTCATCGCCGCTACTCTGCTGTCATCAGAATAATTGTCTTCCGAAAATCCATAATACGAGGTTTTCATTTCTCCAATGGATGGGAGAAATAGCTTGTCTGAAGTTGGATTTCCGCCTACGCCCCATTGGTATCCCGGATTATCTGCGTTTTCAATTGTCTTTTGCAGAATTGCATTTTGCTCATGGGCAGTAAAGGCGCGGTCGATAAAGTTGTTTGAGGTATAGTCGAATTTGTTTAGATTGTAATCGCCGCTATATCCATTAAGCCAGCTTCGCATGGTACAGGTTTCCCAAGTCAGATCCGGAAAAGTATGATCTTGGTTGTATGGAATACCTACATCCAGAACCTTATCTGCGAACAAGAATGCTTCATTTCCCTGTACCCACAAAACCCGCCATCTGATTTGGTCATTGTTAAATCCGCCCTTCCCATCGGAACTCTGCGGATAATGTCCAAAGTATACGCAGTCCCAGGTAACCACCCCGTCTGATGAGATCTTTGGATTCTGCAATGTCGTAGCATCGGCCGCTGATGCGTTCATGGGCACGACCAATGTTACCGTCATCATCAGACATACGGCCAACGAAACCAGACGGTTCCATTTCTTTTGTCTTTTCATCTCCCTGTCCTCCTGTATTTTGTCTCTGTTTCCCTAATCTTGTTTATTCATATCCAAACACCTGCATTGTCTCATATTGCGGGGGCGTTTTTTAAGGTCACATGTGTGCCAAAATCCTAAAATACACAAAAAAACACGGTGTTTGCGCATCTTGTGTGCATTTCTCAAGAAAGGAGCACATCCCCGGAGAAAAGGGGTCGAAAAATCAAATTTGGGGCATTGAAAAATTCCGCTTTTCATATTGACATATTTACATGTACAAGATACAATAATAGACTGCCGTGAGTGTATGAAAAACTGATTTCTATTGTTTTCTAAGGAGTGATGAATATGCCAAAAGCCGTGAGATTAGGTAAACGTGAGCGTCAAAGTTTTTCAAATATCAATGAAGTGGCTGAGATGCCGTGCCTAATTGATATCCAGACTAAGTCATACAACTGGTTTATTGAAGAAGGCTTGAAGGAAGTTTTTGAAGACATATCCCCTATCCAGGATTATGCAGGAAATCTCATATTGGAATTTATAGGCCATTCTCTCGGAGATCCGGATGAATCCGGAAACGGCCGGAGTCTTGAGCCCAAGGAAGAAAGATGTAAGGAAAGGGATGCGACCTATGCAGCCCCTCTCAAAGTAAAGGTAAGACTTATAACCAACGAGACCGGAGAAGTGAAGGAGCAGGAAGTTTTCATGGGAGACTTCCCTCTTATGACGGAAAAGGGAACCTTTATATATAACGGAGCCGAGAGGGTGGTAGTCACCCAGCTGGTCAGGTCCCCCGGTCCATATTATGCAAAGACCATAGATAAAAAATCAGGTAAAGATCTCTTTTCGGCCACTGTAATACCCAACAGGGGCGCATGGCTGGAATATGAGACCGATGGCAATGAAGTGATCAGCGCCAGAGTGGACAGGACACGTAAAGAGAACATCTGTACTCTCATAAAGGCCATGAACAGTTTCGTTCCCAACGAGCAGGCCAGGTTCGGCAATCTGGAAGGCGTGGATATGGAGAGCGAAGAAGGGATACTGGAAATATTCGGTGAGGATCCCAGGCTGGTCACGACTTTGGAAAAGAACAGAGAGATAAAGACGACGGAAGATGCTCTCAAGGAGATATACAAAAAGATAAGACCGGGCGAACCGCCTACCAAGGAAAGTGCCATAACATCGATGAATTCCCTTTTCTTCGATCCCAAAAGATATGACATATCCAAGGTGGGTAGGTTCAAGTACAACAAAAAATTAGGAATATCCGCCAGACTGGAGGGGACCGTGGCCGCAGAGGACGTGGCAGATCCCGCTACGGGAGAGCTGCTGGTGCAAAAGGACGAAAGCATTTCCCTGGAACTGGCGAAGAAAATAGAGAATGCAGGGGTGAAATCAGTACTGGTGCAGATCCCCGACGGAGAGACAGAGACAGCCAAGATAGTAGGAAACAATTTCGTAGATCTGGATGCCTATATCGACTTCGATATTTCCGATCTGAATATTGCAGACAGGGCGTATTACCCCGTACTTATGGACATACTGGAAAACAACAGTGGCGAGGAAGAGATAAAAGCCGCTTTGAAGGCGAGAAAGAACGACCTGTATCCCAAGCATATAATATTGGATGACTTTATAGCTTCCGTAAGCTACATACTGAATCTCAACCACGGTATAGGCAATATAGATGATATCGACCATTTGGGGAACAGAAGGCTCCGCAGCGTAGGAGAGCTTTTGCAGAACCAGTTCAGGATCGGTCTTGCCAGGATGGAAAGAGTCATAAAGGAAAGGATGACCATCCAGGACATGGAGCTTACTACACCGCAAGCCCTTATGAACATAAGGCCCGTTACGGCGGCCATAAAGGAATTCTTCGGCAGTTCTCAGTTGTCCCAGTTCATGGACCAGACGAACCCCCTTGCGGAATTGACGCACAAGAGGAGACTTTCCGCCCTGGGTCCCGGAGGTCTTTCCCGAGACAGAGCCGGGTTCGAAGTCAGAGATGTACATCAGTCCCATTACGGAAGGATGTGCCCCATAGAGACTCCTGAAGGGCCCAACATCGGTCTTATCGGGTCACTGACTACCTATGGGATAATAGATAAATACGGATTTATCGAAACGCCTTATCGTGTGGTCAAAGACGGAGTCGTCACCGAAGAGATAAGATATCTTTCCGCTGATGAAGAGGAAAGGATGGTAAAAGCTCAGGCAAACGAACCCCTGGATTCAGAGGGCCGTTTCGTCAATTTCCGTGTAGCGGCCAGAGGAGCCGGAGGAGAAGTAGACCTTTTTGAAAGAGAGAAAGTCGACTACATGGACGTTTCGCCCAAGCAGGTAGTGTCGGTAGCCACAGCCATGATACCGTTCCTGGAAAACGACGACGCCAACAGAGCGCTCATGGGCTCAAACATGCAGAGGCAGGCAGTGCCCCTCATGGTGACCGAAGCGCCTATAGTGGGCACGGGTATGGAGTATAAGGCCGCAAAGGATTCAGGTGTGGTCAAGGTGGCTAAACACAGCGGTACCGTCGAGTATGTGGACGCAGACATGATAGCCATAAAAAGAGATGATACCGGAGAAGTGGAAAGGTATACTCTCTTGAAGTTCAAGCGTTCCAATCAGGGAACATGTATCAACCAGCGCCCTATAGTATTCAAGGGAGAACACGTGGAGGAAGGTGAAGTCATAGCTGACGGTCCTTCCACCGATACGGGAGAGATCGCCCTTGGAAAGAACCTTCTCATAGGTTTCATGACATGGGAGGGATATAACTACGAGGACGCCATAGTGCTCAACGAGAGACTCATAATGGAAGACACACTGACTTCCATACATATAGAGAAATACGAAGCAGAGGCCAGAGACACCAAATTGGGGCCCGAGGAAATAACGAGGGACATACCCAACGTAGGTGAGGAGGCCCTCAAAGATCTCGATGAAAGAGGGATAATACGCGTCGGAGCGGAAGTCACGTCTTCCGATATCCTGGTAGGTAAAATAACACCTAAAGGCGAGACTGAACTCAGCGCCGAGGAGAGACTCCTCCGTGCCATATTCGGAGAAAAAGCGAAAGAGGTCAGGGACACATCGCTGAAGATGCCTCACGGGGAGACAGGTATCGTGGTAGATGTTAAGGAGTTCGACAGGAACGACGGCGAGCTTCCTCCCGGTGTGAACAGGGTGGTGCGATGTTACGTTGCCACCAAGAGAAAGATAAGCGTCGGGGACAAGATGGCCGGAAGACACGGCAACAAAGGTGTAATATCCAGGATACTTCCGGAGGAGGATATGCCTTTCCTCGACGACGGCAGACCTCTCCAGGTGATGCTCAATCCCTTAGGCGTACCTTCCCGAATGAATGTGGGACAGGTCCTGGAGGTCCACCTGGGTCTGGCTGCGAAATCCAAGGACTGGTACATATCCACACCGGTATTCGACGGCGCAAACGAAAAAGATATAATCAGGCTTCTGGATGAGTGCGGTTATGACAAGAGCGGAAAGCTGACATTGCGCGACGGCAGGACGGGAGAACCTTTCGACAACCCGGTTACCGTAGGCTATATGTATATGCTCAAGCTCCACCACCTTGTAGACGACAAGATACACGCAAGGTCGACAGGACCTTACTCTCTCGTCACTCAGCAGCCTTTGGGCGGAAAAGCCCAATTCGGCGGACAGAGATTCGGAGAGATGGAAGTGTGGGCTCTGGAGGCTTACGGCGCAGCTTATACCTTGCAGGAGATACTCACAGTAAAATCAGACGATATAGTGGGTCGTGTGAAGGCTTACGAATCCATTACCAAGGATGAGAACATACCTGAACCGGGGATACCCGAATCCTTCAAGGTGCTCATCAAAGAAATGCAGTCTCTGGGTCTGGATGTGAAGGTGCTGGCCGAAGATAATGAGGAGATCACCATAAGAGAGTCCAGCGAGATCGAGGATGCCACAGACATAAGGGACATACTCAATTCAAAGGAGAACAGGAGTTCCGATGAAATGTTTTTCGGCGATGAAGAGCCGGAGATGAAAACAGGGATCTCTCACGATGATATCATAGACGATCATCCGGATATATTGTCCGACAGCGAAGAGGGGTCGGGACATCCCGATATAATAGGAGATATGCACCCTGATATCATCATCGATGACGACGTTACCGGTATGGCAGATGACAGTAAGGAGGAAGAAAATGACTGATAGAGAAAAAACAAAGAGCAACAGTTATGAATTGAACAACTTCGAATCCTTACAGATAGGATTGGCCTCCCCCGAAAAGATCCTTAGCTGGTCTCACGGAGAGGTCCAGGAACCGGAAACCATAAACTACAGGACCCTGAAACCGGAACCTAAGGGACTGTTTTGCGAGGCTATTTTCGGTCCTCAGAAGGACTGGGAATGCCACTGCGGAAAATACAAGCGCATAAGATTCAAAGGGGTCATATGCGACAAATGCGGCGTAGAAGTCACCAAGTCCAAAGTTAGAAGAGAGAGGATGGGCCATATAGAACTGGCCGCCCCCGTTTCCCACATCTGGTATTTCAAGGGGATACCCTCAAGGATGGGACTGGTCCTCGATCGTCCGCCGAAAAAGATCGAAAAGGTGCTGTATTTTGCATCCTACATAGTGATAGAACCGGGAGAGACGGGATACAAATTCAAAGATGTCATTTCCGAAAAGGAATACAGGGACACCATGGAAGGCAAGCCCGAGGGCTTCAAGGCCGGCATAGGGGCCGAGGCCATCAGGGATCTTTTGGAGATGATAGATCTTGACGAGGAAAGCAAGAAACTCAAGGAAGAGTTGAGAGATGCATCCGGTCAGAAGAAAATAAAGATCGTAAGGAGACTGGAAGTCATAGAAGCCCTGAGAGTATCAGGGAACAGGCCCGAATGGATGATCATGCAGATCATACCCGTTATACCTCCCGATCTGCGTCCTATGGTACAGCTGGACGGAGGAAGGTTCGCAACGAGCGATCTGAATGACCTTTACAGGAGGGTCATAAACAGGAACAAGAGATTGAAGAGGCTTCTTGAACTGGGAGCCCCCGACATCATAGTAAGGAATGAGAAAAGGATGCTCCAGGAAGCTGTCGATGCCCTTATAGACAACGGCAGGAGAGGGAGACCCGTCACGGGACCGGGAGGACGGCCTCTCAAATCCCTTTCCGACATGCTCAAGGGGAAACAGGGAAGGTTCAGGCAGAACCTTCTGGGAAAACGTGTGGACTATTCCGGACGTTCCGTTATCGTGGTAGGACCTGAACTGAGGTTCTGGCAGTGCGGACTTCCCAAGCAGATGGCTCTGGAACTCTTCAAGCCTTTCATAATGAAGAAACTGGTAGACAGGGGAGAAGCCAACAATATAAGGCAGGCAAAGAAGATGGTGGAGAGAGCCCAGCTCCAAGTGTGGGACATACTTGAGGACATCATACAGGAACACCCTGTAATGCTCAACCGTGCACCTACCCTCCACAGATTGGGCATACAGGCCTTTGAGCCGGTACTGGTAGAGGGAAAGGCCATAAAGCTGCATCCCCTGGTATGTACGGCGTTCAACGCCGACTTTGACGGCGACCAGATGGCGGTCCACGTTCCTCTGAGTGTGGAAGCGCAGGCAGAGGCCAGGTTCCTCATGCTTTCCGTAAACAACATACTTGCGCCTAAAGACGGATCGCCTATCACCACTCCCACACAGGACATGATATTGGGAAGCTACTATTTGACTCATCCTGGCGGCGAAAAGAGGGATCTGCCTTCGGAAAAGGGTGACGGAAAAATATTCTCCGATATCGACGAGATGGTAATGGCATACAGGAACGGAGTCGTAGGACTCCACGCACGGGTCAAAGTGCGAAGGTTCGCAGGGCCAGACGACAAGAGAGGGAAGCTCGTGGAATCTACAGTGGGCAGGTTCATATTCAACCAGCATATATTCCAGGATCTGGGATTCGTAGAGGACAGGGAAAAAGACCCCTACTCTCTTGAGATAGATTTCCTCTGTGACAAGAAAAAGCTCGGAGAGATAATAGACAAATGCTACAGGGTACACGGCAACACGGGTACGGCTCTCATGCTGGACTATATAAAGGACATGGGCTTCCATTATTCCACACAGGCGGCCATCACCATCGGTATCAGCGATATGGAGATCCCCGAGGAGAAAGAGGACATCATCAAAAAAGCCGACGAGCAGGTAGAGAAGTATGACGATTTCTATAAGCGCGGCCTTTTGTCCGAAGAAGAGAGATACGAAAGGGTAATAGATGTCTGGGCAGATACTACAGATGAGGTCGGAGATGCTCTGATGAAGTCTCTGGGAGACATGAACAACCTTTATATAATGGCCAACTCGGGAGCCAGAGGAAGCCGTAAACAGATACAGCAGATAGGTGGGATGAGAGGACTCATGGCCAACGCCACAGGTAAGACCATAGAGATACCCATCAAGGCGAACTTCCGTGAAGGACTTTCCGTACTGGAGTACTTTATTTCCACCAACGGAGCCAGGAAGGGTCTTGCCGACACTGCTATAAGGACGGCGGACTCCGGATATCTGACGAGGAGGCTCGTAGACGTTTCCCATGACGTCATAGTGAGAGAGGCGGACTGCGGTACCGATGAGGGTATCGAGGTCAGAGCTTTTGCTGATGCCAAGGAAGGCGTCATAGAACCGCTGAAGCTCAGGATAAAAGGCAGGACATCCCTGCTGGATATAGAACATCCCGAGACCGGAGAGATCATATGCCATGCAGATGAGGAGATAACAGATGAGATGGCGGAGATCATAGAAGCCGTAGGCATTGAATCGGTGGCCATAAGATCAGTAATGACATGTCATTCCAAACACGGTATATGTGCTAAGTGTTACGGCAGGAACCTGGCATCCGGAGAAAGAGTCAACATAGGCGAATCGGTAGGGATAACGGCGGCACAATCCATAGGAGAGCCGGGAACACAGCTCACCATGAGGACTTTCCACACCGGAGGCGTTGCCGGCGGCGACATAACACAGGGTCTGCCCAGAGTCGAGGAACTTTTCGAAGCCAGGAAGCCCAAAGGACTTGCAGACATATGTGAGATGAGCGGTACCGTAACGGAGATCAGGACCGATGAGAACAAAACGGAAGTGGTCATAAAGGGTGAGGAGGGCGAACAGCCCTACAGCATCCCTTATGGTGCGAACATAGCCGTAGAAGTAGGCGACTATGTGGAAGCCGGTGACAACATAACGAAAGGGCCCCTCAATCCTCACGATATATTGAGAATAAAAGGCGTGGAGGGCGTGTACGCTTATCTCCTGAGGGAGGTGCAGAAGGTGTACAAGCTCCAGGGCGTAGATATAAACGACAAGCACATAGAAGTGATCGTCAGCAAGATGCTCTCTAAATACAAGGTGGAAGACGTAGGGGACACTAACCTTCTCCCCGGAAGCATGTATGAGAAGTACGAGATCGACGAGGCTAACGAAAAAGCAGAAGCTGCAGGTCTGGAACCGGCTTCAGCTAAGAGAGTGCTCCTTGGCATAACCAAGGCGTCTTTGGCCACGAAATCATTCCTTTCCGCCGCATCGTTCCAGGAAACGACAAGGGTCCTCACCGATGCAGCCATCAAGGGCAAGAACGACCAGCTCAGAGGGCTCAAGGAAAATGTCATGATAGGCAAGCTCATACCGGCAGGTACGGGCATGAAAAAATACAAGAACATAGAGGTGGATTACGGTCCTAATACAGAGTATGTGGAAACATACAGGGAAAGGATGAAGATGTATGCGGAACAGGAGGAGCTCCTGGATCCGGAAAGCGATACGCCTATACTGGTATCTGACGAGGGGATACAGCAGGTCAGTACCGAGCCTGATCTCAGCGACGTCATAATCCCCGATGAAGAATAGATGCCGGGGCCGTTCTGAGCAATATGGACGGAAAGTATAAATAGTTTGACTTTACAAGGTTTTGCGTGATAAAATCAATTTTGGCTCTAAACGCGGCGGGCATGGAAAAGCCATGCCCGTCAGTTATGAGGATAAAAATAACCCGTGAAAAAACGGGAGAAAGGAGAGAGATAATGCCGACAATAAACCAACTGGTAAGGCAAGGAAGACAGAGCAGTGAGAAAAAATCCACAGCCCCGGCCCTTAACAAAGGTATGAACTCCCTGAGGAGAGTGGCTACAGATGTCAATTCGCCCCAGAAAAGAGGAGTATGTACGTCAGTAAAAACGGTTACGCCGAAGAAACCTAACTCAGCTTTGAGAAAGGTCGCAAGGGTGCGTTTGACCAACGGTATCGAAGTGACAGCGTACATTCCGGGCATCGGACACAACCTCCAGGAGCACAGTGTGGTACTTATCAGAGGCGGAAGGGTAAAAGACCTGCCCGGAGTAAGATATCACATCGTCAGAGGAACTCTTGACACCGCGGGCGTAGCTGACAGACATCAGGGAAGATCCAAGTACGGTGCAAAGAGACCTAAGAAAAAGTAAGTTTGATCGGGAATCAATGAGCCCTTGATAATATATATTATTGAGCGCCGCAGACCCGGGAGAAAGATCACGGCCCGGGGATTGAGTACCGATTGCGTTTTAAGCAAGGAGGGAAGAGACGTGCCAAGAAAAGGAAACGTACCAAAGAGAGAAGTGCTTCCCGATCCGGTTTACGGAAGTGTCGTCGTGGCAAAGCTGATAAACAGCATAATGCTTGACGGTAAAAAGGGAACAGCACAGAAAATAGTTTACAGCGCCTTCGAAAAAGTGCAGGCGGAAACAGGTGAGGAACCCCTGGAAGTATTTGAAAAGGCAATGAACAACATCATGCCTACCGTAGAGGTAAAGGCAAGACGTGTGGGCGGTGCCAACTACCAGGTACCCATGGAGGTCAGACCTGAGAGAAGGCAGACTCTGGGCCTCAGATGGCTCACAGCCTACACCAGAGCGAGAGGCGAAAAGACCATGGCCGACAAACTGGCCAAGGAACTGATAGATGCATCCAACAACACAGGGGCATCCGTCAAAAAGAAAGAAGATACTCACAAGATGGCAGAGGCAAACAGAGCTTTCGCACATTACAGATGGTAATGGAAATGATGAGTACACTTTCAAAAAATCTAAGCAAAGGAGGTATAGTACATGGCTAGACAGTTTTCTCTCGAGAAGACAAGAAACATAGGCATCATGGCACACATAGATGCCGGAAAAACGACGGCTACTGAAAGGATACTGTTTTACACCGGAAGGACCCATAAGTTAGGCGAGACCCATGAGGGTGCGGCGACTATGGACTGGATGGAGCAGGAACAGGAACGCGGTATCACTATAACCTCTGCTGCTACCACAGCACAATGGAAAGACACCAGGATCAACATAATAGATACTCCGGGACATGTGGACTTTACTGTTGAAGTGGAGCGCTCGTTGAGAGTCTTGGACGGAGCCGTTACGGTGCTCTGTGCAAAAGGCGGAGTTGAGCCCCAGTCGGAGACTGTTTGGAGGCAGGCTGAAAAATACGGCGTACCGAGAATGATATTCGTCAATAAGATGGATATAATGGGAGCTGATTTTTACAGAGTGGTGGACATGGTAAGGGAAAGGCTCAAGGCCAATGCTATACCTATCCAGTTGCCTATAGGAGCTGAAGAGACTTTCGTTGGGATCATAGATCTCATCGAGATGAAAGCGGAGATATATAAGGATGACCTGGGAAAGGAATATGACATAGTGGATATCCCCGATGACTCTAAAGGAAAGGCAGAGGAGTACAGAGAAAAACTGGTGGAAGCAGTAGCGGAAACCGATGACGATCTGACCATGAAATTCCTTGAAGGCGAGGAGATAAGCAAACAGGAGATAAGGGCGGCCATAAGGAAAGCCACCATAACAGGAAAAATGATACCCGTGACCTGCGGTTCCGCATATAAGAACAAGGGTATCCAGATGATGCTGGATGCCATAGTGGATTATATGCCTTCGCCTTTGGACATACCGGCCATAAAGGGCATCGATCCCAACACAGGCGAGGATACGGAAAGAGCGGCAGACGACAACGGACCTTTTTCCGCGCTGGCATTCAAGATAATGGCGGACCCCTTCGTAGGGAAACTGGCCTTTTTTAGGGTCTATTCCGGAACACTTGATTCGGGATCCTACGTCTATAATTCCACGAAAGGCAGGAAGGAAAGGATCGGCAGGATACTGCAGATGCATTCCAACAAGAGAGAGGATATAGACAAGGTATACGCAGGCGATATAGCCGCTGCAGTGGGCCTGAAGGACACCACCACAGGTGACACTCTCTGTGACGAGAACGATGAAGTCATACTGGAATCCATGGACTTCCCCGATCCCGTCATCGAGATCGCCATCGAACCCAAGACTAAGGCAGGTCAGGAGAAAATGGGTATCGCCCTTGCGAAACTTGCAGAGGAAGACCCTACATTCAAGACATACACCAATGAAGATACCGGACAGACCATCATCGCAGGGATGGGCGAACTCCATTTGGAGATCATAGTCGACAGGCTGTTGAGAGAATTCAAAGTAGAGGCCAATGTGGGCAAACCTCAGGTCTCATACAAGGAGACTTTCACAAAGCCCGCCGATGTGGAGTACAAGTATGCAAAGCAGACAGGCGGTCACGGACAGTACGGTCATGTCAAGATCAAAGTGTACCCCAGAGAGCCCGGAGAAGGATTCGAGTTTATCAATTCTATAGTCGGAGGAGCGATACCCAAGGAATTCATTCCAAAGGTGGAAGACGGTATAGTGGAAGCCATGCAGAACGGGCCTGTGGCCGGCTATCAGCTGGTGGATATAGGCGTGGATCTTTACGACGGATCGTACCATGAGGTAGACTCGTCGGAAATGGCATTCAAGGTGGCTGCTTCCATGGCATTGAGAGAAGCTGCGAAAAAGGCAGCCCCGGTACTTTTGGAACCCATATTCAAAGTGGAGGTCACAGTGCCGGAAGAATACATGGGAGATGTTATAGGAGATATAAGCGGCAGGAGAGGCAAGATCGAAGGCTCGGACATGAATGCAGGAGCGGTGGCTGTGCGAGGCATGGTGCCCCTTTCAGAAATGTTCGGATATGCTACAGATCTGAGGTCCAAGACTCAGGGACGCGGAACGTATACGATGCAGTTCGATCACTTTGAAAGATTGCCCGACAGCCTGTTAGAGAAGGTAAACAAGTAGATTTTTATTCGATTTAGGAGGAATAAAGATGGCAAAAGAGAAATTTGAACGTACCAAACCCCATATCAACATAGGGACGATAGGACACGTAGACCACGGAAAGACGACGC
>CASDUO010000033.1 GCA_949284065.1 uncultured Bacillota bacterium
TATAACAATACGGCGAAATACTGTTTAGGCTTTAAAAGCCCGAACCAGATTGTAGAAGAGTATTTCTCAAAGTGTAACATATGTCTTGACAGTTAAGAGTAAAGCTCCGTATTATTGAAAATTTCTCTTGAATATACGTGACAAAAATATTATCATAACAGAGTACCCGGCCGGGTCTTGTGGGGAATTGGCGCAGCTGGGAGCGCGTTTGACTGGCAGTCAAGAGGTCACGGGTTCGAGCCCCGTATTCTCCACCAAAAATAACAAGTGAATCCTCGGTGTTTAAGGACGCCGAGGATTTATTTTTTGCGGTTTTGCCGGATTTTTGTAATTGTACGTACAATTTAGAAAATGACTGATTTGCTGTCAAAAAATACGTCATTTTTCCATATTTCCCCATTTTTGTGCCCTTAATCAACGTCTTTTTCACTGTCCCAAGGTGAACGTGTTTTGAGTACCTTTCCGGGATTTTTTCGCATACCTCAGAAAACCAACGCTTTTAGACGTTGGTTTCCGTTTCTCACACATATCTGACGGTAAGTGATGTCGTATGCGGGCTCCCGGGGATATCGGTACTATTCCTAATCTCCCTGCACCATATGCTTGATATTCTCCATTTCTTTATCCAGCATCCTGCAGGTTTCCGCCACCCGTTTCAACTCTTTTTCAATGCGCACCTCGGTCTCTTCATCGAGCTTCTTTTTGTACCTGAGTTTATGTTCCAGACTGGCCCACAGATCCATGGCCAAAGTCCGTATCTGCACCTCCGTTTTCACCCATTTCTTTTCATTTTTAAGAAAAATGGGCACCTCCACCACCAGATGGAGACTGCTGTAACCGTTCGGTTTCGGTTGACTTATATAGTCCCTGCGCCGTATCAGATGCACGTCATCCTGATCCAAGAGACATTTTTCTATGAGATAAACTTCTTCGGGGAAAGAGCATATGACCCGTACTCCCGCGATATCCAATATATTTTCCTCGATCGACTCCGGTGTGAAAGGGGCCTCTTTCTTTTTTAATTTGCGTATGATCCCCTCCAGTGATTTCAATCTCGTCTCTGTATATTCGATGGGGTTCCTGTCATAACGCAGAGAAAACTCCTCATTGAGCACGCTGAGCTTCGTTTCGATCTCCATCAGCGCACAGCGATAACAGGCCATCATCTGCCTCAAGGGGAGAGTGTTTTCCTCCCATTCATTATCTTCCAATCCCTTAAGATATATGTCCCGAAAATCTTTTTCGTCCAATTCTTTCACTCCTTTGATACTTTCACGGACCGATCTGTGGCCCGGCCGCTGCCATTGCTCTTCTCCCTGATCCTTATCCCTCATCCTGTTCCCTGACAGGTATGATGTAACGTCCTTATTTCCTCACAAAAACTATGGACACCGCACCCAAAACAGAGATCAATGCCAGCAGGATGAATATGCTCGTCAATCCAAAACTGTCCATCATCGCTCCAAGGGCCACTCCGGCAAATGATGCGCCCAGATACGACCAGCCGTTGATTATCCCCACTCCGGTACCTCCCAGATACGGTCCCAACAAGTCTCCGGGAAGATTGAAGATAGGCGCCTGTACCCCCTGTATACATCCTCCTGTAAGGAAAAGCAACAGAGCCAGCAGCGCAATGCCAAAACCGGTCTCGCCCAGACCGGCGCCCGCAAAATACAAGGCGGCGAGGGATATACCGCTGACTATGAAGCCTCCGAATATAGTCTGCCATCTTTCACCTTTGAATACCTTATCCGACACATATCCCATACCTATGGAGAACACGGCGCCTCCCCAATGCATGGCCGATGCTATCAAAGTCGCCGTCACCATGCTTATGGCAAAGCTCCCGCTGCCGCTGTCATCAGTGAGTATTTTCACCGTACAGTTTATCATGCCCCAGCGTACGAATTGACTACACAGCGCGGACAAGCTCGTGAGTATTATGAGTCTGTTACACATGATATCCCTGTAGTCCTGCAGTGTGGCCTTCCTTTTGTCACCCGCACCGGCCCACTCCGCCCTGAGACCTGCATCCTCAGGGGAACTTTTCACCACCGACATGTAAACCGCTGTCCATACCAGTAAAAGGATGGCCGGTATGACGAATACCGCCCGCCAGTTGAAGAAGGTGATGGCGACCCCTGCCACAGGATATATTATTATCCCGCCCATAAAGGCGAATGCATCGAATATCCCCATGAACAGTCCCTGTTTTTTCGGAGGTATCCACCTGAACAGGATACTGCATCCGGGGGACCAGCCCATTGCCAGCGAAAGAGCGTTTATGCCCCAAAGCACCGCAAACAATGTAATGTTCCCCGAAAAGGAAAATGCCAAGTTGGAAAAGGCTGCACCTAAGGCTCCTATCACCATCAGGGATTTAGGATCATACCTGTCCCCCAGATATCCCGCCACGAACTGCCCCAGCCCGAAAAAGAGTGTGGACACGGTGAACAACACGCCGAAACTCTGATTGTCCCATCCGAAATCTTTTTGCATGTGATCAGTAGCCGTGCTGAGATTATAGTTACAGGCGAAATAACATGTGTACAGGAACACCATCACGAAAAAAACTTTCAACTGTGTAGGATGGTACTTGTCCTCCCTGATCATCCCCTTTGTCGGTCCTTTCATGATAACTCCTTGCGGGAACTCCCATATCCTCCCCGGGCCAACTCTCCCCCGCTGCCGGCTGTATGCGGAAAACTCTCAAAAAAACGAAACTTCCAGCCGGGTCCAGACCGGCGGCCTGCACATCGTGCGCAGTATAAACGTGCCAAACAGGCTACAAAAGCGCTGTGGGGGCAATTTTACTTTATATCCTGCACTTTTTCAAGAAAAAGCACGATGTACCGCCGGACCAAAAACTGACCTCAAAAGCTCAAAGAGCAGTTGACACGTTTTACGAAGCCCTGATAGAATATTCTCAATACAGTAGAATTGAATAAAAGATCCAAATCCGTGGTTTCCTTCACTTTCTGAAAAACGTGAAGGGCGGATCGACAGAGTCTGTGTATATGTGTGCAGACCCACCGTGTTTTGGAAAGGATCGATACCGGCTACTCTCCTGCCGCTGCCTCATTTCGTGCAGCACTCCGGGGATACGGTACATTACAGAGGCTGATCAAGCCCTTCCAGAACGTGGGAGGGCTTTTATTCAGTGCTGTTGCGTAGTTATTTTGGAACACATATGAAAATGGAGGCAAATTACAGTGAATTACAAAAAAATGACCCTGAACATCAATGGTGCAGACCGCATGTTCATCTGCGATCCTGAAAAGGACACACTGGCATCCGTACTGCGTCGCCTGGGTCTGACAGGCACAAAGGTAGGATGCGGCACCGGCGTATGTGGAGCATGTTCGGTTATCCTTGACGGAAAAGTGATCCGTTCCTGCACCAAAAAAATGAAGAGCGTCGAAGAATACAGTTCTGTCACGACTATAGAGGGTATCGGTACCGTGCTGCACCCCCATCCTCTTCAGTACGCGTGGGTACATATCGGCGCCGTACAATGCGGATTCTGTGTGCCCGGATTCATCGTATCTGCATATCAGCTTCTCCAGGAAAACCCGGATCCTACCAGGGAGGATGTCCGTGACTGGTTCCAGAAACACAGGAATGTGTGCAGATGTACCGGTTACAAACAGATCGTAGATGCGGTAATGGAAGCAGCTGCCGTCATGCGCGGGGAAAAGACACTGGAAGATATCACATATGACTGGTCAGAGGATATAGGAGATTTTTACGGCAAGCCCCTCATCCGTCCCAACGCTATGGCCAAGGCATGCGGCGTATGCGATTACGGCGATGACGTCGAACTGCATATGCCTGAAGAGACTCTCAAGGTCGAACTGGTACAGCCGAGGAAATACAGCCATGCAAAGATACTGAACATCGATTGCAGCGAAGCTGAAAAGATGCCCGGCGTGGTAAAGATCATCACAGCCAAAGACGTCAAGGAAAGCGGCGGATCCAACAGACTCATGACATACGCTTTCTCCGAAAGGACCGTGGAGCTGCAGCAGGCTCACCATGTCCTCGCCGAGGATGAGATCCTGTACTACGGAGACGTAGTGGCATTGGTATGTGCAGATACGAGAGCACATGCGAAGGCTGCAGCCGACGCAGTGAAGGTGGAGATGGAACCGCTGACAGAATATCTCAATTATCTGGAAGCTGTTACTCCTGACGCCGAAAAGATCCACAAATGGATGCCTGATACATACGGCGCCAACATCTACTCCCAGTTGCCCGTGCTGAAGGGCGATCACGAGAATGTTCCGGACATCATCGAAGATGCAGCATACTCGGTAGAAGGCTCCTTCTACTCGACCAGAGAACCTCATATGTCCATAGAGGGCGATGTTATGCAGGCCTATTATGACGAGGACAACAAGATCTGCGTACACTGCAAGACCATGACTCTGTATTTTGACCGAGACGATATCGCAGAAGCTGCAGGTATCCCGGTAGACGACCTGAGAGTCATAGAAAATCCTACAGGAGGTTCCTTCGGATGGGCCATGAGCGCACATACCTATTCGATGGTTGCTATGGCTACAAAAGTGACCGGTATGGCCTGCTCACTGTCCATGGATTATTCACAGTTCATGGCAGTATCCGGCAAACGTTCTCCGGCCTACTTCAATGCTAAACTGGCATGTGACGAAAACGGTAAATTCGTTGCTGGCGAATTTGATGCCGGCCTGGATCATGGTCCCTTCATCGAACTGGGTGACGACAAACTGACAAAAATCTCCAGGTTCATGTTCTACCCCTACTATATGCCTAACGTGGTAGGACTTTCCAGAGTTGCCGTTACGAACCACTCCTTCGGTACCGCTTACAGAGGCTACGGTGCTCCGCAGGCCTTCACAGCATCTGAAGCTTTGGTCGATATGCTGGCTGAAAAGGCGGGCATCGATCCTTTTGAGATAAGATACAGGAACATCGCCCGTCCCGGACAGGACAACCTGAACCAGTATCCTTTCCTCCATTATCCTATGGAAGAAATGATGGATAAGATGAAGCCGCTTTACGAAGAAGCAGTTGAAAAAGCAAAGGCAGGATCCACAGACGAGATCAAGAAGGGCGTAGGTATCGCATGGGGCGGCTACAACGTAGGTCTCGGCGCAGTGGATGAGGCTCATGTTGCCATCGAGCTGATGCCCGGAGACAAACCCAAGTTCAGAAAATACGATACCTGGCAGGATCAGGGACAAGGCGGAGACCAGGGCTCTCTCATCTGTACTCTGGAAGCTCTGAAGCCTTACTTCCCCGATGTCACACCAGATGATATCAAGCTTATCCAGACGGACAGCAAATACTGCCCCAACACAGGCGAATCTGCAGGATCCAGATCCCATTTCGCCAACGGCAAGGCCAGTATCGTTGCAGCCAAAAATATCGCTGACGCCATGAGGAAACCCGACGGCACATACAGGACATATGACGAGATGATCGCAGAAGGCATACCTACAAGATACAACGGAGACTGGGCTACAGTAGACGAGTATGATTACTTCTATGATCTGGATCCTAACAATGGAACGGGAAATCCTACATACACATACACATATGCCCTGTACATGGCAGAAGTGGATGTGGAAGTGGCAACAGGCAAAACCACATGTACCGGTATGACATGCGTATACTGGATCGGAAAACCGGGCAACGTCCAGGCCGTCGAAGGACAGGTCAACGGCGGCATCTCTCACGCTATCGGATTCGCATTGAGTGAGAACTATGATGACCTGAAGAAGCATTCCAATATGTATGGAGCAGGTATACCCTATATCAAAGACGTTCCCGATAAACTGGTCTCCATCGATGTAGGCGGTATGGATCCCAGAGGTCCTTTCGGTTCCTCAGGAGCTTCCGAGGCATTCCAGTCATCGGATCATATGGCAGTCATCAACGCCATCAACAACGCTGTAGGTGTAAGGATATACGAAATCCCGGCAACGCCTGCAAAAGTCAAGGCGGGAATCGATGCGCTTGCCAAAGGAGAACCTAACCCCAATGCACCGGAACCTTACTTCCTGGGTTCGGATCTCTACGATGCCATCGAGGAAATCAAAAATAATCCGCTCAGTCCCTCTAAGCCCGAAAACCTGGAATTCGGTTCCCTTGGCAAGGAAGGCGTCCAGTGGAAATAGTCGATCAAAAGTAAAGAGATATTTACTGCGGAGCGCGCGATCATTTGCGCGCTCTGTTCAGTAATGACAGAAGTATACGAGAAACAAAGGAAAAGAAAATGCAGGACTACTACAAGCAGTTTGAAACATGCAGAGAACACGATATCCCGGCTTGTGCAGATGTATGCCCTTTTCGTATGGACGTGATCGCGCTGCAGGATAAGATCGTGAAGGAACGCTTCAATGCGGCTTACAAAACCATCCGGGATGCAGTAGTGTTCCCGGGGATCGTTTCAGAGATCTGTCCCGCTTATTGCGAAAATGCATGTATCCGGAAAGACATAGACGCTCCTGTACAGATCAAATCTATGGAAAGGTCCGTCATCGCAAACACCACCCGAAAAACACCTAACAGATATAATCTTCCTGCCCGGAAAAAAACCGTTGCAGTGGTGGGAGCCGGGCTTTCGGGTATGGGTTTTGCGTTCCGTATGGCTTCTAAAAAGTATCCTGTCACCATATTGGAAAAGACCGGCCGAATCGGCGGACATCTTGCGGAGATAATGGATGAAGAAAAATTTATTGCCGAATTCGAATTGCAATTCCAAAATGAAGAATACGAACTCAGGTTGGACACTGAGATCGATGACATAAAAACGCTGTGCAAAAACGCGGACCCGCAATCCAGGGCCTGCGACGACGGAGAAACCTTTGATATAATCTATGTAGCAACGGGCAAGGACGGAGAGACCTTCGGTATCCCCATGCCTGAAACCGCACCGGGTGCCGGATCCACAGGCGGGTGCATGAAAATCGGCGATACGGCAGTGTTCATCGGCGGCGAAGTGTGCGGGAAAGACCTGATGCACGGACTTGCCGACGGTATAGGTGTCGCTGCCTGTGCGGAAAGCTTCCTCAAGACCGGAAAACTTGAATACCCTGCCCAACCCAAGGCGACGAAGTGCGTTCCCAACGAGGACATCTTAGTGGAGACTTCCCCTGTGATCCCCTTATCCGGAGATCTTTTGAGCGGGGATGAATGCAAGGCCGAAGCCGAGAGATGTATAAAATGCAAATGTGATGCCTGTGCGGTCAGGTGCGATCTCGTATCATATTTTGACAAGATGCCCGTTAAAATGCGGGATGAGATCTTCCTTTCATGCAAGCCTGCAGGTTCTCTCGTCCATAAGTCCCCTGCGAGAAAATATGTGGCAGCCTGCACCATGTGCGGACTGATGACGGAAGAATGTCCCGAGCACATAGACCTTTGCGGTATGATAAAGTTTGCCCGGCATAAAATGCACGAAGCCGGCAAAGTCCCGGCAGCCTACCGCCAGTATTTCATGCGCGACATGGCCTTCGCCAACGGCGAACTCGCCGCACTTAAAAAATCCGTAGGAGGGCCGGGCAAATATGCATTTTTCCCGGGATGTAACCTCGGAGCATTGGATCCTGATTATGTTATAAAACCTTACCGGTGGCTTCTTGAAAAACAGCCGGACACGTCCATATTGCTGCGGTGCTGCAGCATACCGGTAGATTGGGACGGCAACACGGAACAACATCAAAATGAGATCACATCCCTTAAGAACGACTGGGAAGATCTTGGAAAACCGATCCTCATAATGGCCTGTATGTCATGCCAAAAACATATCCGTGAATATCTTCCTGAGATAGAGACCGTATCTTTATACGAAATATTACAACAGTGGGGATTCGATACGTCGGAAGCAAAAGGCGCAGCCCAAGACGGCCCCTATGCGATCTTCGACCCGTGCTCCGCACGTCATGAAAATGATGTCCGATCATCTGTAAGGAGTCTGCTGAGTGCGGCGGACATCTCCGCAAACGAACTTCCCAAAGGCGACCGGCACGGCTGCTGCGGATTTGGCGGCATGGGAGATGTGGCCGTACCTGAGTTTTCGGAATATGTGGCGAAAAAAAGGATAGAGCTCAGTGACGATCCCTATGTGGTGTACTGTTCCAACTGTAAAGATATCTTTTGCGACAGAGGTAAACGTGCGGTACACATACTGGATATCCTGTTCGATATAGATCCCAAAGGGATATACTCACAGCCGGACCTGACCCAGCGCAGAGCGAACCGCGTCCGCTTGAAAAAGCGATTACTTGAAGAGATCTGGAAAGAAAAAACTGAAATGAAATCATATGAGAGCAAGTATCCACTTACGATGAAAGATGAGATACGGGAAAAAGTCAATAAACAAAAGATCCTTGAAGAAGACATATGCGAAGTCATCGACCATGCCGAAAAAACGGGAAGAAGGACATTCATTCCGGCAACAGGGCATTACAGAGCATATAAAGAGATCGGAAATATAACATGCTGGGTAGAGTATACACCCCTCGACTCCGGATATGAGATCCACAACCTGTATACCCACCGTATGAAAATAGAACTGGAGGCCGTGTGGAATGGAAGAAAAACTGATCTGTGATAAATGCAAAGTGGAAATGGAAGAATTAGAAGCACAGTTTTCATATCTCGGTAAAAGTTTCCGTCACAAGGTCAGCAGATGCCCCATATGCGGGCAGGTCTGTCTGTCGGAAGAATTGGTGAACGGAAGGATGAGTGAGGTGACCTCCATGATGGAGGACAAATAAAAATGGAGCTCCCGGCCGGGCTTGAACCGGCGACCTGCACGTTACGAATGTGCTGCTCTGCCAACTGAGCTACGGAAGCACCGCAAGAAAGATTTTACTTTATATGCGCTGCTTTTTCAAGAGCAAAACCATAAAATCTTATTTGAAACAGCATTTTGATCTTTACTCTCATCCCAGCCCGATCCCGGATATACCGCGAGGTCTTGTCTCTTATAAAAGGTGATATATCCGATCGAAAGAACATCGTATTGTAAAGGAGGTCCATATGTTCAGAGAGATGCGCAGATTCAAACAGCAAATGCCGCAGGATGCCGTAGATGAAATAATGAAAAACAACGACACCGGCATCCTGGCAGTCACAGGTGATGACGGATATCCCTATACCGTTCCGGTGAACTACTACTACGAACCGGGCACCATACTCATACACTGTGCCAAAAATGGCCACAAAACAGACGCCATAAAAAGAGACCCTAAAGTTTCTTTCTGCGTGGTAGATGAAGATAAAGTCATGGCCGAAGACTACAACACCGACTATGTCAGCGTGGTCGCCTTCGGAAAGGCAAAAGTCATAACAGACGGATCCCGGCTCCGCGAACTCATCTTGAAAATAGCCAGGAAGTACGTTCCTATGAATACAGACCAGCAGCACAGGGAATATGCCGAAAAAACCATAACAAGCCTCGCCATCATAGAGATAGATGTGGAACATATAACAGGCAAAGAGACCATGGCCCGCGCCAACGCTAGAAAAACCGTTTGACTGGCTAAAAAACAGGATGCTCCGTCAGCATCCTGTTTTTGTATACTCTTTTATTTATCTGATCCTAAAATGAAGATATCCTATCAATATCCGCTGAACATGGACAGCATCACGCCGGCCGCTACTGCAGACCCTATGACACCTGCCACATTAGGTCCCATGGCATGCATCAGCAGGAAATTGGAAGGATTATCCTTTTGCCCAACTACCTGAGATACTCTGGCTGCCATTGGAACTGCCGAAACTCCTGCAGAACCCATAAGAGGATTTATCTTTCCTCCCGTCAGCACGTTCATAAGCTTTGCGATCCATACGCCGCCGGCCGTACCGAAGGCGAATGCTATCACACCGAGCACTACGATCTTCAAAGTATCTGCAGTCAGGAAGGTAGGACCCTGTGCGGAAGCTCCCACTGCCAGACCCAGCATGATGGTTACTATGTTTATCAGTGCATTCTGAGCCGTATCGCTGAGTCTCAGCGTCCTGCCAGACTCCTTGAAAAGGTTACCCAGCATGAGCAATCCGATCAAAGGTGCTGCTGCCGGAAGCAAAAGGACTACGATGATGGTTACCGCGATGGGGAACATTATCTTCTCCTTTTGACTTACAGGTCTGAGCTGCTCCATCTTTATCATCCTCTCCTTTTTGGATGTGAAGAGTTTCATGATCGGAGGCTGTATTACCGGCACTAATGCCATATATGAATAGGCCGCCACAGCTATAGCCCCCAAAAGTTCAGGCTTCAGCTGCTGAGTAGTATATATAGCCGTAGGCCCGTCGGCTCCGCCGATGATACCTATGGACGACGCTCCCTGAGCATCGAATCCTAAAATAATGGCCAGGAAAAACGCTACAAAAATTCCTAATTGAGCAGCCGCCCCCATGAGAAGCGACTTAGGATTCGCAATGAGCGGTCCAAAGTCCGTCATCGCTCCGACTCCCATAAATATGAGGGAAGGCAACACTCCTTTAAGCTGATAGAATACCGTGAGTATCCCCATATCCCCCAGTGCTGTCCCGGCCTCCGGATGGGCTTCGAATATTCCCGTGATGGGCAAATTGGACAGCAACATCCCAAAACCGATAGGAATCAGAAGCAAGGGCTCAAACCCTCTGTTGATGGCCAGGTACAAAAGGACCAAAGAGACTCCGATCATTATAGCAGATCTGTAGTCCATATTGGTCAGGCCCATATCCATTGCGAAATTTTGCAAGGTTTCTAAAATCATCTCGAATGTCTCCTTTACTAAGACTCAACGAATTATGGTATAAATGCTAAGTATCATTCGAAACTTACACAGTAGAATACTATCACACCGCCTTCTGATTTACAACTTTTTTTTACGGTGATACCTCCCATCATCATCCCCCTGTACGCTGCCCGCTATGAAGGCTCAAACCATTGGAAATCCAACGAATAGTTCAAGAATTCTTATTCAAAAATCGCAAAGGGAAGCATACTGTATACTATACTTTTGCTGCTTCACGGACATTCTCCCTTGTCTCCCGGATATTCTCCATATAATACCGGCTGCTTGTTCCTGACTTTGAGATACTGCTTCAACCTGACCTAAAACTGTCCGATCTCGCTTTTAAGATGTAGCAATCCTCTGGCATGGATCTTTTTGATATTGGAATATGACATATTGGCGGAGCTTGCGATGTCTTTAAGGGTCATATTCCTGTAATAATGCAAAACTATTACAGTTCTCTCCTGCTCCGACAGTTTTCTCAGAGCATGGGCCAACTCCTCCAGCGCGTCCTCTTTGAATATGGTTTCGAAATCATCTGATGCACATGGGATATTCTCATCTAATTCTTCATATGCTTTTCTCTGCCTGTAGTAGTCTATGACCGCATTCCGCGCTATGGCGAATATCCACGTGGCAAGAGAGGCCTTTGCCGGGTCGAACCCCGGCAGGCCTTTCATTACCTTCATCATTATATTGGAGCATATGTCTTCTCCGTCATCGGGAGATGATACCTTAGAGCGCACGTACCCGACCACTTTCGGATAGTATTCTTTGTATATGCGCTCCATCATGAGATCGTTTTCATTCGTCTTCATCGATGAGACCCTTTTTAGAACGATGTGCTTCAGGCTCACCGGCTGCATTCACCATGGCCATATCATCGTCGGAAAGGACCCATCCCCCGGGCTCTCCGGTTTCCTTTATCACATCGTCAAGCAGCTTGTTTTTCGCAAAATGCTGGTAATCAAACAACTCCCGCAGCCTTTTTTCCATATACGATCACCTTGCTCTCCTCTGTCCTTTATCTCGCCTTAGTTCTTATCTTTTTCAGCTCGCTCCAATTCCCGTAATACCTTTCTCCGTCTATATTCTTTATCCCCCTTACTTTTATCGTATACCTGGTGTTTTTCTTGAGATCTTTGATAGTGAGCTTATGCCTGTTCGACTTGATCATTTTTGTATTCCAGTCATCCCCGCTGTTGGTCTTTCTCCATGCAAACTGGTATCCCGTGATCCCTCCGGCTGACTGATCTCTGGAAGTTACGGTTATGCTGTTTTTCGTGGAAGTAAGCTTGTTTATCACTCCTCTGTAAGGATATATGAAGAAATCCTGCTCCAGTACGACTCCTTCCAGTTTCCCTTTGCCTTTCACGATGACTGTACCCACACCGACTTTCACGTTGTTTTTATATTCCAGGTCATAATCTGTTCCCTCAACACATCCCCCGAGTCCCGAGGCTATTTTGGGCGTCTTTGCTTTTTTGTTGTATATGAACTCGCTCTTGTCCAAAACCAAAGGTTCTGTTATTTCGAAAACGGTCGTAGTCCAGCTGTAGAAATAATTCCCCAGTTCGGAAAGCTGTATCTCCTGAGAGGAGTAAAAAGGCGATCCGGTCAGATCATGGATATCACCACCTGCATAATCTCCTGTCAGTGCTTCGATATACTGCCCTGTCTGAGGGGAGATTACAACCTTCGCTGAAGCAACATAACTCGATTCGGACGATAAGGCTATACTGTAAGCATTGCTCTTT
>CASDUO010000034.1 GCA_949284065.1 uncultured Bacillota bacterium
ATCGGGAAGGAACAGGAGGGAATTGACAGATCCGCGGAAATTGCGGTGACGGCCTACGAAAACACTTCCTCCTCTCAAAAATGCCGATGGTATCACCACTTCTTTTCCAAGGAAGGTTACAGCGAACCCTTTCACTATTTTGAACAGCACGCCCTTTTTCCCTATTGTCGTCCGCATATCTCCTTCTCCATCCGGCTTGTCCTTTTCCCCTTCTGCGACCATGTCTTTTGCGAAAACCCATTTTTTCTGCACGAGATATCCGCACACTCCCAACGAACAATCTGCTATCACCTTGGCTGCCACCTCTCCCGTTGCTCCCGTCACTGTAAGGCAATATGTTATGATGATCGAAAATACCAGCAGTATGCTCCACAGGGTGTAATAACGGAAAAATGGTCGTTTCCCTCCTTTCCTTTCCATTCCCATAAAGATCTTTCTGTTGAGGGCAAAGTTCACCAGTGACGATATGCCCCTGGAGCTCACTCCGGCAGAAATGACCGCTCCGTATATGCCTATGACAGGTTCAGCTCCGTAAAAGACCGCTACATATATCACGAAGTTCACCAGAGCCGAAACGGCTGAGGAACCCATATAGGACACCATCTCTCTCACAGTTTTTCCGAACACCAGGTACCTCAAATCGTCAGCCTCCTCTCCGACAGCGTGCGAGGACCGTTTTCTCCGCAGTCTTCAGATACCATCCTGATCCCTGTGTGCTTCATCTCCTTCCAAACCAGTGTCTTTTTGAAGAGCGACACAGTTTGGAGGGGGATGAAACTGAAGGCAAACAGCGGATATAGCAAAGTGCCTACGATCACGTTCCTTGACATCATCAGCCGCCTTTCCATATGCTGTACGATCAGAGACAGGATCAAAGTGCTGCCGTAGGCTTTGAGCGCGACTGTCAAAGCCTGAGCGGGGAACTTATCGGGCGATATGAGAAAGAGGAGCAGAGCCATAAACGGTATCAGAGCCTGCACATAACAGGACAGGAACTGCATAACAGCGTCTGCGGCCCCTGCTCTGCCTTTTCCCGAAAACATCCTCTTTCATCTGATTTCGGTTGATTGTTCCTTGTCAAAGTGGTATAATGCTTCTGATGAGATATGACAGCAAGTTTGTTGTATTTTTTTGTGAAACAGTTGAATGCAGGAGGTTGAAATGATACTGTTCCCAAGGAAAGTCACTGCCGGCAACCGACGAAAATCCGGCATACCAAAACCATATCTGAGCGATATGACCAAAAAGCTCAACGAAATCAATGAGATAGATGCCGAACTTTACACCAAATACAATATAAAAAGAGGTCTCCGCAATGCTAACGGGACCGGTGTAAAAGTAGGACTTACGAAGATCTCTGAAGTAACAGGCTACACAGTAGACAGTGAAGGCAAAAAGATCCCCCAGGACGGACATCTCTATTACCGTGGATATGATATAAACGACCTGGTGCACAGCTGTATCGAGGAAAACAGGTTCGGCTTTGAAGAAATCACATATCTGCTCTTGTTCGGCCAGCTGCCAACCAAAAAACAGCTCCAGGAATTCACCGCCCTCGTAAGCGCCAAGAGAGAACTGCCTCCCGGCTTTGCCAGGGACATGATATTGACAGCGCCGTCCAACAGCATAATGAACAAACTGTCCAGAAGCACATTGGCTCTGTATTGTTATGATGAAAATCCGGACGACACATCTGTGGACAATGTTTTGAGACAGTCCATAGATCTCATAGGATATTTCCCCGCTCTGGTCGCATACGCGTACCAGGCGAAGATGTCTTATTACGAAAATGAGTCCATGCACCTCCACTATCCCATCCCGGAGCTTTCCACTGCGGAAAACATACTCCGTATGATAAGACCTACGGGGGAGTATACAGATCTGGAGGCAAAGCTTCTCGACCTTTGCCTGATCCTCCATGCTGAGCACGGTGGCGGCAACAATTCTACATTCACCACTCACCTTATAACATCATCGGGGACCGATACCTATTCGGCTATCTCAGCCGCTATAGGATCACTGAAAGGTCCTCGTCACGGAGGTGCCAACATTGCGGTCATAAACATGCTCAAAGATCTGAAAGAGAATGTAAAAGACATAACCAAGGAGAAAGAAGTAGACGAATACCTCGTCAAGGTATACAAAAAGCAGGCTAATGACGGCAGCGGCCTCGTCTACGGTATGGGCCATGCCATATATACTCTGTCTGATCCCAGAGCTGTCCTGCTCAAGGATATGGCAAAAAAACTGGCAGAAACAGACGATTCTCTCATGGCTGATTTCCTTCTTTGCGATACGGTGGAAAGGCGCGCCCCCGTCATCAGGACACAGGTCACCGGAAACGAAAGCCCCATGGCCGCCAACGTGGATCTTTATTCCGGATTCGTTTACAACGCTTTGAATATACCTGTAGACATAGCCACTCCGTTGTTCGCCACAGCCCGGCTCAGCGGATGGTCGGCCCACCGGCTTGAAGAGCTGGTCGCAGGCAAGAAACTCATGCGCCCTGCCTACGTGGTGGTACAGCCCCATATGGATTACGTAAAGATAGCGGACAGGACAGATCCTGCCGCAGGAGGGGCGAAAGCTGCAAAAGAAGCTGCGAAAGGTGCCAGAGAGGTCGCTAAAGCAGCCGTGAAAGATGCACGAGATGCCAGGGCCGTAGCAAGGATGGAGGCCCGCGAAGAAAGGGCTGCGGCAAGAGAAGAAGCTCGAGAAGAAAAATCGGTCGCAAAGGAAAAAAGTCAGCAGGAGCCGACAGAGAAAAAAGAGGGCTCTCCTGACAAGGCCAAAAAGCTCTTTTCAGGATTCCTGAAAAACAAACACTGACATGCCGCAGGATCTATAATGAAGTCTTTTGAACGGCGCTGTATGCAGCAGCGCCGTTTTCATTTTTTTGCGATATACCTTTTCCGCATCCCGAGCCACCTGAAACAATCATTCCGTCCTCAATGCTACCACCGGATCTTTCCCGGCTGCTATCCTCGAGGGGATTATGCCGGCTATCAAAGTCAAAGCTATACTGAGCAAAACAAGGAGGATGACATTCTGTGCCGCCAGTGAGACTGTGAATTCCATACCGATCATGCCCGATATGAGTTTCGATGCAGGTATGCACAGAAGGCTGTTCAGAAGAACACCTATTATACCGGAACCTGCCCCTATCAATATGGTCTCCGCATTGAATATCCTCGAAATATCCTTTTTTCTGGCGCCTATGGCGCGCATTATCCCTATTTCCTTCGTGCGTTCCACCACTGAAACGTAGGTGATTATGCCTATCATGACACTGGAAACCACAAGCGAGATCCCCGCAAACGCCACCAGTATGACAGAAACAGTATCCACCATTGAGGATATGGCGTCGGACATAGTTTCAGACAGATCAGAGTATATTATCTGATCATTTTCCTCTTTGCCGTCGTTATAGTCATCCAGATAGGATCTTATATCAGCTTTATCCTCATATGTCTTTGGATATATGGATATTTTTGTGGGGGTGCTGTCTCCTCCCAAAAATTGCATAGTTGATCCATACGTATTTTCAGAATTGAATTCCTCCCCTGTCAGGACGCTGGTGTCTTTATTATCCCGCTGTGCCTCCACCACCTCTGAGTCCTCGTTCCCGTCAAAGATCTTCTCTGTGAGTCCGTGGGTATAGAATATGCCGGGTTCCAGCATTTCTGCCGACGCATTTTCTTTTACACGCATGATCGCTGTGATCTTTATACTCAAAGACTCACCGCTTTCATACATTTTTTCATAGTCATTGCCCCCGACGTAATAGTCTCCGGATTTCTGATAAAAGTCATCATTCAAAATGACCTTGAACTCTTTTCCTATCAGATCCTCAGGGTCATACTCGTCTTTTTCTTCTATTCCAAAAGCATCCAAAAGGGCATCATCTATCCTGTTATCCTTATCCACCACCAGGGCCAGTTCATCGTATCCTGACGGGTACTTCCCTGCAAGGACATCGTACTGGGCCTGCACGAATTTTTCTTCCCCGGGCAATTCGCTGAACACCTCTTCGGCGCCCAGCAATGCAGTAGGATCCATTATGTCATCACTGCCGCCGGCAGTGTCGACCAGTTTATACTTGCCTTCCGAAGTTTCAGTCAATATGTTCTTGCTCAGGCCATAACTGTACAAAATGGAATTATAGTAACTGTCATCCATTTTTTCCACATAGTCCACATATTGTCCATCGATGTCATTTTCATGATCCGTGACTTCACCGCTTTTATCATATGGATGGAAAATATCGTCTCCCGGAAAATCGCCGTCGCTCTCCAAAAATTCCTGAGGCGATCCATCTGTTATCTGATCGGTCTGCACATTTTGTCTCACCTCGATAGGGAATGCAGCCAATGTATCACGTTCCATATCGTTGATAAAAGTATCCATACCGCTGGAGATGGACAGTACGAGAGCAACTCCTATTATCCCTATGGATCCTGCCAGTATCGTTATAATGGTCCTCCATTTTTTTGTTAGGAGATTCTTATAGGATGATTTGAGAGCTTCCTTCAAGGACATTTTCGTTCCCTTGATATCAAGTTTGTCCGATACTTCCGGGACGCAGCCTGAGCCGGATGACTCGTTTCCCCCTGAATCAGAGATTATTCCCCCGTCCTTCATCCTTATGATCCTGTCACTGTATTCTTCTGCCAGCTCACCGTTGTGAGTGACCATCACCACAAGACGATCTTTCGATATCTCCTTCAATATCTCCATGACCTGTAAACTAGTCTGGCTGTCCAGGGCTCCGGTAGGCTCATCAGCCAGAACTATATCCGGATCGTTTACCAAAGCTCTGGCTATGGCCACTCTTTGCGTCTGTCCGCCGGACATCTGCCCCGGTTTCTTATAGGCCTGTTTCTCCAGCCCGACGCTCTCAAGCGCTTCTTTCGCTTTCTGATTCCTTTCCTTTCCTGTTATTCCGGATAAAGCCAGAGCCATGGTCACATTATCCAAAGCCGTCAGATGAGATATGAGGTTATAGCTCTGAAATACGAATCCGACCCTTGTGTTCCTGTATGCATCCCAGTCAGGATCCTTGAATTCTTCAGTAGACTTATTGTCTATCAAAAGCTTTCCTGATGTACTTTTGTCTAACCCTCCTATTATATTGAGCAAAGTGGTTTTGCCGCATCCCGACTGGCCCAGGACTGAAACAAAACCTTTTTCCGGCAATTCCAGATCTATACCTTTCAATTCCGTGGTGATCTCGTCCCCGCTCGCATACTCTTTAGTTATACCAATAAGTTTCAGCATATGGTACCTGCTTTCATTTTCTCCCTTTGATGTTTGTTCTTTATGGTTTATGCGATACGCCGCCTCAAGAACATCCTGCAAATTTGCTTACCAATCTACCACATACAAAAAAAGAGCCGCAACTGTTTTCGGCTCAACGCTACATAGTGCACGATATTTGTATCGTAATCGATACCTTATAGCCTGAAAATTTCAGCATTGTTTCAGGGACCCCGGCCTTTACAGCCCCTTCGTGAGGCGGTTACAGTCTTTCAGCTCTGCCCCGGGATCATCTTCAAGATGACATTACTCCGGCCACCCTTTCTCTGATATATCTCATCAGTTTTTTCGTGTCCTGCCATCTGTTCTTCTCTCCCCGTTCACCCATTATTACAGTTATATATTCACGTCCTTCATATTCATAGGCCCCCGCGTAGCAGTAACCCGCTATCCCGGTGAATCCGGTCTTGCCACCCAATACTCCTTCCTTTCCAAGAAGAAGGTTGGTATTCTTCCCTGTGTACTCTCCGTCTGCCAGCTTTTCGCCGTCCGGACCTTCCTTTTGTCCTCCATACCCTTCTTTTATCTCTTTTTTCGTCAGCGGAGCCACATAAATACTTTTGACATGGAACTTCTTTTCCGCCACCAGTTCCCTGAATTTTTTATTGTCCATGGCATAGTCCAGGGTCAGAGCCACTTCATAGGCTGTTGAATAGTGGTCTCTTTTATCCAGTCCGTGTGGGTTTTGGAAACATGTTACCCCGCATCCTGCTTTCTTGGCCACATCTTCCATCATATCAGCGAATCCCTCTTCGCTGCCTGCCACCCCCTCGGCCAGAGCCACAGCCGCTCCGTTATCCGACGCTAAAAGGGACATCTCCAAAAGCCCCTCATAACTTATTTTATCTCCCTTTGCAAGATGCAGATATGAGTATGGCGTATCGGCCGCATTTTTCGATATCGTCACACCCTTAGAAAGGTCATCTTCATGCTCGAGGACCGTTACGGCTGTAACTATCTTTGTCGTGCTGGCCTGGTTCCTTTTTTCATCCATGTTGACGTTGTAGTATATCTGCCCCGTCTCCCTGTCCAGTATACAGGCTGCCCTGGCTTTCAGTTTCAGGTCTTCCATGTTCTGTGCCGTCACTGTGATCTTATGGCTCTCATATCCTCTTGTCCTTGCGGAACCTGATATTTCCATGATCCAGCTGCTGACCATCTGGTTTTTCCACCCATCGGGATATTCCACTTCCACGCGCTGATATATCCGCTTGCCCTTTTTTATATCGCCTTTGCCTGCCTTGCTGACCGTCTCAGGCAGATGTATCGTCGACTCATATCCCTTTCCGGCTCCGCCATCCATTTTTACTGTAAGCTTCCGTCCTTCAGGGTCATATACGTATATCGTATCGGAAAGAGGTTTCCCATATCCCTCATTCTTATCATTGGCTTTTTCTTCGTCTATACCGGGGGTTACGGGAGCACCTAATGAGGTATCGATCCCTATCACCCGGCTGTTTTCTCTACCAAAAAACATGTGGGTCACAAAATACCCTGCTACAGTCAGCAGTATCCCTGCCAATAATATCGACAGTATGAACCTGTTCCTGTTTTTTATCCTAGTACTTTTTTTCTTTCCCCTCGTTTTGCTTCTTCCGTTTTCTTTTCTTTTTCTCATATCCGCTGCTTCATAGATCATTTCGGGAATGACATCGCCTCTATGAATCCTTTCTGAAATTCCTCTTCACCGGCAAGATCCATCTGCCTTGCTTTTTTTCGTATTTCCTCAGCTTTATCCGCTTCCTTATCGCTTAAAAGGGCCATCAATACACCTGCACATGCGGTATTTCCCCCGTCCCTTATTTTCCCGGTATCCACCGGCGGCAACATCCCTATGGCAACAGCCCTTTCTTTGTCAAGCCGATTCCCGAATGATCCTGCCAGTATGACTTCATCTATATCTTCCAAAGTCTTTCCGGACTTTTTCAGCAGCAACATCATACCTGCGTATATGGCAGCCTTTGCCGTCTGGACCGCTCTTATGTCAGCCTGAGTGATCACTATATCCTCGCCGTCCTCCTTATATATCAAAACGAACTCTCGGCCTTCTTCTCCAGTACGGATCCTTTCTGCCAGGCTGCTCGCCGGATACATCTTCGAAAACTCTTCTGCCCTAAAGATCCTTCCGGTCTCATCTATAACCCCACTGCCTGACATTGCTGCAACAGCATCTATGATTCCCGATCCGCATATCCCTATCGGCTCTGTCCCGTATACTGTGGAAAACATCACATTGTCGTTTTCTATAGATACCATGTTTACCGCTCCCGGTCCGTCCCTCATACCGCAGCATATGGCCGCACCCTCGAAAGCCGGCCCGGCTGCAGCGGAACAGACCGTCATATCCCCATCCAAAGACAGGACCACTTCTCCGTTAGTTCCAATGTCCGCAAGCAACACAGTGCCCTTCCTTTCATAAAGCCTTTCCGCCAATATGCCGGCAGTTATATCGCCTCCCACATGTCCTCCTATACTTGGCAGCACTTTTACCACAGCCTTCTCATCTATATCCAGACCTGACTCTTTCCCATCTGTTACCCATGTTCCGGTATAGGCGGGAGCAAAAGGTGCAAAGGCTAAAGACCGGGGGTCATGTCCCGTAAAGATATGAGACATAGTGCTGTTCCCTCCGACGGCCACCTTAACTATGCCCTCTCCTGCCGCCCTGTCGTCCTTTCCCGCTACCTCTGTCGACCCTTTAAGTTCGCTTATGATCTCGTTCATAGTGGATAAAGCGAGCTGCCGCAGTACCGTCAGTTCCTTTTTGCCCTTTTGAGCAAAGGCTATGCGTGATATGACATCCTGGCCGTAGACAGCCTGACCGTTCCTCCTTGCCGCAGTCCCTGTGATCCTTCCCGTCCCAAGATCCGCCATGACGCCTACTACGGTAGTCGTCCCCAAGTCGAAAGCGATCCCGTATCCCTCACTGTTCCCGTCCGGATAAAAATCTTCAGGAAGTGTTATAGGCAAGCTGTCTTTCCTGCCCCTGTCTTCCACGAAAAGGGCTCCCCTGCACCGCCTGCACGTATCGCACGTTCCCGTACATCCAAAAACTCTTTTACTCAAATCGCATCTCCTCATCTTCTTCCCTTTGCCCATACATATCATCTATATGCCAGAGACACATGTTACAGTTGTCCACGGCTCCTTTACAATATCCGCATGGTCCCTTCATTTCTGTAAAGGGGCGGGCCGAGCAAAGATATATGCCGCCACACGACTTAGGCGGTATCAAAACATGCTTGTCATTGACCCTGACTCCTATAGCCTCACTTCCCGATAAAACAGCTATATCATCCATCCTTTCCTCCTCCATGGCGAAAAAGCCCGGTCCGAATCCTTCACTTATATAGCACTGTTCCCGATCGCTACGCAGGTGTTCTTCAAATCTCTCCCTTCCAGCACATAGGAACGCGGTCTCCCATATATCTGCAAAAAAATCTTCAGTAGCCATAGCCTTATGGGCTGGAAACTTCCCTGCTGTTCCCGTGTATACCCATGCACCCCGGATATGGTTTTGATCCATCTCCCCGAATACCGGACAATGAAACTCTCTGTTCCCTACCAAAAGATCATTTTTTTTCAAGATAACATCTGTAAAGAAGGAATATACGAACTTCACATCCACTGCATCGGCAGTTTTTTCATACGCCGCTGCGATCCGGTCCATCATCTCATCTTTACACGGGATATCTGTCATGAAAGGGCCGGCGATCTTGTCGAATATCCTTCGTGCAGCCTTCTCACAACTCTCTCTGCTTATCCTTATCATTTTGCCTTCTATATTTTCCATACCAATAGTATATTACTATTTCCCCCTAACTTTGAATACTTTTTTTCATCAACTTTTTTTAGTATGATCATTGAAATTTCAAGGTTTATATTATTTTGTTAGCACTCTTGTTAAGTGAGTGCCAAAAAACTCTTGATTATGGTCTTCCGCGGTAGTATAATGAAAGCATAGACAGATATCAACAAATGGAGGTATAGGATGAATTTAGAAAAATATACACAAAAGGCCCGGGAAGCCATAATCGACTGTCAAAACATAGGCATCGACCAGGGTCATCAGCAACTTGACGGGGAGCATCTCCATCTTGCACTCATGCTACAGCAGGATGGACTCATCCCTAAGCTGGTAAAATATATGGATGTTGACACAGGTAAGATCGTAGGCGAACTCCAAAGCGAGATGGAACGTCTGCCCAAAGTAGCCGGCGGAGACTCTAACATGTACTCCAGCAGACGGCTCAATCAGATCCTTTTAAATGCGGAAAAAACGGCAGCGAGTTTCGGTGACGAATTCGTCAGCGTAGAGCATATCTACCTGGCTCTCCTGAATGAAAAAGGCACCCCCAGTGCAAGGATCTTTGCAAAATACGGTATAGATAAAGAAAAATTCCTCAAAGCTCTTGAAAGCATCCGAGGCAATCAGAAAATCACCAATCAAAATCCGGAAGAAGCCTATGAGGCTCTGGAAAAATACGGACGTGACCTGGTGGAAATGGCAAGAGCAGGCAAGCTGGATCCTGTCATAGGCAGAGACGAAGAGATACGGCACACTATACAGATCCTTTCCAGGAGGACTAAGAACAATCCGGTACTCATAGGAGAACCCGGCGTGGGCAAGACTGCTGTCGTGGAAGGACTCGCCCAGCGTATCCTCAACGGAGATGTCCCGGAAGGACTCAAGGACAAGACCATATATGCACTTGACATGGGCGCTCTCATCGCCGGAGCAAAATACAGAGGTGAATTTGAGGAAAGGCTCAAGGCCGTCCTAAACGAGATAGAAAAATCCGAAGGCAGGATCATCCTCTTTATCGATGAGATACACAATATCGTAGGCGCCGGTAAAACAGAAGGCTCTATGGATGCAGGAAACCTCCTCAAGCCCAAGCTGGCCAGAGGTGAACTCCACTGTATAGGGGCTACCACTTTGGATGAATACAGAAAATATATAGAGAAGGACGCAGCATTGGAAAGACGTTTCCAGAAAGTCCTTGTGGATCAGCCTACTGTGGAAGACACCATCTCTATACTCAGAGGCCTGAAGGAGCGTTTTGAGATACACCACGGCGTAAGGATAACGGACAACGCGCTGATAGCATGTGCCACATTGAGCGATAAATACATAAGCGACCGATTCCTGCCGGACAAGGCCATAGACCTTATGGATGAAGCCGCATCAAAAATAAGGACCGAGATCGACAGCATGCCGGCCGAACTGGATCAGATCAGCCGTAAGATAATGCAGTTGGAAATAGAAAAACAGGCTCTTTCAAAAGAAGAGGACGACTCTTCCAAAGCGAGACTCAAAAATCTGGAGGAAGAACTTTCTGAACTCAAATCCGAAAACGACAGCATGCGGGCTCAGTGGGAAAGTGAAAAGAAAGCCATATCGGAGGTGAAGGGCACTAAGGAACAGATCGAAGAAGTCAAGCTTCAGATCGAAGAAGCCGAAAGGAACTATGACCTGGAAAAACTCGCCCAGCTCAAATACGGCTCCCTGCCGGAACTTGAAAAGAAACTGGCCCATGATAAGGACAAAGCTGACAAAGCGGAAGAAAACCGTCTTCTCGCTGAGGAAGTCACCGAAGAAGAGATCGCCCAAGTGGTCTCCGGCTGGACAGGTATACCGGTAGCGAAACTGGTCGAATCCGAACGTGAAAAGCTCCTGAAGATGCCTGAAATACTCCACAAGAGGATCATAGGGCAAGAGGAAGCAGTAGACGCAGTCTCCCAGGCTATACTGAGAGCACGGGCCGGACTCAAAGATGAGAACAGACCCATAGGTTCTTTCATATTCATGGGTCCTACCGGCGTGGGAAAGACAGAACTCGCCAAGGCCCTCAGTGAAGCTCTCTTTGACTCGGAGAAAAACATGATAAGGATAGATATGTCCGAATACATGGAGAAACACTCTGTTTCGAGATTGGTAGGCGCCCCTCCCGGATATGTAGGATACGATGAAGGCGGGCAACTTACCGAAGCGGTAAGGAGGAAGCCTTACAGCGTCATACTTTTCGATGAGATAGAAAAGGCTCATCCTGACGTATTCAATATCCTGCTCCAGCTTTTAGACGATGGCAGACTCACAGACAATCAGGGCAGGACCGTCGATTTCAAAAACACGGTCATAATAATGACATCGAATATAGGCAGCGCCTATCTTACGGAGAATATAAGACAGGACGGTACCATAGCGGAAGAGATAAAAGATACGGTAAAAGAAGAGCTCAAGAGGAGTTTCCGTCCTGAGTTCATAAACAGGATAGACGACATTATCGTGTTCTCGCCGCTTACAGAGGATCAGATCTACAAGATCATCGACCTTTCCATGGAAGACATCCAAAGGAGACTGGATAACAGACACATAACCATAAAGCTTGCAGACGACAGCAAGGCTCTCATAGCCAAAGAAGCATATTCACCCATATACGGTGCCCGTCCCGTAAAAAGGTATCTGCAAAAACATATAGAGACAGGCATCGCCGAAAGGATAATATCGGGAGAGATAAAAGACGGAGATGTGGTCACCATAGGCGCCAAAGACGACAAACAGCATTTCACCACAGGTTGATATGACCGATCGTGCACTCCATAAAGAAGCCCCCGCTTGCAGCGGGGGCTCAGACTGTAGACAAAAGTCCAACTTCAAAGTGGGGAGGTTGGGCTTTTTCTATGAATATATAATATCGATTTTGGGAAGATTAATTTTAAATGATGC
>CASDUO010000035.1 GCA_949284065.1 uncultured Bacillota bacterium
ACGTTTCCGAGCTCTCACTTCTTTCGGCTTTGTGCGAAAAAACCGAGAGCCTCCTTGAGTATATCGTTAGCTCGCTTGGTTTCCCGAAGTTCCGCTTCCGGTTCCTTAATGCGACGATCCTTCTCGCTGAGCGGCATCATTTTGTTACCACTGCCAACGAAAGCTTCTTCGCCGCGAGCCTTGCGCTGACGGCGCCAGTCGGCAAGTGTGTAATACTTGATGCCGAGTTGATCTGCAGCTGCCTTGACGCCAATTTCATCGGACAGTTCAAGAGCCTGTAGTTTAAATTCCTTATCGTATTGCATGTCTCCACCTTCCTTGATGATATATTATCTTTTGGTGGATTTAACGACTGCATTTAAATGATACTACTCCAATTCGACTGTTGACACCTCCTTTATATAGATGTTACACTGAAATAGTTCAAAAGTGAACTATTTTTATTTTGGAAGGAGTGACGGTGTGAAGGAGCAGGTGGTCGGCAGGGAAATACTGAAAACTGCCAATGGGATCAAAAGCATAGCTTTTCGCGGGTTTTGGGATGGAATGGAAGGGGAAGGTCCCACCGGTATGCAGCATTGGATACTGGGTTATCTCAACGACAACAGAGGCAAGGATGTGTTCCAAAAAGATCTGGAAAAAGATTTCATGATACAGCGTTCCACAGCCACAGAGCTGCTGAAGGCCATGGAGCGCAAGGACCTTATCACTAGGGTACCTGTAAAAGAGGACAGGAGGAGCAAGAAAATATATCTGACGAACAGAGCAGAAACAGCCCTCAAAAGGAATCATAAAAATGTCATAGAACTTGAGCGACAGATACGGCGTGACATTCCAGAAGAACAGTTGGATGATTTGTGCAGACTGCTGAAAAAAATACAGGAAAATGTGGATATGATGGACACGTGATCCTGCAGGCTACCGAAAAATGATACGAGTAAAGAAAGGAAGATGTAAAAAGTTGTTTTGGAAAATAGTTAGGCAGATAGGGAAATATAAAAAGGCTGCAGTCATGGCAGTGGTCTTCACGGCCCTTGAAGTGGCAATGGAGGTACTGATACCATATGCTACCGCCCTTATAATCGACAGAGGCATAGAGGCAGGAGACCTGGGCAAGGTATATACGTACGGGGGCCTGATGGTCGCTATGGCAGCCCTGAGTTTGACTTTCGGTATAATAGCGGGAAGGTGTGCATCCACAGCGTCCACGGGACTTTCATATAATCTGAGGGACAAGATGTTCACCAACATACAGACTTTCGCCTTTTCCAACATAGACCGTTTCAGCACGGCAGGACTGGTGACCAGGATGACCACAGATGTGACCAATATACAGAATGCGTCTATGATGACACTGAGGATCGCAGTGAGGTCTCCCCTGATGTTCATATGCAGCGTGATAATGTGTGTGCTCATAAACGTGGAGCTCAGCGCCATATTCCTCGTGGCCATAGTGGTCCTTGGCGTGGCCGTAGGGGTAATAACTAAAAAGACATACGGCCTCTTCATAAAGGTGTTCAACCAGTATGATGACGTGAATGCCAGCATACAGGAGAACATATCCGCCATAAGGGTGGTAAAGGCATTCGTAAGAGAAAAGTTTGAGAACAAAAAATACGGCAAGGCAGTGGAAAAGCTCTATCAGCTCTTCGTGAAAGCGGAGACCACCCTCATGCTGGTGACACCGGCCATGATGCTGGTGATGTACGGATGTATGATAAGCCTTTCGTGGTTCGGGGCCAAGTTCATAGTGGCCGGCGATCTGACTACAGGTGAGCTTACATCCATGTTCACGTATATCATGTCCATACTGATGAGCCTGATGATGCTGTCTATGGTCATCGTCATGATAGCCATGAGTTCTGCCAGTGCCGAACGTATCATCGAGGTACTGGAAGAAAAGCCGGATATGGAGAACCCTGAGAAGCCGGTCATGGAGATGAAAGATGGCAGTATCGACTTCGAAAATGTGGATTTCTCATATAAAAAAGGAAGCGGAGATCTGCGAAATATCGATCTCCATATAGATTCCGGAGAGACCATAGGTGTGATAGGAGGGACCGGTTCGGGAAAATCCAGTTTGATAGGACTCATAAGCCGTCTTTATGATGTAAGCGAAGGAAGCCTGAAAGTAGGCGGGGTGGATGTGCGTGAGTACGACATAGACATGCTGCGAAACAATGTTTCAGTGGTGCTGCAGAACAATGTGCTGTTTTCCGGAACCATACTGGATAACCTGCGCTGGGGAAATGAAAATGCCACCGAAGAGGAGTGCCGGGAGGCCTGTCGTCTCGCGTGTGCAGACGAGTTCATAGAAAAGATGCCGGACAAATATGAAACGATGATAGAGCGGGGCGGAAGCAATGTGTCCGGAGGACAGAAACAAAGGCTTTGTATAGCAAGGGCGCTTTTGAAGAATCCGAAAGTGATCATTTTGGACGACTCCACCAGTGCCGTGGATACGGCTACAGATAAAAAGATAAAAGAGGCTTTTGCCAGCAAGCTCACCGGAGTGACTAAGATCATAATAGCCCAGAGGGTCGCAAGCGTTGAGGGTGCCGACAGGATAATCGTAATGGACGATGGGACTGTCAACAGCTTTGACACTCATGAAAATCTTTTGAAAAACAACGAGATATACAGGGAAATATATGAAGTACAGACCAAGTTCGGAGGCGATTTTGACGAACCTCAGGCAGACAGTGACGGGGAGGTGAACTGACGTGGGAAAAATGAAAAAATCAGACGCACCTGAAAAAAACATCCGAAAAAAAGGGGCAAAGTCGGAAGAGGGAAAAAATCTCAGGACCTTCGGCCGTATGCTGGGGTATATGATATCGGGGTACAAGCTGAGATTCACAATGGTCATCTTGTGCATAATAGGTTCTTCCCTTGCCACCCTGTACGGGACTCTGTTCATGCAGGTGTTGATAGATGATTACATAGTGCCTTTGACGAAAATGGAAGACCCTGATTTCGGGCCACTCGGAAAAGCCATATTGATATTGGCGGCGATCTACGGAGCCGGAGTGCTGTGCTCATTTGTCTACAGCAGGGTGATGGTATATATAGGACAGGGTTCCATACTGAGATTGAGGAAGGATACTTTCGAACATATGGAGACTTTGCCCATAAAATATTTCGATACGAATGCTCACGGAGATATAATGTCCGTATATACGAACGATATAGACACCCTTCGTATGGTCATGACTCAGAGCATACCCCAGATAGTTTCATCTTCCGTTACTATAATCTCCACTGTGATCAGCATGTTCGCCCTTGATATACCTCTTACGGTGCTGTCGCTGTTCATGCTTGTGGTCATGATGTACACCACCACCAAGCTCGGAAGCAGATCCAGGAAATATTTCGTGGATCAGCAGATGGATCTGGGCAACGTGAACGGGTATGTGGAAGAAATGACAGAGGGCCAGAAGGTGATAAAGGTATTTTGTCACGAGGAAAAGAATCTTGAAGAATTCAAAAAGCGCAATGAGCAACTCAGATCCAGCGCTGAAAAGGCAAACCAGATAGCCAACGTGATGATGCCGGTGAATATGAACATAGGCAACATAAGCTATGTCCTTTGCGCAGCCATAGGAGGGGTCCTCGCTTTGGGAGGCTATACAGACATGACGATAGGTACGCTCATATCCTTCCTGACTCTGAACAGGAACGTGACACAGCCTGTGGGAACGATGAGTCAGCAGGTTGGCAGCATAGTCACAGCTATGGCCGGTGCCTACCGAATATTCAAGCTGCTGGGCGAAAAGCCGGAAAAGGATGAAGGAGATGTGGAACTGGTGAACGTCGAGATAAAGGAAGACGGATCCATGGAAGAAACAGATGAACGTACGAAGCACTGGGCATGGAAAGACGAGAAAAACGGCCGTCTTACGGAGCTCTGCGGCGATATAGTGATGGAGGATGTGGATTTCGGATACACGCCGGAAAAGACCGTGCTCCACGATGTGAACGTGTATGCGAGACCGGGACAGAAAATAGCCTTCGTAGGATCTACGGGAGCTGGCAAGACCACGATCACGAATTTGATAAACCGTTTTTATGATATAGACGACGGCAAAATACTCTATGACGGTATCGATGTAAATAAAATAAAAAAAGCGGATCTGCGCAGGAGCCTGGGCATAGTCCTTCAGGACACACATCTGTTCACCGACACCATAATGGAAAATATACGGTACGGCAGACTGGATGCCACCGACGAAGAGTGTATAGCAGCAGCAGAAATGGCCAATGCAGACAGCTTCATACACAGGCTGCCTGACGGATATGATACAGTGCTTACCGGAGACGGAGGGAATCTCAGTCAGGGACAAAGGCAGCTCATAGCCATTGCGAGAGCTGAGGTGGCAGATCCCCCTGTACTGATACTGGATGAAGCCACGTCATCTATAGACACCAGGACTGAAGTCATGGTCCAGGAGGGGATGGACAGGCTCATGTCGGAAAGGACATCATTCGTCATAGCACACAGGCTCTCCACAGTGAGGAATTCCGACTGCATAATGGTCTTGGAAAACGGGCGGATAATAGAGCGGGGCAATCATGAACAGCTGATGGAACAGAAGGGCAGATACTATCAGCTTTACACGGGAGGAAAGGCCCTGGAATGATATCCGGAGGATATATAAGAAGCAGTGTGGTGATATTCTGATGATAGAGAAATCATAATGTTTTCTTCAGAAAAAGCGTGTATAATGACGGCAAAGAAAAAGTCGCAGGTACAGGGATCTGCGATATGTGGAAACTTTGGCGAAAAGGGCGGAGAGGAAATGTACGACAGGGAGAGATGATATGAAAAGAAGAACGAGATACGTACTGGCTGCCGTTGTCATACTGGCTATGGTGATGGCCTGCGGATGTGGGGATACGGACGACGAAGGAGAAGAACTGACCGAGAATGTGCCGGACTTCACAATAGAAGCCGTGAATCGATGCGACGATGAAGTCTATGAAATAGGTTATGAGGCATACCTGGGAGATGAGGTCATAAACAGCGGATCGTCCATCAACGCAGAGGGGGGAGAGATAGATTCGGCGACCTTCGATTTCAATAACAACGACTTTTCCCAGGGCGATCTGAAAGATTTCGCCATAGTATTCACCATCAATCCCAATACGGGAGAAGACTACAGGACCGAGAAGCTGACTCCCGATGTTTCAGAGGGAGGGGACATAAGCTTTGTCATAAGCGGAAATGCTACAGACGGATATAAGGCGGAACAACAGTAAAAGGAGTATGAAATGTCCATCAAGATATTACAGGGCGATATAACCAAACTTAATGTGGATGCCATAGTCAACGCCGCGAACCGGTCTCTTCTCGGAGGCGGCGGAGTGGACGGGTGTATACACAGAGCTGCCGGAAAAGAACTTCTTGCAGAGTGCAGGACCCTGGGAGGATGCCCCACAGGCGAAGCAAAGGTGACGGGAGGGTATAAACTTCCGTGCAGGTATGTGATACATACCGTAGGGCCTGTCTGGAGCGGTGGTGACAGAGACGAAGAAAAGCTTTTGACATCCTGCTATGAGAATTCTTTGGTGCTGGCTGCGGAAAAGGGGTGCAGTACCGTTGCATTCCCCCTCATATCCGCAGGTGTGTACGGTTATCCCAAAGACGATGCCTTCAGGGTAGCCTATGATACCATCGGCAGATTTCTGGAAGAAAAGGGGTCGGACATGGAGGTGTCGATCGTTATATTCGACCGGGCCGATTATGAAAAATATAAAAGCATATACGGATAAGAGTGGCGGGAGACTGGAGTCCTGCAGGTGTTTTATAAGGAGGATGCATCATGTCGAAACAGGCGGTAATAGTAGTGGATATGCTCAACGATTTCGTTACAGGTGCGTTGGGCTGTGATAGGGGAAGGGCTATCGTGCCCTATATTGCGAAACTCATAGGTGAGGCGAGAAAAAAGGATATCCCCGTGATCTATGCAAACGATTGTCACATAAAGGGAATAGACCATGAACTGAAACTCTGGGGAGATCATGCGATCAAAGGGACAGAAGGAGCGGAAGTCATACCGGAACTCAAACCGGAAGACGGAGATCATGTGATCCCAAAACGTCGTTATAGCGGGTTTTATCAGACAGATATGGATATGCTCCTGAACGAGCTCGGCACGGATACTGTGATAATCACCGGTCTGCATGCCCACATGTGTTGCAGGCATACGGCGGCTGACGCCTATTACAGAGGTTACGATATAATCGTGCCCAGAGAGACCACCGACTCTTTCACCGAAGAGGACTATGAGGGAGGACTCAAATATCTCCAAGAAGTCTACGGCGCCAAGATATGCAGTCTGGATGAATTGCTGGCGGATATGTAGATCTGCGACATATGTTCGAGAGAAAGCTTTCTTTGTGTATCGATTTGGTTGTTTTTAGAAAAATGATCAAAAAACCCTTGCGAATATGTTGATTTGCGGCGCTCTCGCGCCGCTTTCGTTTTCCAGACAGGACCGCTATCTCCGGTAATAAAACCGTGATATCCGGCAGAGTTTGGAGAAAGGAAACATTATCCGTGCAAAAGGCCGGGGAAAACGGTATAATGTCCGATAGGGTATGGGACATCATATATTACGGAGGAAATAAAGTGGAAAAACTGAACATACAACCTATAATGATGGCTTCAGACATCAATGTTTACAGTGTGGCGAGAGCGTACCACGAGCAGTACGGGGTCAAGACCCTGATGCTGGCAAGGAATCCCGGAGCGGTAACGAACGATTCAAAGATACTGATACCCAGATATATACCGGATCTTGATGAAACAGAGGTGTTCAGAAGGGTCATGAAAGAGATATATGAGGAATATAAGGAAAAGGATCCGTCTAAGATACTCATACTCCATGGGAATGCCGATCATTATGTCAGGCTCATAGTGGAGAACAAGGATTATCTTAAAGATATGTTCGTAGTGCCCTATTCAGACAAGAAAGCTCTGGATAACATAGTTCTGAAGGCGACTTTTTACGGATTATGCGAAAAGTACGGGTTGGATTTTGCGAACACACTGGTATACACCCCCGACATGGGAATGGACTTCACTTTGGATTTCGACTTTCCGGTAGTGCTCAAGCCAAGCGACAGCGTGAAGTACAACAAACACTCTTTTGAGGGACAGCACAAGGTGTACTTCATCAAGGAAAGAAAAAAGCTGGAAGAAACCATAAAGCAGATATATGACAACGGCTATGACGACAAGATGATAATCCAGGAGATGGTGGAAGGTGCCGACGATTCCATATATGACATGCATGTGTATGTGGGCAAGGATCATAAAGTGAAGCTCATAAACTTCGGGAACGTCATTTTGGAGGAGCATACACCGAAGGGCATAGGATCCAATGCGGCTACCATCACCACTTATGACAGGGACATAATGAGCAAAGTCGGATATCTCCTGGAGGATATAGGTTATGAAGGATGGGCTGATGCCGATTTCAAATACGACAAGAAAAGGGACAAGATACTTATATTCGAGATAAACATCAGGCAGGGAAGGAGCAATTACAGGATAACCGGCCAGGGATATAATTTGGCAAAATACATCGTGGAGGACTATGTCCTCAACAAACCCATAAAGCCGGAATATGCCAACAGCGATTTCTGCTGGAGCGTGGTGCCGAAAGGTATCGTATATAAGTATGTCCGAGATCCGGAAAAGGTGAAAAAGTTCAAAAAACTGGTGTCCGAAGGCAAGTACTGCAATTCTCTTTATTATGACAAGGACAGAGGCTTCAAAAGGATGCTCTACCTGAGATTGCGGGACATGAACATGTACAGGAAATATAAGAGGTATCTGGGGAAATAAAGAAAGGGGATATATGGCAGGAAGATTCATACGGAATGTGAGGAAGCCCGAGGGTATATTGGGCGGGCTTATGCTGAAAAGGATGAATAAGAGACATGTGCCTTTGGCAGATTGGGGATTCGGGTATCTCGATCTCAGAGAAGATGCTCGTGTACTGGAAGCAGGTTGCGGAGGCGGAGCGAACATCGCCCGGATATTGTCCGAATATCCCAAGAGCAGGGTCACCGGACTGGACTATTCGGAAAAAAGCGTGGCTGTCAGCAGAAAAAAGAACAGGACGGCCATAAAACAGGGGCGGTGTGAAGTGATTTCAGGAGATGTCTCCCATCTGCCCTTTCATGATGATTCATTCGATGCCGTAACAGCTTGTGAAACAGTGTATTTCTGGCCCGATATCAGAAAGGCTTTTTCCGAAGTATACAGAGTGCTGCGTTGCGGCGGTACATTCCTCATAATATGTGAGCTCAGCGATGATGCAGAGACGAATTGGGAAGAAAAAGTCGGACCTATGACAGTATATGATGGCGGGGAATTGGAAGAGCTTTTGAGAGACGCAGGTTTCGATGAGATCCGCCTGTTCAGGGAGGGGCCCCAGTGGATCACGGTACGGGCGGAAAAGCCTTCTTCACAGAAATGACAAATTGTTTACATAATACTCGAAAGGCCTTGCAGAGGCGTTGATATTTCTATATAATTATGCCGTGTCAAGTTGAAGAGAGGATACGATTTATTCGGGACAGCAACCTGCGAAGCAGGGTTGGAGGTAACATGACCGGGCAAAAGCGGATAATAAGTATTCTGTTGGTCTTTGTTTTGGTTTTAGGATGTTCGACCACCGTGTCTTTCGGTGCGAGCAGCATAACCTTGAGCGGAGCCTCGACTCCGGCCGACAGTATATATAAGGGAACGTCTTTCGTGGTGAAAGGGACCGTCTCATCCACTTCCAAGCTCACATCGGTAAAGGTAGGTGTGACAGACAGCAAAGGGAACTGGAAGACGGGTTTTGTTTACTCAAAAAATCCCAAGTCAAAGACTTTTTCTCTCTCAAAGGCGGACAGTTCTCTGGTGTTTGGGAAACTTCCCGTAGGTTCATATAAGTACAAGGTATGGGCAAAGAATGCCGATGGAGCGAGCAAGACTTTGAAAAACTCGGCATTCCAGGTGGTAGATACCAAGATAGGATCTCTAAAGGCTCCCAAGGCCATCTATGAGGGGAACAGTTTCAGCATATCCGGGAAAATAACTTCAAAGAACAAACTTTCCATAGTGAAAGTCGGAGTCACGACAACGGGAGGAAGCTGGATATCCGGCAGATGGGCCAGTGCGAAACCAAATAAGAAAACGTATGATATCAGTTCTTTGGATGCCAAGATCCCATTCGGCAAGCTGGATGCCGGCACATATAGATTCAAGGTATATATAAAAGATGCGAAGGGGACCGAGATATATCTGGTGAACCAGAAATTCACGGTCTCAAAGATGACTATTTCCAATGCCAGCACCCCTACGACACTTGATGAAGGCGACGGATTCGTGGTAAAAGGCAATGTGAAATCTCATTTCAATATGTCGAGCGTCAAAGTAGGTGTGACGAAGACGAACGGGTCGTGGACTGATGTGGCATCTACTGCCAGTGTGTCCGGAAAGACTTACAACATAAACAAACTGGACTCCAAGGTAAAATTCGGACAGCTGGATTCAGGGACATATTACTATAAGGTATGGGCAAAGGACATCAACGGGAAAAGCAAGACTCTCAAGAACAAAAAATTCACAGTGACAGGAAGTTCGGGCGGCGGTTCCCAGGGCGGAGATGTGGATATCGATTCGGAAGGCAAGGTATTGTCATATAAGTCTTCGGTGCTTTCATCTATAGGAGCGCAGCCCTATTCCGGCCCTTGCGGAGCATATGCCATGGCATATGCCAGGATGGTCATAGACGGGAAATTCACCAAAGGCAACTATTCCAGCATACAGGACAGGATAATAAGTTCATACTATGCAGGGCAGCTGGCGCAGTGGCCTACTGCAGGGGGAAGCAGCACCTATTATTCCACTGCAAAGAGCGGATATCAGGCAGTGCTTGCGGAAATAAGTTCGGGAGTGCCGTGTATATTGAGGATACAAAACGGGTACACGGGCAACCAGCACTATGTCACCGTCATAGGGTATCTGGCCGGGACCACAAAGAGCAACGTGGACAAGGACAGTTTCGTCATACTGGATCCTGCCTATGGCGCCAAGAAGTATATAAAAAATATGAAGTACTACGACAAGGTAGCGGTACAGGTGATCAAGTTCTGATTTTTTATCCGTCGAACTGAGACTTCAGTATCTGGATAAAACGTCTTAGGTACATGTCGTTTTTATCCGAAAGAGTAAGTACACCATATGTAAAGGGCTCGTTTTCCTCCAGAGGGATGGAAAGACAGCCCTCTATTTTTGATGGGATCCTGTATTTTGGAAGCAGGCTGACTCCGTATCCCGCCCTTGCGAGGGCAAAACATATATACTCGTTTTGACATTCTATATCCTTAGAGCGCTTTTGATGTGTGGCAATGAAATTTTTCACCCTGTTGTCAGAATGGAGAGGGACCATTTTATCCGACGGATATAT
>CASDUO010000036.1 GCA_949284065.1 uncultured Bacillota bacterium
TACGGCTCTTACGGCTTCAAAGGCCTTGGCCTCGGTATCCATGGCTCCGAGAGGGAATCCTGCCACAGCGCAGGTCCTGACTCCCGATCCTTCCAGTTCCTTTGCCACCAAGGCCACATGGACGCTGTTGACGCAGACCGAACAGAACCCCAGCTCTTTGGCCTCACGGCAGTATCTGAGCACCGTCTCCCGTGTGGCGTCGGCTTTTAGCATAGTATGGTCTATATATTTTGCTATATTTTTTTCCATAATTTTTGTGTTATTTCTTTCCGTCCATAAAATCCTTACATCACTTGCGTATGTTCCCTTTTCCTCTTCATGCCCTGATTCTTCAGTTTTTTCGATTATAAAGCGAAACCCATACTTTGTCCACAGAGGCGGTTCCACGGCTGTCCCTAAGCTGCTGCCGCTTACTGCTATCTTTATCCCTTGCGCAAATATTCTTCATAAAACCTTTTTACTGATTATTTCTGTGGTTTCGTGTATAATAGTGTCTGAAACGGCGGATCGCCATGGGGGCACGCTGCCGACTGATTGGAACAGGATATCTGTTTTCCGGGAAAGGAATGATGATATGGAAATCAAAAGAGAAGACGCTTTGGCACTGCTTAAAAAATATAATGAGGAGGAATTCCACATACGTCACGCCCTTACTGTAGAGGGCGTCATGAAATATTACGCCGATATAATGGGCTTCCCCGAAGATTCGGAATACTGGGGCCTGGTGGGCCTCCTTCACGACATAGATTTCGAGAAATGGCCGGAGGAGCACTGCAAAAAAGCTCCCGAACTTCTTGCGGAGATCGCCGCCGATCCTCAATTCATAAACTCCGTCGTTTCACACGGATACGGATCGTGCAGCGATGTGAAGCCAGATCATGAAATGGAAAGAGTCCTTTTTGCCGTAGACGAACTTACCGGACTCATCGGAGCTGCCGCTCTCATGAGACCTTCCAAAAGCACCAAGGACATGGAAGTGAGGTCCGTGCGAAAAAAATTCAAGGATAAAAAATTCGCCGCCGGATGCGACCGCGATGTCATAACTCAGGGTGCGGAAATGCTAGGCTGGGATCTGGACGAACTCATCGAAGAGACTCTGGCCGCTATGAGATCCTGTGAAGATGAGATCAACGGCCAGTTCAAATGATCGTCCCGCCTGTGAAAGGATCTGTACTTTTGTCCCCGACGGTATGAACTATGAACGCTCTATCGGACAAACTGAAAAAATTGGATGACATCATAGCCTCATACGGCCCTTTGGCCGTGGCTTTTTCAGGAGGTATGGACAGCACCTTCCTGCTTTTGCGCGCCCGAAAGATCCCGGGAGTCGCCGTTACGGCAGTTACGGCCCGTTCATCTATTTTTCCGTCGGAAGAAGCTGCAATAAGCACAGAGCTCTGCCGAAAGCTCGGCATAAAGCATATCACCGTAAATCTTGGATCTGATTTTTTCGATAAAATAAGATACAACGGGGCAGACGTCTGTTATACATGTAAAAAAGCCATGTTCACAGCTATGAAGGATGCTGTCTCCCCTCTGCCCCTTGCAGACGGCACCAACGGAGACGACCCTGATGATTACAGGCCCGGACTGAAAGCCCTGGGTGAGTTGGACATACTTTCTCCTCTCAAGGAGGCCGGTCTCGGAAAAGAGGATATAAAAGAGCTTTTGAAAAAGACCGCACCGGAGCTGGACATACCTCTGCCCTCAGCCTGTCTGGTTTCCCGGATATCCTATGGCGAGCCTCTGGATGAAAGAAAACTTGCGGCCATAGATTCCCTGGAGATCGCTCTCAGGAACATGGGCTTTTCTTCCGTGCGGGTACGGTCTCACGGCGACCTTGCAAGAGTGGAAGTGGCAGCCTCAGAAAGAGAGCGCTTCGCAGACTCCGGCATCATGGACAAAGTAAGTAAACTGGTGAAAGGAGCCGGTTTCACATATGCCTCTCTGGATCTTGACGGATACAGGACGGGCAGTCTCAACGACATCCTGTCTCAGAACAAATAGGACTTATAGACAAAGATGCTATACAGATAGAAAAACCCACAGGAGAGAAAAGATATGGAACTGAAAAAACTTCAAAACGGCAGTGATATAAGGGGAGTTGCATGGAGTTCTCCCGACGGGCCCCCGGTGGATCTGACGCCCGATGCCGCTGCCGCTTTCGGAAAAGCCTTCGTCATCTGGCTATCCGGAAAAACAGGCCTCTCCCCGGCCGCCATGAAGATCGCTGTAGGCAGGGATCCCCGGCTTTCCGGTCCCACCCTTTCGGAAGCTTTGACAAAAGCCATGGCTTCTATGGGAGTGAAAGTGCTGGATTGCGGTCTGGCTTCCACCCCTGCCATGTTCATGTCCACAGTCTTCCCGTCTACAGACTGTCAGGGCTCCATCATGATAACAGCCAGCCACCTTCCCATGAACAGAAACGGCTTCAAGTTTTTTTCAAAAGAAGGCGGCCTGAACAAAGAGGATATTTCCCATATCATATCTCTGGCGGAAAACCCTCTGTCATGTGATGCCGCATGTCCTCCTCCCTGTGAAAGCGCAGACCCGCTTCAGGCGATACCGGAAAAATGCGACCTCATGGCTCTCTACTGCGGACATATGCGCGCCATAATCGGGAAAAGTCTGCCCCAATACGGCCATAAGCCCCTTGAAGGACTGAGGATAATGGTGGACTGCGGGAACGGGGCCGGCGGTTTTTACGTTGAAGATATTTTAGCTCCCCTCGGCGCCGATGTTTCCTCCAGTCAGTTTTTGGATCCCGACGGTACATTCCCCAACCATGCACCAAACCCCGAGGACAAAGAGGCTCTTGCCTCCGCAAGGGAAAGAGTAATGGAATCCGATGTGGATCTGGGGCTCATATTCGATACAGACGTGGACAGATCGGCCGCCATCGATAAAGACGGCACTGTGATCGCGCGCAACGGCATAGTGGCCCTGGCAGCTTCACTGATATCGAAAGACCATCCCGGCACTCTGGTGGTCACTGACAGTGTGACCTCCAACGAGCTCCACGACTTTCTGGAAAACCATCTGGGCATGACCCATTTCAGATATAAACGGGGTTACAGGAACGTGATAAACAAAGCCATAGGATTGAACAAAGAAGGCAAGGACTGCTGTCTTGCCATAGAGACGTCTGGACACGGCGCTTTCAAAGACAACTATTTCCTCGATGACGGGGCTTATCTCGCCACACTCATAGTCATCGAGGGGGCGAAACTCAAATCGGAAGGAAAGACCATAGGTTCACTCATCGAAAAAATGGCCGCTCCCGCAGAAGCCCGGGAGGTCCGTATGGTCATAAACAGGGAAGACTTCGGTCCTTACGGAGATGAGATACTTTCCGCCTTGAAGGATGCTGTGGTAAAAGGAGCTGCTCCCTTTGGACATGCCTTTCTCGAAGAACCCAACTATGAAGGTGTAAGGATCAACTTCGATACTGAAGGAGGCTCAGGCTGGTGCCTTTTGAGAAAATCCCTTCACGATCCTCTTCTGGCTCTCAATATGGAATCCTCCCGTTCCGGCGGCACTGCTCTTATTGCAGATGCCCTGAAGGGATTCCTTTCTCCATATAAAGACTTGGACACAGAGGGCCTATGATGACATCATGACTTCTTCCCGAACCTTTGGACTGAGCCAAAACCAGATAAAGGTCATAGCCGCCGTTGCCATGGCCCTGGATCATATAGGCGCATATATCCTTCCCCAGTTGGTCGTACTGCGGATAATAGGCAGGCTCGCTTTTCCCGTATTTTCTTTTGCCATATATGAAGGATGCCAGTACACCCGTCACCCAGCAAGGTATCTGGGTATGATGTTTGCCATGGACCTTGCATGTATGGCCGTTTATTGTTTTTTCACAGACCGGATCTTTGGCAATATCCTCATAACTTTTTCTCTTTCCATCTGTGCGGTATATTCTTTCCAGTTTTGCAGGGACTGTTTTGCACGGAAAAGATCGGGCAGACGACTTATAGGGGTCCTGGTCTTTGTATCCTGCCTGGCGGGTCTGTATGTGATATGTCTGCTGATAGATGTGGACTACGGTTTTTGCGGCGTGATCCTGCCCCTGCTGGCGGAGCTTTCCGCCTCCATCCCTACATCTTCCGGCCATCCGTCTGCTGATTACGACTCTTTGAAAAGGAAGAACATGGCTCTCATAGGGTTTTCTGCGGGACTCGTGCTCCTTTCTCTCCAGGTCTCCTGGCATATACAGTTTTTCTGTCTGGCTGCTCTGCCTCTTCTCCTCCTCTACAACGGTCGCCGCGGCACTTTTTCCATGAAATATTTCTTTTATATATTCTATCCCGTCCATCTTATAGTGATCTGGATCACGGAACTGATCCTCACCTCATGACATCTGCGTCATTTCCGTAAAAGCACATCCCTTCCGTTGCCTTTGGGTTTTCACCTGTGGTATATTTAACCTGGTTTACGGGAAGCACCGCCGCATATATACAGAACACAGGCGGTGAGACCATATCATCTCCCGGGGGGTCTGCTGTGATCCCTGTTGTTATCAGGAAAGGAAACGAAAATGTTCGACAGTGAAAAAGTCTCTAAGGATATAATTTTATGGATACGCTCCTGGTTCGATGAAAACGGACCCGATGCAAAAGCCGTGGTTGGGATCTCAGGAGGAAAAGACAGTTCCGTCACCGCTGCTCTATGTGCCGAAGCTCTGGGCAAAGACCGTGTGGTGGGCGTGCTCATGCCCAACGGCCATCAATGGGATCTGGACGTTTCCAAAGATCTCGTGAAACATCTCGGGATACGGGAAATAGAGATAAACATCAAGGACGCATATGACGGTCTTTTCGATGAAGTCTCTTCAAAGATCGAAACCAGCAAAAGAGCCGCCATAAATCTGGCTCCCCGCATAAGGATGGCAGCCCTTTACGCAGTTGCCCAGTCTCTGGGCGGAATGGTGGCCAACACATGTAATCTTTCTGAAGACTGGGTAGGCTACAACACCAAATACGGTGACGGCGCAGGGGATTTCAGCCCCTTGGCGAAGATGACCGTACAGGAAGTGAAAGCTATTGGAAGATATCTGGGCCTGCCTGAAAAGTTCGTTGAAAAAACTCCCATAGACGGTCTTTGCGGGAAAACAGACGAGGATAATCTGGGCTTCACCTATGCCGTTTTGGATGAGTATATCCGTACGGGCAACTGTCCCGACTCTGAAATAAAGGAAAAGATCGACCGCCTCCACAAATCCAATCTTTTCAAGCTGGAGCCCATGCCGGTCTTTCCATACGAGCCCTGAGGACAGATCTCCTGCAGTGTCATCCATGTCCCTCACCGGTGAATTCTTTGAAGAAGTCTTTATACTCCTCTGAATAAAGACTTCCTTTCCGCCATATGAAAGTAAAGTCATTGTCGAATACCCGGGCAAAAGGAAGCCATGATAATCTCCCGTCGGCCTCTTCGTCTGCCACGGCGGAAGCGTACAGAAATGTTATGCCGTATCCCGAGGCAACGATTTTTTTGATAGCTTCTATGCCCCCTATTTCCAAACTGTGTTTGAAATCTTTTACCGATATGTTTTCACATGCCAGAAAATTTTCCAGAGTCTCTCTGGTCCCCGATCCTTTTTCTCTGAGTATGAGAGTCTCTTCCAAAAGCTCATCTATTCCTATTGCCGGTCTTTCCAGCAGAGGATGCCCCGGAGCGCATACGGGTACCAGCTGTTCCCTCCTCCATGTGATATGATCGTATTGCTCCTTGGGAAAATATCCCTCCACAAAGGCAAAGTCTATACTTCCCTTATCCAAGGCCTTCAAAATTATGGCCGTGTCCTGTATCAGAAGCGATATTTGACAGTCGGTCTTTTTTTTCGCAAAATCCCCTATGATACGGGGGAGCACATATTCCCCTATGGTAAGGGTGGCCCCCATGTTTATCCGGCGTTTTCCATCCTCTTCCATCTTCATCTCATCTGCCAGTCTGGCGAAGTCATTCCTCAGAGTCGTACAGGCGGAGCGGAACTTCCTGCCTGCCTCCGTAAGTTCCAGTTTCCTGTGGCTATATTCGAACAGCCTCGCTCCCAGTTCATTTTCCAGAGAACGTATCTGCTGGGACACGGCTGGCTGAGTCATATGCCTTTCCTCCGCCGCTCTGGTATAGTTCATATATTTGCATACCGATAAAAACGTCGATATCCTGAAATCCAACATGTCTTTTCCCTTTCGTCTCCGCCTGCCGGACCACCTTTTATCAATAAATATATTTTATGTATATATAATAATATATAATTTTACTTTATCAATATTTTTTGTAAAAATCATACTGTATGAGAGGGGAATACTATATGGCCTGAATGGGATCGGGCGAGTACGGACATGAAGAGGAGGATCATATGAAGCAGATGATAAAGCAGGTACCTATACCGGTGGCCGGAGTCATGCTCGGTTTGTGCGCTCTGGGCAATCTGATCCAGGGCTATTCCGAGACAGCCCGAATGATATGCGGAGCCGCCGCTGCATTTTTAGGCGTGTTCTTGCTGCTCAAATTCCTCATCCATCCCGGACAGATAAGGGAGGATTATGAGAATCCCATTCTGGCCAGCGTGTCTGCCACCATATTCATGGCTGTCATGCAGCTTTGCACCTATCTCCACCCCTATGCCGGCCGGCTTTCCACCATCCTCTGGTTCGCCGCCGTTTTCGGCCATATATTGCTCATGGTCTGGTATACGAAAAAATTCCTCTTACGTTTCGATCTTTCGGAAATTTTCCCCACATGTTACATAACCTATGTGGGCATCGTAGTTGCCACAGTGACTTCTCCCACTTTCGGCATGGAGTCTTTAGGCCGCATACTTTTGGTATTCGGCATGATTGCCTACGGTGTGATGTTCATAGTCATAACTTACCGATACATGAAAATAGAGGTCCACGAAGCGGCCAAACCTCTGTTTTGTATATATACCGCTCCAATGAGTCTGTGCCTCTCAGGCTATCTCATAGTCACTGACGAAAAGTCCTGGATGCTCACCCTCATACTGGAAATACTGGCTCAGATCATGTTCATTCTGGTACTCGTAAAGCTGCCCGGACTGCTGCGACTTCCTTTCTATCCCAGTTATGCAGCTTTCACCTTCCCTTTCGTCATAACAGCTTTCGCGTTGCAAAAGTGGCTCGGGAGCTTTGCCGAAATGGGAGTGTCTCTCTCCCCGACACTTCTGGACGCATTGAACATCCTCCTCATAGTGGAAACGGCCATCGCCGTTTTGATGGTGAGTTATACGTTCCTGCGTTTCATCGTCTATCTCGGAGGGACTTTGCGTAAGAGTCTGGCTGTAAGTGACGCCGACGCTTCTTATTGATCCCTTTCGTGGGGATATCCATGCCGCTGTCCTTTGCCGATAATATATTTTTCAGATCAGTATCTTATTTTGCTGTGTCGCCGTGGTATTTGTGATATAATATACACGGTGGTTAGTGTTTCCTAACAGCACTCCCGCTTACAGTCAATGTTATATGGAATCGTTTTTCATGGGATACATTCGGACTGTATCATGATAGAGATCATTTTTATACCATAGACAGCAGGAGTTACTATATGACCAAAGAAAAATTCAGAGTTACAGGAATGACCTGTGCCGCCTGTCAGGCTCACGTAACGAAAGCCGTGGAAAAACTTCAGGGCACAGACGATGTGGATGTGAGCCTTCTGGCGGGGAAGATGTCCGTCTCATTCGATCCGGACAAGATCGGCACAGATGAAATAATCAAGGCCGTCACCGAGGCCGGGTACGGAGCTTCCCTCCTTTCAGGCGGAGATACCGGCGGCAGTCCCGGCGGTGAAGGTTTCCGTAAAGAATGGCAGGACAGACAGGATACGGCAGATGAGGAAAAGGACACTTTGAAGCGACGCCTTATCTCTTCACTGGTGCTTTTGGTCCCTTTGATGTATCTTGCCATGGGCCACATGCTTTCCCTGCCCATGCCCGGCATATTCATGGGGCTTGAGAACTCGGCCATACTGGCTTTCACACAGCTTCTCATCGCCCTTCCCGTCATATTCATAAACCGAAAATTTTTCATTTCAGGTTTCAAGGCCCTGGTGAGCAAAGCTCCCAATATGGACACTCTGGTGGCCACAGGCTCGGGGGCCGCTCTCATATACGGCATCTTTGCCATATACAGGATGATGTACGGCCTGGGCCACGGAGATATGGCCCTGACAGAACAATATGCTCATCTCCTGTATTTCGAATCCAGCGCCATGATACTGGCCCTGGTCACCATAGGAAAATATCTGGAGGCCCGTTCAAAATCCAAAACTTCCGATGCCCTCGGAAAACTGGTGGACCTTGCTCCCAAAACCGCACTGGTCCTGAGGAACGGAGAAGAGGTCACCATACCCAGCGAACAGGTCGTCGTAGGCGATATAGTCATAATAAAGCCGGGACAGAGCATCCCGGTAGACGGTGTCATCATAGAAGGCAGGGGCTCTGTGGATCAGTCCGCCATCACCGGCGAAAGCATCCCCGTAGAAAAATCTCCCGGAGATCAGGTGATCTCCGCCACCATAAACAAGAACGGTTCTTTCAGATTCAAAGCTTCCAAAGTGGGAGAGGACACCACTCTGTCCCAGATAATAAGGCTGGTGGATGATGCAGGGAATTCAAAAGCTCCCATAGCCCGTCTGGCAGACAGGGTCAGCGGCATCTTCGTTCCTATAGTCATGGGGATCGCCGTACTCACTGTCTGTGTATGGATGCTGGCCGGACAAAGTTTTGAATTCGCCATAAATTGCGCTATTTCCGTTCTGGTCATATCCTGTCCCTGCGCCCTCGGACTTGCCACTCCGGTCGCCATCATGGTAGGCACGGGGAAGGCGGCGGAACTGGGTATACTCATAAAATCCGCCGCAAGTCTGGAAAACCTCCATTCAGTGGATACGGTGGTCCTGGACAAGACCGGTACTATAACTTCAGGCAAACCCCGCGTCACGGACATACTCGTCCTTGACTCTGCCATAGATGAAAAAGATTTCCTGACTCTGGCTGCATCCCTGGAGGCCGGCAGCGAACATCCTCTTGCCGGCGCCGTTATGGAAAAGGCCGGCGAGGAGGCCATCGAAACGGTCACTCCCGAAGATTTCGAGAACGTAGCCGGTCGGGGAGTGCGAGCCACTTTCGGCGGCATGGATTATTATGCCGGCAATATGGCCTTCATGAAGGAACAGGGGGTGTCGGAAGAGGAACGACAGCAGGCGGCTTCCGTCATAGCGGGCCTTGCATCCCAAGGGAAGACCCCTCTCCTGTTCTCCGAAGAGAATCACATCATCGGCATCATCGCCGCAGCGGATACAGTAAAGGGATCCAGCCGCCGGGCCATCAGCCGATTGAAAGAGAAAGATATAAACATAGTCATGCTCACAGGCGACAACGAGGAAACGGCTCGGGCCATCAAAGAAGAAGTAGGTATACAGGAAGCCATCGCCGAAGTGCTTCCCGCTCACAAGGAGGCTCACATACGATCTCTCCAGGAACGGGGCCACAAGGTCGCAATGGTAGGAGACGGTATCAACGATGCTCCGGCCTTGACCCGTGCCGATATAGGTATCGCCATAGGGGCCGGGACCGATATCGCCATAGAATCCGCCGATATAGTCCTTATGAAGGACTCTCTTGCCGACGTGGTGACTGCCATGGATCTCAGCAGGGCCGTCATAAGGAACATACACATGAACCTGTTCTGGGCGTTCTTCTATAACATACTGGGCATACCCCTGGCCGCCGGCATTTTTTACGGACTATTCGGCTGGCTCCTCAATCCCATGATAGGATCTGCCGCCATGAGCCTGAGCTCTGTATGTGTAGTGACCAACGCCTTGAGGCTGCGATTTTTCAAACCTGAAGAAGGCGGAAATGACAATGAGCAAGACGAGAAAAATACGAAGTAGCAGATGATTTTTGAAATATATCCTGTATAATGTAACTCAATGACAGCAAGAGCCGTCAAGCGTAATATGAACGAACAGCAAAAAATCATAAATAATCGGTGAAAAGAAGGAGGGACTGCCCATGAGCAAAATGAGCGTATTCGTAGCTGAAGGTCTGGAAGAGGTGGAATGCCTTTCCGCAGTAGATATAGCCAGAAGAGGCGGCGTGGACGTGACCATGGTTTCCGTCACGGGAGATCTGCTGGTCACCGG
>CASDUO010000037.1 GCA_949284065.1 uncultured Bacillota bacterium
TTGGCATAGGCATTTATGGCTGTCCTGCGGGCGCTGGAAGAATACCTGGAAACGGAGGTCTCTCTGGCCCCTTATCCCGGAGAGATGGGAGCTGTCGGCGCGGCACTTTATGCAAAGCATCGCCGGGAAGGATCGGGACCTGCAGATTCTAAGTTCATAGGTTTCGATGCTCTTGACACATTCGAGTACCAAACTGTTTCGGGTATCTCATGCCGGGGCTGTGAAAACCGCTGTGCTTTGACGATCATGAAATTTCCCGGAGGAAGGACATGGACCACGGGAAACAGGTGCGAGAGAGGTGAGGCAGGAAATGATCCCTCTTTGAACGGAGCCGTTTCAAATACGAAGAGCGTCCCCGACCTTTTCCGCATCAGGAAAGATCTCCTGGAAAAGCAGTATCCGGCAGCGGAGGGCGCAGCGGAACGGGGTATAACCATAGGGATCCCGCGAGTACTGGAATTTTGGGACAGCCTGCCGTTCTGGACGACATTTTTCAGATCCATGGGCTTTGAAGTGGTCCTTTCCGATCTAAGCAACAGAGCCGATTTTGAGAAGGGGCTCCATTTCGTGTCGTCCGACACCATATGTTTTCCGGCAAAACTGATCCATGGGCACGTGTCCAACCTTGCAGAAAAAAAGGTGGACAGGATATTCCTGCCTCATATCATGCATGTGCCTCCCGAGGGAACGGATAAAAAGAGTCCGTACATGTGTGCCGTAGTGATGGGATATGCCACGGTGACAAAGAATTCTCAAACGCCGGAAGAGCTTTACGGAGTGGCATTCGACACACCTGTTTTCCATTGGTTTTCCCATAATGACCGAAAGAAACAGATATGCCGGTTCGCAGAAGAAGTTCTCCATGTCGATAAGCAGGAAGCTTTGACTGCATTCCGATGGGGAGAAGAAGCTATAAATGCATTTCGGAATGAACTTCAGGTTTGGGGCCTTGCCGCACAGGAATATGCGAAGGACAATGGGACATTCTCTGTGATTTTGGCAGGCCGTCCTTATCATACGGATCCGCTGGTTTCTCATGAGATTTCCCGCAGGTTCACGGATAGGGGGATCCCTGTCCTCACTGTAGACAGCCTGCCGGGATTGAACGAAACCAAACTGAATCATATAAGGCCGGGAATAACCAACAATTTTCATACGAGGATGCTGGCAGGTGCTATGCAGGCAGCCGGCAAACCGGATATGGAATATGTGCAGATAGTCAGTTTCGGCTGCGGACATGATGCTATTTTGTCTGATGAGATAAGCAGGATCCTGAATGAAAATGGCAAAAGTCCGCTGATACTCAAAGTCGATGAAAGCGATGCGGCAGGTGCATTGGATATCAGGATAAGATCTTTCCTTGAAACCGTCGCGATGAAACGAAGCAGGCAGAACGATCCGGATAAGGAGTTCTCTCTGTCGGATCCGTACCCTGCCAAATTCAGGAAAAAAGATATCCGGAGCAGGAAACTGATCATACCGAATATCACGGAAGAAGTCATGATTTTGATGAAGGCCATAATGGAAAAATCGGGTTATGATGTGGTCACGGTCCCTGTGGGAGGAAGAGAGCAGATACAGGCGGGCAAGCGTTATGCTCACAACGATATCTGCTTCCCGTGTCAGATGGTAGTAGGCGAGTTGATAACGGCACTGCAAGACATGGATCTCAGACATGAAGATGTGGCTGTGGGAATGATAAAGTTCCAATGTGATTGCCGATTATCACATTATGCGGCGCTGCTCCGCAAAGGAATGGATGCGGCAGGCTTTTCAGATGTGCCTATTTTGACTACAGATGTTGGAGATTCAAAGGATATGCATCATGGCGTCAGCTTCATCGGGCCACATGCTGTCTGGGAGGCCGTTTGGTGTTTCATGATGCTGGATATTTTACAATCCCTCGTGAGAAAAATACGTCCTTATGAAAGAAATAAAGGCGAGACGGACGGGCTGTTCCATAACAGTATATGTGAGATCGCAGAGGCCATAAAACATGGAACAGGCGCTGCTAAAAAAGCTTTCAAAAAATCCATAGAGGATTTCACAGAGCTGGGATGGGACAGGAGCAGATCACGATCTAAAGTATTGGTGACCGGAGAACTGCTCGTTACATATCATCCGGGATCCAATTACAATATGGAACGATATTTGGAAAAGTGCGGCATGGAAGTGGTCTTTCCACGGATCACAGATCAGCTCCGGAAAGATTTTTACGGACAGATGCACCAGATCAAGGACTTCAAAGCCGGCATCCCGCCCTATCCGTTTTTGGTGGACGGGATCTTCGATCATGTGCAGAAGAACCTCGAAAATATTGCCGTGATGCACCCGTTGTACGAAAGGGAAGCCCGTCCGAAGGATATTTACGAAGGCGTTTCTGATTTCATGCCGGTCACCCTGAGCTGTGGCGAAGGATGGCTGATGGCGGCGGAAATAGATCATATGGCCAGGGATGGAGTAAGGTCTTTTGTGATCTTACAACCCTTTGGATGTTTGCCCAATCATGTTTGCGGCAGGGGTATCATAAGAAAGCTGAAAGAGCGATATCCGGATATATATATACTGCCACTGGATCTCGATCCGGATACGAGCATGGCGAATATAGAAAACCGCCTTCAAATGCTGATCATGGGGTCGGCGGAAATGTAAAGGGAGAAAATAAAAAATGAGTAAACCTAAGTTAGTGGTTATGGCGGCTGGCATCGGTAGCAGATTCGGCGGTCTCAAACAGATGGAACCTGTTACGGACGAGGGTGAAATAATTTTGGATCTTGCATGTTACGATGCAGTGAGGGCCGGATTTGAAGATATTATTTTCGTTATCAAGCCTGAAATGGAGGAGGCGTTCAAAGAGCGGGTCCTTGCTCCAATGGCGGGACATGTGGACACATCCTATGTTTTTCAGGAGACGGATCAGATCCCCGAAGGATATCCCATGCCTGAGGACAGAGTGAGACCGTGGGGGACATGTCATGCGGTAATGGCGACCCGAGAGCTGTTGGATGAGCCGTTTGCAGTAATAAACAGCGATGATCATTACGGGGCGGATGCATTTGTCAAAGTATATGATTTTCTTGCCGGGAATGATGACGAGAACACTTTCTGTATGGTGGGATATGGTGTAGAAAACACTTTGTCAGACCAGGGAACAGTGACATGGGGCATATGCACGGTAGAGGATGGATATCTGATGGGGATCGATGAGACCAAGGGAGTCGGTCGTAGTGCAGAGGGGGTGATCACAGATGCCGAAGGCAGGGTGATACCTGAAGGCACTGTCGTATCAATGAATTTCTGGGGATTCACCGGGAAAATGATGGATGAGATGATCGCAGGGTTCCCGACATTCCTTGACTCTGCAATGAAAAAGGATCCCATGGAGGCAGAGTATTTACTGCCGGTCGAGGTGGGCCGGATGTTAGGCGAAAACAAATGTCGTGTGCGCGTACTGGAATCGGCGGACAAGTGGTATGGTATTACATATAGAGATGATAAAGAAGCAGTTATGGATGCTTTCAGGAAAATGAAATCTGAGGGCAGGTATCCACAGAAGCTGTGGGGATGAACGGTGAGGGAAAATGAAGGTAGAAATCAACGGAATGGATGCAAACAGGGAAGCGCTGATGCAGCGGTGCAGGGAAATGGAAAAGTGGCATCGATTGCTCATGTCTGATGATGAGACCCATCTTGGAGGCGATTTCAAAGGTTGGGTAAGATTGCCCCGGGACATCGACAGGGAACTGGTGGAGCGTATCATTGAAACGGCCGAAGATATCAAGGATAAATGTACGCTTTTACTGGTCGTAGGCATCGGAGGTTCGTTCTTGGGTGCCAGAGCGGTGATAGACGCGCTCAGCGGAAGCCGTGAAGGTCGGCCGGAGGTGGTTTTTGCAGGATTCAATCTGAACGGCGCTTATATGAGCAAACTCAAAAAGAGGATCGCCGATGAATCAGTCTGTATGTGCGTCATAAGTAAATCGGGGCGTACTGTAGAGCCGCTGCTTTCATATGCGGTACTCAAAGATCTGATGTTCGTCAAATACGGGCAGGAGGAAGGACGTAAGCGCATCTTTGTCATAACCGATGAGAAAAAAGGCGATTTGAGACGTGAGGCTTACGAAAACCGGTTCAAATCTTTCGTGATACCTGATAATATAGGAGGAAGATATTCGGTCCTCACTCCGGCGGGATCGTTGCCTGTCGCCGTGGCGGGACATGATATCAGAAAGCTGCTGGACGGAGCGCGTAGCATGCAGTGCGGCGACTGGACAGCTGAGGGCGGACTGATCACTTACGGGGCTGCCAGGACGATCCTGCAGGAGCAGGGCAAATGCCTTGAAATATTCGAGTATTTTGAAGGGAACCTGGAATACTTTGGCGAATGGCTCAAGCAGTTGTTTGGAGAGACAGAGGGGAAAGACGGAAAAGGTGCGTATTCGGCATGTCTGTTTTTCTCAAGGGACCTTCACAGCATAGGTCAATTCCTGCAGCAGGGCAGACAGATGTTTTATGAAACTATCATAAGAGTCGCGAAAAGCGATGAAGATGCGGTGATACCGCAGTATGCGGGATATCCTTACGCAGGCAAGACCATGGAGCAGATAAACGGATGTGCCGAGGAAGGAGTTGTCCGTGCTCACCGCAAGGCAGGGATCCCCATCAATGAGATATATGTCGATGGACTCAATGAGTTCACTGTGGGGCAGATGATATATTTCTTTGAAATGTCGGCAGCCCTCTCTGCATATGCTCTGGGTGTGAATCCTTTCGATCAGCCCGGAGTCGAGGCATTCAAGAAAGAGATGAAGTCCCTTATAGAAAAACTGTAACCGGGAGGATGGGTCTTGGGATGTGGAAGATCCAAACTTGGGCAGAGGTGTTTTGAGATGAGTTATCGTGAGATATATGAATCATGGTGTGAAAAGGTCGAGGATGCCGAGATCAGGGAAGAGCTGGCATCTATGGCGGATAATGAGGCTGCCATAGAAGATGCTTTTTACAAGGAGCTTTCTTTCGGTACTTCCGGACTTCGCGGCATCATGGGTGCAGGCACCAACCGTATGAATATATATACGGTGGCAAAGGCATCCCAGGGCCTTGCGGATCATCTCAATGGGAATCACGATGCTCCGACCGTGGCTATCGCCTATGACAGCCGGAACAAATCAGATGTGTTTTCACAGATCGCGGCAAGTGTTTTAGCCGCGAATGATATCGGTGTACATCTGTGGCCGCAGCTCATGCCGGTACCGGCTCTTTCCTATGCAGTTCGTTCTCTTGGAGCATCTGCGGGCATAGCAGTGACGGCGTCACATAATCCGGCGGCATACAACGGGTATAAAGTTTATGGTGCCGACGGCTGCCAGATGACTACGCAGGCCTCCGAAGAAATACTGAGGGAGATCACAAAGCTGGATATGTTCGAAGATGTAAGGAAGTGTGATTTTCATGAGGCGGTGCAGTCGGGAATGATCGAATATATAAGCGATGATGTTTATACGGATTATATCGAAGAGGTAAAAGACAGATCGGTATTGTTCGGCGAAAAAGTCAACAGGAATATAGCCATAGTCTATACCCCGATGAACGGCACAGGCCTCGGTCCGGTAACAAGGGTCCTGGAAGAGTCGGGTCATACGAATATCGCGATCGTCAAAGAGCAGGAGCAGCCTGACGGTGATTTTCCCACGTGTCCGTATCCGAACCCTGAGATAAGGGAAGCCATGGAGCTGGGTATCGAGTATGCGAGGGAATATGACGCGGATCTGATGATAGCAACGGACCCGGACTGTGACAGGATAGGGATCGCAGTCAAAGATCCGGATCGCGGATATGTATTGCTTTCAGGGAATCAAACAGGGGAATTGATGCTGGATTACATATGCTCACAGCGTGTGAAGCATGGCAGGATGCCGGAAGATCCGGTGTTCATAAAGAGCGTTGTGACCACAGGTATGTGTCAGAAGATCGCAGACAGTTACGGTGTGACTACTGAGAACGTTTTGACCGGATTCAAGTATATAGGTGAGCAGATAGGGATCCTTGAGGCCCGGGGACATGCGGACTCTTTTGTGTTCGGCTTTGAGGAATCCTGCGGCTATCTGTCCGGGACTCACGTGCGCGATAAAGACGGAGTGAACGCAGCACTCATAATATGTGAGATGTTTTGCTATTATGCCGACAGGGGGATTAGCTTGCCAGACAGATTGGATGCTCTGTACCGGAAACATGGATACTGCGTCAATAAAGTCCACTCATACGGGTTTGAGGGCGCATATGGCTTTGGTAAAATGCAGTCGATCATGGAGAGGTTCCGGGAAGTTTCCCATACTCTGGCAGGAATAAGGATCGGATCCAAACTGGATTACAGCGAGGGGGCAGGCGGGCTGCCGAAAGCCGATATGCTGCAGTTTTGTCTGGAGGACGGAAGTTCGGTAATAGTGCGCCCCAGCGGCACCGAGCCTAAAATCAAGATATATATCACTGTCAGTGCCGGATCGTCAGAGGCTGCAAAAGCTGCTGAACAGGTGTTGAGCCAAAAAATAGAGGAATATATGCGGAACAGGTAAATCGCCTGTGAGTTCGAATATGCCCCGGCAGGATTTTCATATTTCAGACCGTAGATAAGAGAAAAAGAACAAATGCGAACAAACGTTTACATTTTGTTCTTTCTGTGTTAAAATCCCCATATAGTAAAATTCACAGCCAAAGAGAAAGGCGGTCGAAAAATGGATCTTGCAAGAGAGCGGGAACAGCAAATACTGGCTTATATGAGGAAAAGGATAAAAGAAAAGGGGTATCCGCCTACTGTCAGAGAAATATGCAGTGACCTCGGAATAAAGTCCACCTCGACGGTACACAAGGATATAGGGAACCTGGTAAAACAGGGATATATAAAAAAGGATCCTTCCAAACCCAGAGCGTTGGTGTTGGTGGATGAACCTTTTGAAGAAAGTGATGACATTAGGGATACTGCGGATGTGGCTGAGAGGGAAGATGTGATAGATGTACCGGTAGTGGGCAAGATCGCAGCCGGGACTCCCATAACCGCCCAGGAAAATCTGGAGGATACTTTTCCCGTTCCGGCCAGATTCGTCGGCGGGGACAATACGTTCATGCTGGTAGTCAGAGGGGAGAGCATGATAGAGGCAGGGATAATGGACGGAGATTACATACTGGTCAGACAGCAGGAAACGGCAAACAACGGGGATATAGTCGTGGCCATGATAGACGGGTTTGAAAGCGAAGCCACCGTAAAGACATTTTACAGAGAAAACGGGCATATAAGGCTCCAGCCTGAGAATCCACAGATGAACCCTATAATCGTGAATGACGCGAAGATATTGGGTAAGGTGACGGGGGTGTTCAGATATTTTAACTGATCACATGGCGTAGTCGATGTGCGGAAAGTCGGCAATCAAAAGAGGCGTTTTTGAAACGCCTCTCTTTTTATAACCCTTTTGGTGTTATATGGCTTGCTTCACGAAAGCCTGCGAAGTTTAAACCATCTGGTCAACAGAATCCAGAACCTTATCCATGATCTTCATAGCCTCTCTCAGTTCTTCTTCAGTTATGATGAGAGGAGGAGCTACTATCAGTACAGCTTCATGTGAATATGTCCAGAATCCTTCTTTTACCAGCATTCCGCCGATCTTGGCCATTATGCCTTCAGGATCTTTGCCATAAGGCACGATGGGAACGTGGGGAGCCTTTACCAGTTCGATACCGGAGAAGAGACCGATGTATCTCACGTCACCTACGCATTTATGCTTAGCTTTCAGTTCTTCAAGGATCTCGCCCAATATCTTACCCTGTTTTGCAACGTTTTCTTCGATGTTGAGACGTTTGTACTCTTCAACTGCTGCAACTGTGCAGGCGCATCCCATGGGATGTGCGTTGTAGGTAAGACCGCATATGAGCTTGTTGTCGTCGAAGTGCTTAGCTATAGGACCGCTGAGGATGACTCCGCCCAAAGGAACGTATCCGCAGGTTGCACCTTTTGCAAAAGTCACCAGGTCGGGCTCGATGTCGAAGTTCATGTATGCGAAGGGTTTGCCTGTCCTGTAGAATCCTGCCATTACTTCGTCACATACCATGCATATGCCGTTGTCTGTACAGATCTTCCTTACGCCCTGCATGTATTTTTTAGGCGGGATGAGGATACCGTTGGATCCTACGACTGATTCCAGGAAGATAGCGGCAATGTTTTCTCCGCCTTCTGTATTGATCACCCTCTGGAGGAGATCCAGGTAGTAATCGGCAACTTCGTCTTCGTTGTTGAATTTGACTGCAGCAGGAGCATAGTAAGGATAAGGTCCTTCAAAATGAACATGGCCTGCAGGACCGGGTTCATTTGCAAAGTGACGGGGTTCGCCTGTCAGGTTTCCTGCACCTGCAGAAGCGCCGTGATAGCATCTCTGCATGGAGAGGATCTTCCATTTTCCTGTGTACTGCTTAGCGATCTTGATAGCGTTTTCGTTGGCTTCGGCACCGGCGTTGGTGAAGAACACTTTTGCGTCCTTCAGGCCGGACATCTTTGAGATAGCTTCAGCCGCATTGGATCTGGCTTCCACTGCGAATCCGGGACCCATGAAAGGCATGATGTCTGCCTGAGCTTTGATGGCATCTATGAGAGCCTGATTGTGGTGGCCCAGATTGGAGTTCACCAGCTGGCTGGACATGTCGGCATATTTGTTGCCGTCTTCGTCATAGAAATAGATACCCTCGGCCTTTGTTATTACCTTAGGGTTCAGAGCACCCTGGGCGCTCCAGGAATGCATGTTATACTTTTTACTCTTATCTCTGATTTCTGACATTTTTTTCTCCTTTTCGTTCCATACAGGGCGGAAGATATTACTTCCGCCCCATGATCCTCATTTAAAACAGTTAATGATTATGCGTCAACTTTTGCTTTTACTTCAGCATCGTCGAAGAGCTCCTCATCTGTAGGCTGGAATGAAGGTATCTCTCTGCAGACATAGTTGAAGTTGAGCAGATCTTTGTATGTAGCGTTCCAGGAAATGCTGTTGTGGCCCCATGTGCCGCATCCCAGTGTCATGGAGATGGGGAATCCGCAGGTCCATGATCCGGAGTTGGACAGGGACTGAGGCAGGTTCCAGCAGATCTTACATACGGGAACCTCTGCTCCCATTCTGTCTACTCTTTCTTTCATCTGTGTGTGGATGCCTGCGCTGTGGCCTTTTCCTTGGTAGTCAAGGATCTTGTTGGTCTTTTCGAGAGCATCGTCGAAGTCCTTAGCTTTTCTTACTCCGCTTACGGGGCTGAGTTTTTCACCTGTGAAAGGATATTCGTTTCCGTATCCTCCGTTTTCCTCGACCATGATCATCCTTGTTCCTTCGGGGATCTCAACGCCTGCAACTTCAGCGATCTTTTCGATAGGCTGAGCTACGATAGCTCTGTTGAGGTCATGGTTCTTAGGTGATTCGGGCCAGAGAGCCTTGAGCATCTTAGCTTTGTCTTCTGTATCTTCCTTAATGAGATATCCGCCCTGTTTTGCCATTTCTTCCATGAATTTATCGTAGATGGATTCGATTACGATCAGGTTGTTTTCGGTGGAGCAGGATGTTGCGTTGTCAAAAGTCTTGGATCTTACGATCATATCTGCGGCTTTTGCAAGGTCTGCAGTTTCGTCGATGATGGAAACTACGTTACCTGTACCTACGCCTATGGCAGGGTTACCGGAGGAGTAAGCCTGTCTTACCATGGGAGTCCCGCCTGTTGCCAGGATGAAGTCGACCTGCTTGAAGATCTCACCGGAAGTTTCGATGGAAACCATTTCGGGTTCAACAGCCTGTACCAGGTCTTCGGGATATCCCATCTTCTTTATGGTCTTTCTGATTTCTTCAGTTACAGCCCAGTTTGTCTTTCTTGCTCTGGGATGAGGTGCGATTATTACGGCATTACGTGTTTTAAGTGCCATGAGGGACTTGACGACAGGTGTAGCCTCTCCGTTGGTAACGGGGATTATAGCACCGATAACGCCCATGGGACGAGCATATGTCTCTTTACCCATTTTCTCATCTACTTCGATGAGGCCTACGGACTTCTTGTCCTTCATCTGGAAGTATGCACCCTTTACGACTCTTCAACCAGCATCTCTCCGAACTTGAGAGCTACTTCGGGTTTGGTCAGAGCATATGCAACGGCAGCTGTCAATTTGTCACAGTCTTCCTGTGTGAATTTTTCGGCGACTGCCTGTGCTACCTTTGCTTTTTCAACTAAGCTTGCTACATAATCATGAGAATTCATTGCCATTTGATAAAGACCTCCTTTAATTATATGATTATTAAAGTTTATAGACTTTGAAACTGTATGGGATCGGGATTCGATCCGCAACAGAACTCGTGCCTATGGAACGCAACCGACGTGCCAATATGTAAAAAGCGAGAATGTATACAAAAGACGCAGAAAAGATAAAAGAAAAATAAAGAAAAATCAAAGGGTTCGGGGTTTGTGAAACCTTAAAAGATTCTGAACATAGCTGGATGTGTGGAAAAAGATCCGGGGCAAAAAATATGGAAAAGATACAAAAATGTATCGGAAT
>CASDUO010000038.1 GCA_949284065.1 uncultured Bacillota bacterium
ATACCCGTCTTTGGCTATGAACAGCAAAGTGTTTCCGCTGGCTCCGGCCTTGCTCAGCAGCTTGGATATGGGCACTCCCGTGTATGTGGCGAACTGCCTGTGGGAGGACTCCTTGTTCCTGTATGTGTATGTATTGGTCACTGTTCCCATGGCGCTCAACTGGGAAAGGCTGTATCCCGTCTTCTTTCCGCCGCTCTCTATGTATATGACTGCGGCGCCTTTGGATGCAGATGAGCTGTTAGAGTCGTTCCTCCCGTTTTTGTTCCCTTTTTTATCATTGTTCTTCTTCGCGATCTTTCCGTATTTCACATCCTTGACCTGGGTGATCCATGCGGCTTTTTCTCCCTTGATCAGGATCTCTCCCTTGGGTCTTTTTCCTTTCAAGGCGTCTTGCATCTCCGACACTATACCCGTGATGAATCTTTTCCCTGCATCGGGCATCCTGGAACCCTCTTCGATGCGCAGGACTATATCCCGTCCTTTGTTCTTCTTGTCTGTCTTGAGGTATCCTTCCTTCCTTATGTCAGTCACCAACCCGCTGATGACTTTCTTTGCTTTTTTACCTTCGTATTTCTTTTCCTTTTCCACCAGATCCTTGCCTTTTTCATTGATGCCTTCCAGTCCGGTCACTTTTCCTTTGACATCATATCCGATGGAGATCTCGGCTCCTGCCTCGAGGGTGAGGGTCCCCTGGCCGGTCTGTTCTTCAGTCTTTTTCGGCTCCTGTTCCTTCTCTTCCTCCTGGTCTGAGCATCCGAAAAGCACGCCCGAACACATGGCCAGCACCAGTATCAGCGCTACGGCTTTTTTCCATCTGCTGCCTCGGGGCCTTTTCTCTTCCATTTGATTTCCTGATAACATCTTTTCCTCCTGTTCCATAGTCCTCATCCGGTATGGTGTTCGTCTTTTTCTTTATATACCATGGGATCTCATGTATCCCCTTTTTTATCCTTATCGTCCCCCTGTCCTTCTATGCTGAATGAGTCCGCTTTTTTCCCCTCGCTGTCATAGGTATCCACTGTGAGTCTGTTTCCTTTTACCCTTATCACCTGATATGTACTTCCCTCAGGTATGAACTCTTCCACATACTCGGGGATCACATCTCCTTCTTCATAGTAGTTGGTGCTTTTCTGTCCGCTGTTGGCCATAAGGTATACGATACCGTTTACGGATCCGGTCCTCATGTATATGTGCTGGTGTCCGCAGAGCACCAGCTCCACGCCTCCCTCTTCGAACAGAGGCACCCATCTGGTCCTTATCTCCTCATATATGCTGTCGTCTTCGCTCAAAGGATAAGGTGGATGATGAAGGACGACGATCTTGTGTTTTGCCGCAGACGACTCAAGGTCTCCCTTTATCCACAGGTCCACCTTGTGCATCAGCTTTTCCCAATACTCTTCGCCTTTGTCGTTCTTCCTCTCTTCCATGAAAAGACAGCTGTTGAGGGCCGTGACATGGACGCTTCCGTAATCTATGGAGTATATCTCTCCCTCTATTTCAGGCGGTCCGTTGTCAGGCAGATCCATTATTTCAAGGTATGTGTGAGGTGTCACGGAAGTTTCGTGGTTTCCCGGCACAGGTATGAGAGGCACTTCGTCAAACAGACCTTCTCCCTCCCTGAAAAATGTTGCATAGTCCTCTATGTCGCCGTTCTTTTCCACCATGTCCCCGCCCATGATCACGAACCTTGCATCAGGATTCTTCTCTGCGGCCATATCGGCCATATCTCCCCATTTCTCATAATCTCTCTCTCTTATCATGTATTGCACATCGCCCATATACAGGAAGGAAAAATTGCTGGTCTCATTTTTCTCCACCTTTTTGAATTCCACCACTTCGGGGTAGGTCTTTTCCTCCAGCCATGTGGCGGCCTTAGGCAGTCCCCATCCCTCCGGCAGGCCTCCGAAAACGCCCTTCGCCCCGAGACAGAATCCTAAGGAAAGAACGGGGATGAGCAGCATGAGTACCCAGTCTTTTTTCCTCAGTCTGATCTCTCTCAGGTATGTCCTGTAAGGATACAGCCTGAAACATCTGGCCTCCATGGATATGGACGTGTCCTTTGCCCTTTCCAGGGCGCCCATCAATATAGGCAGGCTTATCCTCTTATATATCTTCAGCCGGCCTGCTATACCGGCTTTTTTCACTTCCTTGCCCCTGAGCTGTATGCTCTGATAAACATCTCCGGCTTCCTGCTTCAATATGGGGAAGAAGTGGAAACCTATTATCACCATATAGGCTATCTCATAGGGGACTTTCCATTTGGTCAGGCCCAGGAGATAATCTGTGGATCTTCCAGTCAGCAGTATGAGGGCGGACATTATCACTATCAAAAGCCTGATACAAAGCATTGCTCCCAGCTGCCAGTTCCCGAACAGAGCCTGGAGTATGAAAAGGAACAGCACCAGAGACAATGCTCCTTTCCCCTGTCTTATCTGGGCTGCCGGACTTATGCCTCCCAGAGCCATGAATATGACGGTGAAAAACATCAGCCCCAAAAGCCACCAGATGTTGTCTGTGATCATGGCTGCCGTGGATATTGCCGCGATCATCACCATCTTGGTCCTCGGATCCAGAGATGCAAGGCTAAACATGGGCCTCACCTCCGTCCCCTTTTTCTATGATGACCCGGCAGTCTCCATAACGCTCCACAAAGTCCCTGTCATGGGATATGATCACTATGCCTGTACCTTTGTCCTCTTTGATCTTGAGCAGATGGTCCCCCAGGATCTTTTTCCTTTTCATGTCCAGGGCTGCTGTGGGCTCGTCCAGCATGAGGTAATCCGGTTCCATGGCAAGTACCGCCGCAAGGATCAGCCTCTGTTTTTCTCCCTTGCTCAGCAGGAAGGGGAACTCCTCCTTATATTGGGCTATGTCAAAGTATTCCAGATAAAGATCCGTCCTCCTGTTTATCTCATCAGATCCCAGCCCCAGGTTCTCAAGACCGAAAGCCATCTCTTCCCTCACTGTGGGCGAGAATATCTGTCTGGCCGGATTCTGCATCACATAGCCTATCTTCCTGCCTGCCTGAGCCAGAGAAAGTTCTTTCACATCCTGTCCGTCTATGGTGACCTTTCCCTTTTCCGGCTTCAATATCCCTAAAAGGATCTTGCTGAATGTGGTCTTGCCTGAACCGTTAGGTCCCATGATGGCCGTGATCCTGCCTCTTTCGAACTCCCCGGAAAGGTCTTCGATCACATAGGGCAGATCCGGTCCGTATCTGAAATATATGTTTTCCGCCTTGATACTCACAGGTCCACCTCCCGGCCTGAAGGCGGCCTGTATCCTGCTATTTTTCCGTCTTTTATGTGGAGCCATCTGTCGGCAAAATCCATAGTATGATAATCGTGTTCTACCACTATGAGGGTCTTGCTGCTTTTTTTCAATGCCCTCATAGTCCTTCTCATGATCTGCCTGCTCTCTTCATCCAGATGACTCATGGGCTCATCCAGTATGAGTACCTGAGGGTTCATGGTAAGCACGGCTGCCGTCGACACAGTCTGTCTCTGTCCTCCGGAAAGATCCAAAGGGTTCCTGTACCTCAGGTCCTCTATATTGAGAAGCTCAAGGGTGGAATCCACCCTCTGCCTTATCTCCTCCCTGGGAAGGGCCAGGTTTTCCGGTCCGAAAGCCAGCTCCTCCTCGACTGTAGGACATATGATCTGCCTGTCCGGATCCTGCATCACGAAGCCGACTTTCTGCGACATCTCCTTGAGGGATCTTTCCCCTATGTTCTCTCCGTCCAGTATGACCTTTCCCTCTATATATCCATCGACCATGAACGGTATCACTCCGGCAAGGATCATGCACAACGTGCTCTTACCCGATCCGGAAAGCCCTATGACGGCCGTTATGCTCCCCTTGTTTATATCAAAACTCAGGTCCTTCAGGACCTTTTTTTCCTTTTGCCCTTCATAGGCAAAGCTCAAGTTCCTTACTTCAATAAACGCCATTTATTCCAAACACTCTATCTTCGTAACATATTTGACGCTCCGGTTGCCGAAGCTGTCTTTCAAGGCCACTATGCGCAAAGGTCCTGTCCCTCCCTCATCGAGGTGTTCCAGGCTTTTTCCGTCCATTTCATAAGCTACTATAAGGTTGTTTTCCTCCAGCACTTCATCCATGGTAAAGGCTGACGTATATCCATCCCCCGCCACGCAAAGGACATTTTCGCAGCTTTCGAAAAGTCCCGGATCTGCTCTGTTTATAAGGTAGCTCAAAGGGACTCCTTTATATTTTCCGTCCACATCGTCTTTCGAGCTGGACGAAAGGAAGACTTTCTTTTCTATGGAAGGCATTTCCTTCAGCTCCTTTGCGGTGAAAGTTTTTATGACCGTATCTTCATATCCAACGGTCAGAGAGTATCCCTTTTCTCCGGTGGTATTGTCTTTGTTATCGATGTAATTGGCTACCCCAGTGATACCGGCAGCAACAAGTATGACGCACATAATGGCTGCCAGCACACGTCTGCTGTTTTTGAACTTCTTTTGTTCCTCCTTTTTGTTTTTGATCATATGGTATTTATCAGCGACCCTCAGGAGTTCCCATGATATATATCCGCCTATAGCTCCGGAAAGAGCGGCGACGGATAATATCAAAATGAGATACATCCCCGGTGCTTGGAAAAATACTACGTTCACGCAGGCGGTCCCTGTCATGTTGGCCGCAGCTCCTGCAATGACACAGCATGCCCGGCAGCAGGCGCGATGGCCGATGATCAACAGCACTATATCCATTACCAGTCCGGGCATGATATAGGTGAAGAGACTCATTATGCCGTGGGATCCTACGACCCCGGTGAACATCACCAGGAACGCCTGGACTATGCCTATCAAAGTGGCCGTTCCTGGCTTTCTCACCATACCGTAGCCTATGACCAGCCACATCATATAAAGACCGCCGGCAAAAGCTCCCGAAGGTATCATAAGTGGGCCTGCTATTATATGGGCCAGGGGCACCACCACTGTTTTGAGGGCTATGCCCAGAGCCGACATTATGGCTATGATCACAAGATCATATACTGTGAATTTTTCCAGCTGCTTCCTCATTATCCTGTTATCTCTATCCTCTCAACATAATTGGCCCATCCCTGCATGTTGAAGTCCATGGTTTCAGAGCTGTCGTAGCTCTCCTGTCCGAATACCAGCCTGAGAGGATTCCCGTCTTTCGGATCGTAGGTCTTGTCGTTGCCCATCTCTTCTCCTGCCTGGAGCAGTGCCAGCATGGGCGACACAGGCTGTCCCTCCGTTCCGTCATCATTATTTTCGAAGAAATAGAGGTCTGAGAGGGTTGCCATATCGTATTCTCTCGTATAGCCATCGCTGCACACTACTATGAAAGAAGTCACTTCATCTGCTCCTGCAGCATCGAACAGTGTATCCAAAGCCACTCCCATATATGTCCTTATCTGTCTTTCGTTGCTCTGTTCCTTGTTCCGGCCGCTGTACTGGTATTCCACCATACCCATGTCCACAAGGTCAGCCTCGCTGTACTCGGTCTCTGTACCGTCTGCCGTGGCCACGGTAAGTATTTTTTCAGTCCCCGGTTCATATCCTTCCGGCAGGGTGGCTTCATTCCCCCCGCTTTCCGATCCGCCGCCGCAGCCTGCAACAGCCATCATGGTGAATGCGGCCAGCAAGGCCACCAGTATCTTCCTGTATTTTTTGCTGTACTTCTTCATTTCCTCGTCTCCGCTTTATGTTACTTATTCCTCGATTCCTTTGATCTTTCTATTCCGTTTTTTCGTGTCTATCACTTTTCCACATTGACTTCGGTGACACATTTTACCCATTTGGATATCTCATTTTCCACTATGAGCCTTATGGGGCCGAAATCATTCTCTGCCTCCCTGTCATATCCCGGTGAAGTATTGGCCGGCACCATGGGTTTCCCATCCTTTCCGTAAGCCAGTATATAGTCTCTGAACTGGCCTTCCTGATAAAGGCTTTCGACGCCGCTCCACAGCAGATCCACATCCAGCTCTATCTCATATCCGTCAGCTATGACAGTTACGGCTGAAGGTTTCTCAACACCGGATACCAGGTTCTCCTTGATCAGCTCACGTAGGATGACGCCCTGATATATGAAGGTGCCGCCGCCTGCTCCAAAGCTGTCTCTCACGGTGAACTCATCTCCCAAAGCCTCAAGCTCTCCTACCGTGTATATCTTTTCCTCGACTCCGCTGCCGCTTATTTTGAGCTCCGTCTCAAGGTATCGTCTGTATATGCCTTCGTCGTGGGTCCACTGTCCCTCCTTGATGTCTACCGTTACGGTCTTTACATTTTTCAGTTCCTCGTCTCCTTTAAGGTATACGGGGCCACCGGAAGCGGGTTTGATGGCCTTGCCGTTTTTCCTCGTGGCCAATATGGCTTTCACATCCCCTTCGGCAAGCTCCTTGACCGTATATGTCACACTGTCGGTACCGTTGCTCAAAGTCACATTCCCTGCATCTGCAGTAAGCCCCTTTCCCTCAAGGAGGGAGTACAGATCACAGCCTTTGAAATCCCCTGCCGTCCCGTGGAGGGATATTTGTTTTTCCAGTTCTCCCACAGTCATAACGCCTCCGGTCTCTATGCCTTCGCCGCCTATTTCAATTGTGCTGTTCCTGTACGGATTTGTCGCCTCCTTATATTTGTTCAGCTTTATCTTTATGCTCTTTATCTCTTTCCTGGTGTATTTCTTCTTTTCCTTTCCGTTGGCGGGCAGCATGGCGTAAATGTCGCCGTCTCCTATGGGCTTGCCGTTTTTTCCGTAGGCGAGCATGGGTTTCACTGCAGTGACTTTTCTGTTCCCGATCTTATTGTAGTAGTTTTCAAAATCACCGTTCACGTTCCTCAGATACCTCATGTATATGGTTTCTCTGGATCCGTCTTTGTAGTTGAATGTCACTTTCCCCAAATATACGGGCAGATCCATCTTCCTCTCTATTAGTTTCCATATTACCGCTCCCTCATAAAATCCCGAAGCGGTGTAAAATTTTTTCACTTTGAATGCGTTGGCTTCATCGCTGAAATCCTGTATCTCGCCTACAGTGAAATCTTTGGTGAGTATCTTTTTATCGTTGCTGTCATATACGTTTACGGTGAGTCCCTTTTTATCGGCAGCTTCACCCTGGTTCTTCACATATTCAGCTTCATCTCCCACGATTATCTCACTCAGCCATTTTGAGCAGCTATTGGCGTTGAAATTGTCTGACGATGTCTGCCCTATCACGAGCCTGAGAGGTCCCCCCGCATTATCGGCTTTCTCGGAATATCCTCCTGCTGCCGGCACCTTATATGACGTGCTCTGGCTTCCCGTAGGCCCCACCAGAGGCAGGCCGTTGCTGCCAAAGGCGACGATCACCGGCATCCCTTCCGTTACGTTGTAATCCATGCCAAATGCGCTGTATGAATTGTACTTGGGCACCCTAAGGTCCTCCAGAGTAAGCTTATTCGTGTATCCGTCTACGGATTTGAATGTGACGGAAGTATCATCGGGGAGGCTGTCATCCATGCCGTAATACAACAAAAGATCGTAGACTTTCACTCCCGTGAAATTGCTTTTGGAAAATTCCGCTCCGTTGGTTACCATACTGTACGTCCCGCAATATCCCAGGGATCTGCTCTTGTCATAAGCCAGACTCTCCAGCTTTTTGACTGAGATTATGCGTTCCCTGCCCATGGCCGTTCCCGTCAAAGTCAGGCTGCTGTAGAGATAATTCCCCTTGCCGTAATATTTCTTTACTTTCTTTGTGGATCTTTCATAATAACTGTGGGATGCCGCTTTTTTCAAAGCCAGACTTGAAGCAAAATCCTTTTCTGCCTCCTGTGTGGTCCCGGTTGCAGCACCTGTATCCTCAGCCGCTGCCGCCATCACCGGAAACGATGTGAATACAAGCATCAGCGACAATATGACCGCTGTGATTTTTTTGTGATATCTCTTGAACATGATTCCCTCCCGTATATGATCCCGACTGTCCTTTCCGTTCAGGACATATATATCCTGTCAACACGCAAACCGATGCTCTCGTATCTGTGTCGATCTTCAAAGCAAATATATCCTTCTGACTATTTGCACACAACGCGCCATACTTGATTATATGTTCTATCAATATAAAAAAGTGTTGGTCGGCCAACACTTTTTCGGGCATTTCGGCCTTTTCCGCCGTCAGTTTCCCTTTTGTCCGCTTTCTGTAGAGTCTTTTCCCCTTCCCGGTGTGTATCTCTGTCCTCTCGCTACTTATCGTAAAAAAAGCATTTTCCGCACACTTCCTGGGAGGGTATGTATTTGTTGACTTTTTTGCACCACTGCTGACACTTCTCCCTGTCTATGCCCTTTTCCCCAACAGCGCCTCCGGGACAAGCCTCTATTGCCTCTCTGCTGACACGCACATCCTCAGCCCCTTCATATTTACAATCGCTCATTATATGGTCCACCACATGATCCAGATCCCATATTTCCAGATCCTCTTCTTCGAATATGGCGTAATGTTCATCTACCAGTACGCTGCCCCACCTTCCGGCGAACCCGAGTTCCGTGTGGAAAGATCCTGCTATGCCGAACCTTCCCATCCCTGCAGCATATGCGGCAAGCTTATGGGACCATTCTTCCCTGTGTTCCTCCGGGTTCCAGTCTGTGGGTATGTTGGTGGCGGAGTGTAGCCTTCCCACCTCATCCAGAGTGTTCCTTATGACCCCGTTGAGCTTCATGGAAAGATGCATGCTGTCATAAAAAGCCTTTGTCCACTGTTCCGAAGGCATATCGCCGCCCTTGTTGCTTTCGGCTATCTCCTCGGAAAATGGCAGCATATATACTACCACCGTGTTGCCGGGTCTGTATATGGCTTTGGGGTGGAGACATATGTCCTCTTCCAGATATTTCATGAATATGGGATGTTTTGCGCTTATATATCCTATTATGGGATCTTTGAACTTCGTGGTGCACTGAGGCAGCATTTCATACCGCCTCACTTCCGCTACCACTGCATCCTTTATCCTCTTCTTTATGTTCTCTTTAGGATCGAATCCCTCTGCGATGACAGTTTTTTTCATACATGTCTCCTTTGCGATCTATGCCTAAAGTCCCAAGCCGAAATTGTCCTTGACCCTTTTCATGGTCTTTTCGGCGATGGCCCCTGCTCTCTCTGCTCCGTCCTTCAGAGTCCTTATGAGTTCATCGGAATTCCTTATGTCCTCATATCTTTCTCTGATGGGGGCTATACCCGTCTGCACTATGTTCACCAGCTCTTTCTTGAAGTCTCCGTATCCGCATCCTTCAAAATCCTTCACTATATCATCTATGGTCTTTCCGGAAAATGCGCTGTATATGTTCAGGAGATTGCTGATCCCGGGTTTGTTCTCGGGATCGAACCTTATTATACCGTCAGAATCTGTGGTGGCTTTCATTATGGATTTTTTGATCTTGTTATCATCGTCTAAGAGAGATACCCGGCTGTGCTTGTTTTCCGCAGACTTGCTCATTTTATCTCCGGGATCGTCCAACGCCATTATCCTGGCTCCGGCCTTGAGGAACCTTCCGTCAGGCACTACGAAAGTCTCTCCGTATTTGTTGTTGACTCTTATGGCCACATCTCTGGTAAGCTCTATATGCTGTTTTTGGTCATTGCCTACGGGAACTATGTCCGCATCATAAAGGAGTATGTCGGCAGCCATGAGTATTGGATATGTGAAAAGCCCTGCAGGGGCAGATTCTCTCCCCTTGTTTTTAGCTTTGAACTGTGTCATCCTGGAAAGCTCTCCGGTATATGAATTGCACATGAGGACCCAGGCCAGTTCTGCGTGCTGGGCAACGTCGGACTGGACGAAAACTATGGATTTTTCCGGATCTATGCCCACTGCCATATAGAGCGCCGCCACATCCAGTATGTGATCCTTCAGTTCTTTCGGATCCTGGGGCACCGTGATGGAATGCATATCTACTATGCAGTATATACACTGGTTCTCATCCTGCAGCTCCACGAACTGTTTCAATGCTCCCAGGTAATTCCCTATATGTATATTGCCCGTAGGCTGCACTCCGCTGAAAACTCTTGCCATTTATATCTCCTTTACTCTCGGAAAACTCTTGCCATTTATATCTCCTTTACTCTCGGGTTCTTTGATGATTCATTCGCTCAGTCGTTCCCCGTGATCGAACGGGGGTTTTCTGTACGACTACGCCGTTCATTATACGAAAAAAGCGACAGATTTTCAACTGTGCCGCCCTCTTGGACCCAGCCGCCAAAAATCATGACGGGCGACCGCAAAATACGTCGCCCGTCTGATATCACCTCTGGTCTCTCAGTTTTTTGCAATGACAGCTGTCTCCTTACCTTCTCCTTACCTTCTTCGTGGAGGACCAGGAACTGTATACTTTTCCGCTGTCCTCGTTGGAGAAAGCCCTGACTCTGTAGTAGTGATTCTTGCCTTTGCTCAGGGTGCCGCTGGTCCATGTGATCTTGTTCGCCTTCAGAGTCTTCACTGTTTTCCACTTTCCTTTCGTCCCTGTCTTGCGCTGTATCTCATAGCCGTCTTCACCGGAAATATTGGATATTTTCAGTTTGGCTTTTGTGCCCGAAAGACTTGCTTTCAAAGTGGGTTTTTTCAATGTGGGCACCGATGTCACCGCATTCCCTTTGCTGTTTACCACATTTAGCTCACGCAGATTGCAGAACATGGTTTCGGAAAGCGTGTCGCCCTTCATGTACACAGCCAGCTCTGTGGTCTGCCCTTCAGGCGTCTCTGCGTCATCAGCATATCCCCAGACCACGTAACAATCCTTTAATGCGCTCCTGCTGATGGTCTTCGTATTGCCGTCGATGTCCACCAGCTGCAATTTGTTGGA
>CASDUO010000039.1 GCA_949284065.1 uncultured Bacillota bacterium
TACCGAGCCTGATATAGAACTTGATCAGGACGAATTCTACTACAACAAGAAGGCAAAGACCCCCGATGTGGTATCGGGACTTGAGGCTTTCACCGAAGGTGTCGATTATGAGATAACCTATGTGGACAACATCAAGGCAGGAATAGGTTCTGTAGTGATCGAAGGTAAGGGAGATCTTGAAGGATTCTCTGTAAGCAAGGACATCCTCATCAGACCTTATAAAGGTGTCATCAATAAGGTGACGACGAAGAGGAACAGCATGGTGGTCACATCCAGAGACCAGAGCGCAGGCGGTATCACAGGCTATCAGTTCGCATGGAGAGTGACCAACAGCGGAGACGACTGGAAGACCAAGATGACCAGCACCAAGAACTACAAGACCACCATCAAAAAGCTGAAGGCCAACACCAGATACACCGTGAAGGTGAGAGGCATAGTCAAAGTCGACGGAGTGAGATACTACGGTGACTGGAGCAAGCTCAAGAAGGTCAGGACTGCAAGATGATTTGATGGATCGTATCAAACGATAGCGGTGACACATGATACTGTGACATATCAAATAAAATAAAAATCCGAAGGGAGACACTGAGCAAGGTGTCTCCTTTCATATTTTGTGACGGTCAGGATGATCGCCCCGGGCAGCTGTCACTGCTGATGAACAGGAATATCCCCGCTTTCCGAAAGGACATGTGAAAGAGATGAAAAATGCAGTTCCATTTGTGGTATAATGACTTGATAACGGGAAAATGTCCCCAAACTACCGTCAAGGAGAGAAACATGAAGATAATAGACATATTGAAAAAAGATAAAGTGGGCATATCCTGCGAGATATTCCCGCCTAAGATCGGAGGGAACCTGGACAACGCCAGGAAAGTGGTCCGTGACATCGCAGAACTGGAGCCTACATACATGAGCGTAACCTACGGAGCAGACGGCGGAAACTGGGAGAACTCCGTAGACGTGGCCGGAGAGGTGGCAGCCAACGGCGTGACGGCCCTTGCTCATCTTACCTGTGTCGCTTCCGACAAAAAGCAGGTCGAGGGAGTCCTGGCATCTCTTAGGGAGAAAAATATAGAGAACATACTGGCACTGAGAGGGGATCTACCCAAGGACGGGGTATATCCCTCGGGGGACAGGTACAGACATGCATCTGAACTCATAGGCGCCATAAAGGAACGGGGAGATTTCTGCATAGGAGCCGCCTGTTATCCGGAAGGGCATCCGGAGTCCCCCACTATAGACGCCGACATATCATATATCAAGGTCAAGGTAGAGGCAGGATGTGATTTCCTGGTGACACAGATGTTTTTCGACAACAACATACTGTACAACTTCATGTACAAGGCCCTGAAGGCAGGCATAGATGTGCCGGTGGTGCCGGGGATAATGCCGGTGACCAACGCAAAGCAGGTGGACAATATAATCAGGCTGTCGGGGAACCTGGTGCCTCCCAGGTTCAAGGCCATAGTGGATCACTTCGGAGAGAAACCGGAGGCCATGAAACAGGCGGGCATAGCCTACGCCACGGAACAGATAATAGACCTCATAGCCAACGGCGTGAACCATGTCCACATATATACCATGAACAAGCCGGAGATAGCCGGGGCGATAATGAGCAATCTCAGTGAGATAATAGATAACTGAAAACACATACAGGAGAAGGAATTTGGCAGGCGATATAAGAGAACTCATGGGGAAAGAGCTGCTCTTTTGCGACGGAGCCATGGGAACCATGATCCAGGCAAAGGGCATAGAGCCGGGACAGATACCGGAGCTTTGGAATGTGACTGAACCGGCAGCCATAAAGGACATACACAGGCAGTTCCTGGAAACAGGCGTAAATGTGATCGAGACCAACACCTTCGGAGCCAACGGTTTCAAACTGGAGGGCAGCGGATATACGGTGGAGGAAATAGTCAGCGCCGGCGTGGAAAACGCACGGGAAGAGGCGGACAGGATAAAGGACCGGCCATGCTTCGTGTCTCTTTCCATAGGTCCTCTGGGAAAGCTACTCAAGCCTTTAGGCGATGTGACCTTTGAGGAAGCATACGACCAGTTTGCAGAAATGGTCAAGGCGGGACGCCGGGCGGACCTGATCATAATAGAGACCATGAACGACACTTATGAGCTCAAAGCCGCCATCCTGGCAGCGAAGGAGAATTCCGACCTGCCTGTTTTCGTGTCAACCATACTTGACGAGAAAGGAAAGCTCCTGACAGGAGCGGGTATAGAAGCAGTAGTGGCCATGGCGGAAGGTCTCGGCGTGGACGCTCTGGGATTCAACTGCGGCATGGGGCCGGCGGAGATGAAAGGCTTTTTGCCCGAACTGGTAGAGGCTACATCTCTGCCCATCCTTTTTTCTCCCAACGCCGGTATGCCTAAGATCAGAGACGGCCAGACTGTTTTCGAGACGGGCCCCAATGAGTTCGCGGAGCATATGAAGGATCTGGTGGCCGGTGGAGTGTGCCTTGCGGGAGGCTGCTGCGGCACCACGCCGGAACATATAAAGGCCATGATAGACAGATGCAGGGGCATGTCACCTGTCCCGCCCGTCAAAAAGGATCGTACAGTGGTATCCTCATATGAGAAAGCGGTGACCCTGGGAGAGGAGCCGGTGGTCATAGGAGAGCGTATCAACCCTACGGGGAAGGCCGCTCTGAAAGCTGCACTCAAAGAGGGGGACAGGGAGTATGTGCTCAAAGAAGCTCTGTCACAGCAGGCCCAGGGGGCCCATATACTGGATATAAATGTGGGGCTCCCGGAAATAGACGAGAGAGAGGTAATGGAGGAGATCGTGCCTGCCGTACAGGCGGTGACCTCCCTGCCTCTGCAGATAGATACGGCGGATCCCAAAGCCATGGAAGCCGCCCTGCGGCTTTACAACGGCAAGGCCATGATAAATTCAGTCAACGGCAAGGCCGAGTCCATGGACGCAGTGTTCCCTTTGGTGAAAAAATACGGAGGTGTCTGTGTGTGCCTCGCCCTGGATGAGGAAGGCATACCGGAGACCGCAGAAGGCAGGGTGGCGGTAATAGACATTGGATGCCCTTTCCCGGGTGAGACAGGGGATGGGTATGAACACTGTCCTGGGAGTATCCAACATATCTTTCGGCCTGCCCTGCAGGGACCATATAAACAGCATATTCCTCACTCTGGCCCTGGAGAACGGACTTTCTGCAGGGATCATCGATCCGGGCAAGGAAAAGATGATGCAGGCTTACAGAGCTTTCATGGCGCTGAGAGGTCTGGACCGACAGGGTCTGGACTACATCAAAGCCTACGGGGGAAAAGACGGCCGGGAAGAGCCCGGTGGGAAGACCCGGACCGAAGATGGGGGACAGGATCCGGAGAAGATGCTATACGACTCCATACTGAACGGACTGGTGGAAAGTGCGGGGAAGTGCACAGAGAAACTTTTAGGGAAAAAAGCCCCTATGGATATAATAGATGAGGACCTTATACCGGCTCTGGATCATGCCGGCAGGCTTTTCGAGGAAAAAGAGATATTCCTGCCTCAGCTCCTCATGACGGCCGACGCAACCAAGGCGGCCTTCGACAGGATAAAGGAGAACATACTCGGTTCGGGACGGGCCGGCGAGAGCAAGGGCAAGATACTTTTGGCTACGGTGAAAGGAGATATACACGATATAGGGAAGAACATAGTCAAGGTTCTTTTGGAAAACTACGGGTATGATGTCATAGACATGGGTAAGGACGTGCCTCCCGAAGACATAGTGGACAGAGTCATAGGAGACGGTATCAGACTGGTAGGACTTTCCGCCCTCATGACCACCACCGTAGTGTCCATGGAGGAGACTGTGAAGATGCTGAGGGAGGCGGCTCCCGGAACGAAAGTCATGGTAGGCGGAGCGGTGCTCACCCAGGAATATGCAGATACTATGGGAGCCGATAAATACTCGGCCGACGCTATGGGCTCGGTGAGGTATGCCAATGAACTTTTCGGAGGATAGACAGGTCGTAGGATCTGTAAAGGCGGAACGGGATGTAAGAAGGGGGACATAAGATGAGAAAGATACTTGTCAGCGCATGTCTTTGCGGTCGCAGGTGCAGATATGACGGGAAATCGAAACCTTTGGAACATCCGGTGTTCGAAAGGTGGAAGGAAGAGAGACGACTGGTAGAGATATGTCCGGAAGTCGCCGGAGGATTGCCTGTGCCCCGTACCGATGCCCAGCGCATAGGGGACAGGATAATGACCAGAGACGGAAGGGACGTTACGGAGGAATACAGGAAAGGAGCGGAAGAAGCCCTCAGACTGGCCTATGAAAACCGTGTCGCCCTATGCCTGATGAAAGAGAAAAGCCCCAGCTGCGGCACTAAGGTCATATATGATGGTACGTTCTCCGGGGAACTCACACCGGGGGAAGGACTGACCACAGAAAGTCTCAGGAAGGCGGGCTATGATGTTTTCGGAGAAGATAGGATGGATGAAGCGGTAAAACTTTTGGAAGAGGTGGAGGAAGGACGCAGGTAGCCTGGCCGCTCCATATATTTCGAATCATATGTATAGATCATGAAACATTACAGAAAGAATTCCAGAAAAAATCCATGGCGGAACACCATGGCACAAAAGGAGATACCGTGGTACAGGATGATGGCCGCCTCTTTGGTCGTGATGATACCTATCACTGCGATCTGTCTCACGGATACCGTAATGTCGAGGATGCCGAACACATATTCATACAACCTCCAGTCTACGGAGGTGCTTTATGATCTCACTACGCCCATAGATGAGACAAAACTGGTCAACATGATATGCGATTACATGCAGATGAAGACCGATGTGTTCCAGCTCAAGGAGGATATAGAATATGAGCCTGCAGACATTTTTTCTCCTTTGGACCAGGAACTTATGAGCAATATCAGGCTTTTTGAAAACATCTTCGGTCTGGTGGCGTTCTTTGGGCTCATATGGATCATTGCGGTGTATATAATACTCATAAGGAACAAAGGCAGGGAGATGGTCATGGATTCCTACAGGAAGTCCCGCAAAAGCTTTCTTGTGTTGGCAGGCATCCTTTTGCTCATAAGGGCGATACCTCCTCTGCAGGAGTCATTCAGCGCATTGTTCGCGGGAAAGGCTCTGCCTAACGGAGATATGCTGGTGCAGATATTCGGGGATTCCCTGCTGCGGCAATTCGGCATCATGGCCTTCATCATATCTGCCATATTGATGATACTTGCCGGGATGGTGGCCAACGAAGTGGCGGGACAGAGAAAACTTTTCAAGAAATATTGAAAGGGCTCTGTGGCAGGCCGCAGATAGCATCGCTGGAGGACGGCAGTGGCGGCAGGACACAGATGACCCTGTGATGAAAGAATGGATCGAAGAGAGATACTGAACACAGAAGGAGAAGACAGGAAAAAGGATCTGCACATACATACCGATCATTCCGACGGGACCCTTTCTCCGGAAAAGATGGTGGAATGGGCAGCAGGCAAAGGTATCGAACTCATGGCCATAACCGACCATGACGGCATGGGCGGAGTCCGTGCCGCAGAGGAGAAGGGGAAAGCCATGGGGATCTGTGTCATACCCGGTATAGAGATATCTTCCGAAAGCGACTTTTCATTTTCGGGCCATGAGGGTAAGAATATACCGCAGGGCATCGGATTGCATATACTGGGCTATTACATAGATACAGAGGAAAAGGATCTGGCGGAAAAATGCCGGCTGATGGACAGATGGCGCAGAGAGAGGAACGAAAAACTCATTTCGGCCATAAGAGAGTACGGCATCGATCTGACCTATGAGGACATCCTGGAAGGGAAGGCCACGAACTTCGTGGGGAAACCGGATATAGCCAGAGCCCTCATGAGGAAGGGATATATACAGGATGTAAGAGAGGCTTTTGCAGATGACGGCATATTCAGGAGAGAAAAGATAAGGGGACTCAAAAAGAAAAAGCTGCCTTCGCAGGAGGCCATAGAGCTCATAAAAGGTGCCGGCGGCATACCCGTTCTCGCCCATCCGGGGTTGATAAGGCACATAGGACAAAGAGAGACTGAAGGATTCAGAGAGAACTTTTCCCTGATGATCAGGGGACTGGCAGAGGAAGGGATAGAGGGCATCGAAGGCATATATGAGGAGCATTCGGACAAGGAAAAGGCTTTTTTCAAAAATATAGCTGTGGAGATGGGTCTTATAGTCACAAAAGGCTCGGATCATCACGGCCCCGGCGGAGGCCACGGAGACTACTGACGGCAGAGCCGGGCTTGAAAAGGAGAGGATGTATCGATGGCATTTTTCAAACGCACGAGGGAGGATATCAAGGCGGTCCTGGACAGGGATCCGGCAGCGAGGAACGGGCTCGAAGTGTTCCTTTGCTGTCCCGGCGTATGGGCAAGGATGTGGCATATACCGGCCCACTTTTTGTACGAGCACAACTGTAAAATGCTGGCCAGGATAATATCTCAGAGCACGAGGTTCCTTACGGGGATCGAGATACATCCGGGAGCCAAAATAGGCAGGCGGTTCGTGATAGATCACGGCATGGGAGTGGTCATAGGAGAGACCACGGAAATAGGAGATGACGTGACCATATTCCAGGGAGCCACTCTCGGCGGTACGGGTAAAGACGAAGGCAAGAGGCATCCCACCATCGGAGACAGAGTGATAGTGTCCAGCGGCGCAAAGGTGCTGGGACCGTTCAAGGTGGGCAATGATGTAAAGATAGGAGCCGGCTCTGTAGTCTTGAGAGAGGTACCGGACGGAGCGACTGTAGTGGGTATACCCGGGACCATAGTGAAAGGGCCGAAGAGGACCACTGAGGACATGGACCAGGTCGACATACCCGACCCTATAGCGGTGGAACTGGAGTGCCTGCGCAGGCGCATAGCGGCGCTGGAAAAATCCATGGACAGGAAAGCTGTGGCTGCCGAGAAGTCAGCCGGTGACAGGCCGGAGAAAAGCGGCAGCGGAGACAGATGATAGATACATACCCTAAACATAGGTCAGATGAAAAGAACCGGAAGCGAGGAGGGAACAGATAAGATGAGAGTTTACAACACCATGTCAGCAAAAAAGGAGGAATTCATCCCCCAGGACAAAGATAATGTAAAGATATATGTTTGCGGTCCTACCGTTTACAACTATTTTCACATAGGCAACGCCAGACCTTTCGTGGTCTTCGACACCCTGAGAAGGTATCTGGAATATAGAGGGAACAAGGTGAATTTCGTACAGAATTTCACGGACGTAGACGATAAGATCATAAACAAGGCCAGGGAAGAGGGGATAACGGCTCCTGAAGTAAGCGAGAAATACATAGAGGAATATTTCAAAGATGCGGAGGCCCTCAACGTCAAAAGAGCAACGACCCATCCAAAGGTGAGCGAGAATATAGATGAGATAATCGCCTTCGTTTCCGATCTCATAGACAAAGGGTACGCCTATGAAGTGGACGGCGACGTATATTACAGCACCCGCCGTTTCGACGGGTACGGGAAGCTCAGTCATCAGGACATAGACGAACTCGAGGCGGGAGCCAGGATAATGATAGAGGAAAAGAAAAAAGACCCTCTGGACTTTGCTCTCTGGAAGGCGAGGAAAAAGCCTGACGAGATCGCCTGGGAATCTCCTTGGGGAATGGGCAGACCGGGCTGGCATATAGAGTGCTCCGCCATGTCCAGGAAATATCTGGGAGACACTTTGGATATACATGCCGGAGGTAGAGATCTGGCTTTTCCCCATCATGAAAACGAAATAGCCCAGTCGGAGGCCCATAACGGGATGCCTTTCGCGAAATATTGGATGCATAACGGATACATAACCATCGATGATCAGAAAATGAGCAAATCTAAAGGCAACTTCTTCACCGTAAGGGACATACTGGGTTCTTACAGCGGAGAAGTACTGAGGTTCTTCCTCCTTTCCGGACATTACAGGAACCCTATCAACTTCAGCGATGAGCTTTTGGAGCAGGCAAAAAACTCCCTTGCGAGGATGGAGAACGCAAAGGCCAACCTGGAGCATCTCATAGCCAATGGCAGTGACGGCATCACAGATGAAGAAAAGGATGGATTGAAAAGCTACGACAGACATAGACAGGAGTTCATAAGGTGCATGGATGATGATCTGAACACCGCTGACGGTATAACTGCCGTGTTCGACCTCATAGGCGACATAAACAGGCAGACCAAAAACGGAGCATCTAAAGAGTATGCGAGACAGGCTCTCCACATCCTGCAGGAACTTTGTGATGTGCTGGGGCTGCTCCAGAAAAAAGAAGAAGGAGTGGACAAGGAGATACAGGATCTTGTGGATGAAAGACAGCAGGCGAGAAAGAACAAGGACTATGCCAGAGCCGACGAAATAAGGGACATGCTCAAAGAAAGAGGTATAACCCTGAAAGACACTCCCCAAGGAGTCCAGATAATAAAGGAGTAGCATGGATATATACAGGATGAACACCGGGAACCTGGCATTCGTGGGAGACAGCGTATACGATCTGTATATAAGGAAAATGGTGATATCCGGCGGGATAGAGCGCACCGACAGAGCCAACAGGGCGGCGGTGAGATATGTGAAGGCGCCTGCTCAGGCGAAAGCCATAAGGACAATGTTCCATGAGCTTGAGGAAGATGAAAAGGATCTGGTGAAAAGGGCCCGCAACAAAAAGACGGCGAGCAAGGCGAAAAACGCGGATATAATCGACTATAAATGGGCCACGGGAATGGAGGCCCTGGTAGGGTATCTGTACCTTTCCGGGCAAGAGGAGAGGCTGACGGAAATAATGGCGAAAGCAGTAGATATTATCGGAGAGATCGATGAAGGAGAATGAAAACAAAAGGCCGGAGGCGGATGGAGAAAACAAGCCTCGAAAGCAGGTAAGGAACAAAGCAGGCAGGTTTCTGATGGATTATTGGATCACCAGCCGCGAATACGGCAAAGATAACGAAAAGCGTTACAAAGAACAGCTGGAAAAAGAAAAAGCCGAAGGCAAGGAGCATAAGTGGTCTGAAAATGAAAAGACCTATCTCATAATAATAATCCTCGGCCTCATAGCCCTTGGGGTGAAATATATATTCTTTTGATGGGAGCCCTGCGGCGAGACCGCAGCAACGTATCGGGAAAGGAAGGACAAAACAATGTCGAAAGCAGATGTCATATTCGTAGATATGTGTAAAGATATCCTGGAGAACGGGTTTTCCACAGAAGGGCAGACAGTGCGGGCGAAGTGGGAAGACGGTACTCCTGCTCACACCATCAAAAAATTCGGAGTGGTGAACCGCTACGATCTGCAGGAAGAATTCCCCGCATTGACACTGAGGCCTACGCCCATAAAGTCGGCTACAGATGAGCTGCTTTGGATATGGCAGAAAAAATCCAACAATATAAAAGATCTGTCCAGCCATATCTGGGATCAGTGGGCCGATGAGGACGGCAGCATAGGAAAGGCCTACGGCTATCAGATGGGCAAAAAGTATAAGTTCGCCCAGGGGGAGATGGATCAGGTGGACAATGTGATATGGCTCTTGAAAAACACCCCCTATTCCAGGAGGATAATGACAAATATATTCAACTTTGCAGATCTTTCCGAAATGAATCTGGAGCCATGCGCTTACAGTATGACCTTCAACGTCACAGGGAACAAACTGAACGGCATATTGAACCAGAGATCCCAGGACATATTGGCAGCCAACAACTGGAACGTGGTGCAGTACTCTGTGCTCGTACATATGCTGGCCCAGGTCAGCGGTCTGGTGCCGGGAGAGCTGGTACATGTCATAAGCGACGCCCATATATACGATAGACACATACCCATCATAGAGGAGATCATCGAAAGGCCCCAGTATCCTGCGCCTAAATTCAGTCTGGATCCGGACATCAAGGATTTTTACCGGTTCACCGTGGACCATATAAAAGTGGAAGATTACCGGAACAATCCTCAGATAAAGAATATACCCATAGCCATATAGAGAGGAAAAGATCGTGAAAGCTATACTTGCGGCAGACAAAAACTGGGCAATAGGAGCAGAGGGGAAACTGCTCGCACACATACCGGGAGACCTTAGATATTTCAAGGAAAAAACTCTGGGAAAGGTCCTCGTGATGGGGAGAAAGACCTTGGAAAGCCTTCCGGGAGGCAGACCTTTGCCGGGCAGGAGGACCATAGTGCTCACCCGGAACGGAGAATATGAAAAAGAAGGGTGTGAGATCTGCAGGGATCCGAAGGATGTACTCAGGATGGAAGGAGAAGGTGAAGACATAGTGGTAGCCGGTGGCGGAGAGATATATGACATATTCCTCCCCTATTGTTCGGAAGTGCTGGTGACCCGTATGGAGAGAGCTTTCCCCGCAGATACCTATTTCAAAGACCTGGACCGGGATGAAGAGTTCGTATGTTCGTGGAGGAGCGAGCTTATGGAGGAAAACGGTGTAGGTTACAGGTTTACGAAGTATGAAAGAAAATAAAAAACAAAAAAAGAACAGAAACGGAAAAAAACAGGATGAGGGCCGCGTGGCGGATATGATCACAGGGAGGAATCCTGTCATGGAAGCTCTTAGGAGCGGGCGCAGGATGGAAAAGATCGTAGCGGCAAAAGGCGGGAAAGGATATATAAAGGATATATGCAGCCTGGCTGAAGACAAGGGAGTGACAGTACTGTACAGGGACAGGAAGGATATAGACGAGAGCTTCGGCGCCGGTAGTCAGGGGATCGTCGCTTTCGTTGAGGAGTTCCGATACTCCACATTGGATGAGATACTGGAGGCAGCTCGGGAGAAGGGTCAGGATCCTTTCGTCGTCATATGCGACGGCATAGAAGATCCCCAAAACATGGGGGCCATAATACGCAGCGCCGAATGCGGCGGAGCCCACGGAGTGATAATAGGGACAAGGAATTCCGCTCCCGTAACTGCAGCATGTGAGAAGGCATCGGCCGGCGCTGTGGAATATATGAAGGTGGCCAGAGTCACCAATATCTCCGCGACCATAGACCGGCTCAAAGAAGAAGGCTTGTGGATAGGCGCCTGTGACATGGACGGTGAAAGATACACAGGTAGGGACCTTACAGGGCCCGTAGGCCTCGTAGTCGGGAGCGAGGGAAAAGGGATAAGGAGACTGGTGAGAGAAAGCTGCGACTTCGTGCTTTCCATACCTATGGAAGGTAAGATCAGTTCCCTCAACGCCTCTGCAGCGGCAGCCATCCTGATATACGAAGTCAGGAGGCAGAGAGATGGAGAATAAGGATCTGGCAGGGCTCACTCATGAAGATCTGGCCGTGCTGGCTCAGGACGGCAATGATTGGGCCATGGAGCACCTCATCAGACAGTATACCGGCAAGGCCCGAAAGAAGGCCCGGGCCTACTATATGATGGGAGCGGAAAAAGAGGACATAGTCCAGGAAGGCATGATAGGGTTGTTCAAGGCTATAAAGAAGTATGACCCCAACCGCGATGCGTCTTTCGAAACTTTTGCGTCACTGTGCATAGACAGACAGATACTGTCTGCCATCAGATCCGCATCTAGAAAAAAGCACGACCCCTTGAACACGTCCATATCCATATATGAAAATGAGGGGAAAAATGAAGACAGGACCCTTGAAGATGCCATATCGGATGAGACCATAATAGATCCGCTTATGCTGACCCTCATCAGAGATATGCTGGTGGATCTGGAAAAAAGCGGCGTAGGGGAATTCAGCCGTTTGGAGATAGATGTCTGGAACGCTTATATGAGCGGCAAGAGTTACGAACAGATAGCAAAAGACTTGGGAAAGAATCCCAAGTCTGTATATAACGCCATGGAACGCATCCGAAAAAAGGTACTGGCCCATATAACCGGCTGATTTTTACGGCCGGCTATTTATTTTCAGATCCGTTATCCTCTTTCCCCTTTTCCTCTTTCTTCGCTTCAGCAGCGGCGGCCTTGGCTTTCGCCTTTTCCTGCTTTGCTTTCGCCTTGTTCTGCCTCCTCAGTTCACGAGCCTTTTCTTTATCCAGCCTTGACAGTTTTGCTTCTGCCGGTATTATCAGATCGAGTCTCCTGACCAGTTCTGCAATGCCCAGGAAAACAAGTGCAAAGGCCAGATAAGAAGCGGAATTACTGAGTACATACTGCAATGTCTCTCCCATGCTGCTGCTCAGTGAGATCCCATAACTGGAATAGTATGAGGAAAGATATTGTATAGAGTAAATTGCAAGGAATATGAATAGTGCCAAAAATACTATCGCCATCACGTAGAACAGGATAGACAGTTTCGGCATGCCGGTTTTATTATTGTTGTTCATATAATACCTCTTTCTTCACAAAATAACAGCTTTTACTTCGGGACCCGTACCCATCCCGGCCGGGATGTGCCGGAGCCTTGGTGAACAGTATAACCTAAATTCCTAAAAAAACCTAAAAACGATCAAAAGTCAAGTAAGGAACACATGCGAAAAAAGGGACAGGGAAAGAAAAAGGCGCCAGAAGACCTAAGGTAAAAGAGAAAGAAAAGGGGAACTGCAGTAGGGCCGAAAAAGAAGCAAAAACCCTTGGACAGACTTGCCGGAAGGCCGGATCGTGAGGCATATAAATCGTTGACATAACAGGGGAAATAATGTATTATAACGGCGTTGACACGCTGTTGTAGCTCAGTAGGTAGAGCACTTCCTTGGTAAGGAAGAGGTCCGGCAGTTCGAGTCTGCTCAACAGCTCCAATTCAAGCAGCGTATAAGTTACCATTATTTAGGAGGAATAAAGATGGCAAAAGAGAAATTTGAACGTACCAAACCCCATATCAACATAGGGACGATAGGACACGTAGACCACGGAAAGACGACGC
>CASDUO010000040.1 GCA_949284065.1 uncultured Bacillota bacterium
CCTGACAGTTTATTTCCATGAAGCCCTCTTTGCGCCGTGCGCTCTTGCTGTGTATGAACGAGGCCAGGATCTCTTTCCCCGCCCCTGATTCGCCCAGCATCAGTATGTTGGAGTCGCTTTGGGCTGCCCGCTCTGCTAGTTCCATCATCTGCCTGAACTTTGGATCCCGGCTTTCCATCATGGCTCCGCCCATGACTTTTTCTTCCAAAAGCCGGTTATATTCTCTGACTTTCTTGGCCTCTCTTATCTTTGCCACCTCCATGAGCAGTTCCTCCGGATCACCTCCTTTAGTGACATAAGTATAGGCTCCGGCCTTCATGGCATCCACAGCCTGTTCTATGGTGCCGTAGGCCGTAAGGAGGATCACTTCGCTGTCATATCCTCCCTTTTTTATCTCTCCCAGGAGCTCTCTACCGTCCATATCCGGCATCCTCAGATCCGTTATGACAAGGTCGAAATCCCGTCTTCCCATTTTCTCCAAAGCCTCGGTCCCCGACGTGGAATTTTCCACACTGTATCCCTTTTCTTCCAGTATGATCTTCAATACTTCCCCGTATTCCTTCTCATCATCCACCACCAAAATGTCAAAAGTGTGATTCGTCATATCATTCCTCCCCGGCCTCTATGGGCAAAGTCACCTCGATAGCCGTCCCCTCGTATGATGTCTCCGTTACTCTTATACTTCCGTCCATCTTCTGCACTTCATTATACACTATATAAAGTCCCAACCCCGTGCCTTCTTTTTTCGTGGTGAAAAAGGGATTGAATATATCGTCTATCACCGATTTGTCTATGCCCGGGCCCGTATCCCTGACCTGCACTGTGAATTCTCCCCTTTCACTGTTTTGCGCTGCCCTGATAGTCAACTTTCCCTTTTCATCCATTGCATCCACACTGTTTTTGATAAGGTTCACCAATATCATATCGAAGGATTCCACCGCCATCATCACGGCAAAATCCTCTTCACACTCCAGGGATACCGATATTTCTTTTTCCCTGATCATGGCATCGTTCATCATGAGCAGCCCGGATATATGGGTGCCTATGTTCTTTCTTTCCTTTTTCCTGCCTGATGCTCTCGAAAAATCCAGGACCGTGTCTATTATCCTGCCGGCGGAGTCTGCGGCCTTTTCTATGCCCGCTACAGCCTGTCTTTTTGCACCCTCGTCTTTCATGTTCTTGAGCACATAACAGTAATTCTTTATTATGCCCAGAGGATTCTTTATTTCATGAGCCATGCCTGCCGCCAGCTGGCCTACGGCTATCATTTTGTTATCCTGTATCATCTGCCGTTCAGCCATATTGACCCTTGTGACGTCCTCGGCCATGAACAGCAGTTTGCTTACGCCTCCTTTAAGGTCGGACACTGGGAATATACTTATCTCCAGTATCTGTTTGTCCAGGATTATCTCCTTGCTCTCGCCTTTTTCATTTTCCGCCACGCTCCTTATCATATCCTGTATCACTGCAGTGTTTTCGGAAGACAGATCCATCACCGCAGTGATGTTTTCTCCCAGACATCCTCTGCCCACATAGGTCAGGAACGCCTTGTTTATATCCAGTATATCTCCCTCCGGTGAGATCTCCGCCATGTAATATGAGACTCCGTTGAAGGTGGTCTGCATTTCCATCTTGCTGCTGGTAAGCTGCTGCATGCGTTCATCCAGTTCTCCGTAAAGTCTCCTGCTGGAGATATAGTAGAGGATGAAAGTGCAAAGGACTGCGGCAAAAACTATCACCACGAGTATGAGAGAGTCCTCATATCTGTTGTTTTCCGTGATCATATAAGGGACACCGCGGCTGCTTTCCCAGGCGTCGTTCATCAGAGTCTCCCGGTCCACGCTGACGATACAGCTGTTCATTATATCGTATATATCGGAGTCGGATCTAGGGATCGCTATACACAGATTCGTCCGGTCCGGATCACCTCCGGGAGTCCTGTATCTGTCCTGTATGCCTGCCTCCTCCATAGCTTCCAGTATGACTGCGGAACATCCGATCACACAATCATATCCTCCCTTTTCAGCCATGTCCACAGCCTCGTCGGCATCCGACGCCTCCTTAAAACGTATCTCTTTCCCCTCATAAGTTATCCTGTCCTCCTCCTCTTCGCTGAAATATCCTCCTGCATTTATTCCGGTGAGATAGGGCTTTGACAGATCCACATCCTTCTTTACATACATCCCCTTGCTCAGCTGTATTATGGAGGCGGTGAAATCCAGCTCGTCTACCCGGTCCCGGATCTCATCGTTCATTATGACCAGACTGCCGACACTTTCCTCACCTTCCCCCATATCTTTCAGTTCGACCTTGAACCCTGACGGGCCGAATATGGAGTTGAGATAGGTGTGGAGGAATTCCGTCCCCAGATTTTTCGCGTCATTGGACATTTCAAGTTCTACCAGAGGATTCTCTTTTATATATTCTTTTTCCTCTTTCGTAAGATCCGGTGTATGTCTTTCGATCTCGGTGAATTCATAGGGGTCGGTAATGTTCACGTACACTGCGATGGCAACCACGCAAAAGACCAGGCACACTGTGACTATGCCCGCCTTCAGTCTGGTCCTCATGGCAACATTGTCCCCTTCATATCTTTCTCGCATATTTCTCACCGAACACCATTACTTCCATTTCCCTCTCGCTGTATCTTCTTTCCCTCTTGGCTTTTGCGTAAAAGCCGATGCCCAGGATCAGCCACCCGCAGATGAGTATACCGTCCTCGGCTATATGTTCGTTATCTATCATCTCCAGGATATACACCATGAAATACGATGCTGTCAGCAATATCATGGCCGCTCCTATCTTTTCCCCGTGCCGTATTTTCAAAGGCCTGTCCAGTGAAGGCTCCCTCCTGCGCAGTATTACGAACCACACAAAAGGCGCTGCTGTCCACGAACCATATGAGCGCTCCCGAGCCTAACAGAGGAGCCAGTATACATATACCTCCCACGAGGAATATAGCTCCCCAGGGCGTTTTGTACTTTGGATGGATCCACCCGAATATGTTCGGGAGCATCCCCGCTCTCGCCATTGCGAATATGAGTCTGGTGGCTCCCATGAAAAATCCGTTCCAGGATGTGAGCACGCCGAATATGCCGCCTATTATGACCACAGTCCCGAAACGGCTGTCACCAAAGGCATAAGACACCGTATCGGCAGCAGGCACAGTGCCCGACACCTGCACTTCTATGGGCGCGGAAAGAGCCAGCCCCACCATTATCAGTATATAAAAAAGCGAACCTACGACCATACATGTCAGTATGGCCCTCCCTATTTCCTTTGGAGGTATATTCATTTCCTCCGCCGCCTGAGGTATCACATCGAATCCCATCATCATGGAGGGCACCATCAGGAACACATATATGAACCCGTCTCCGGAAGTGAAATGATTTGTTATGTTGCCGGTATCGCCGAACGTGAGTCCTCCGAAAAACACGATCAGCACCACTACGAATATGCCCGCTGTTATCATCACCTGGAATATTATGGCCGGCCTTATGCCGAACAGGTTCAGGAGCATCACTATGGCCGATCCCGTCATGCCTATCAGGGCCCAGGAAAGATATACCGTATTCCCCTGTATCTCCCACACCGGCATGCTGTTTTCCATGGGCAAAATGGCATTGCCCGCAGTAGCCAGGGCTATGCTCTGCCAGGATGCCGCCCCGATATATGCAAAGGCCAGTATCCATCCCACTGCCCAGCCCCCTTTGAATCCGGTGGCCCTGTATGCGTATACCAGCTCTCCTCCTGCGAGGGGAAGAGCTGAGGTGAGCTCGCCGTAAAGTAGCCCCACGCCGAAAATGATCACGGAAGCAGCAGTGAAAGCCGTTATGGCGCCAAGAAAACCGGCCTCCGTGAGCCAGGTGGTCGCCAGCGCCACCCATGTCCAGCCTACGATAGTACCGAAACCCAGGGCCAGCACATCGGTGCGGCCCAGGACCCTGCTCAAACTGTTCCGCTTTTCATTCATACATCTTTCCCCGTGTCGTCCTCTTCCCGTTTCTTCTTTGCGTCCATGAGGCTTTTTCGGACCCCGCCGCAATTTTATTATGTATAGATTTGTCGGAAAAATCAATATTTTGTCGGAACCTCTCCGGCAAGTTGACACGCTACTTACTACTGGTGTAGATTATTCAAAGACGCTGACCTGTTTTTCAACGGAGGTATATCATGGAAAACAATGAAAAAAAATTAGGGTTGTTCCCCCTGGTATTTTTTGCTCTGGGATGTATGATCGCCAGCGGCATCTTCACCATCTCAGGTGACTTTGCAGCAGCGGGAGCCCATACACTGGCGACTCTCATAGGATGGGGCATAACGTTCATAGGCATGCTGGCACTGACCATGTGCTACTACCGCCTGAGTCTTGTGAGACCTGATCTCACATCAGGTATCTACAGTTATGCAAAAGAAGGTTTCGGTTCATATATAGGGTTCAACTCCGCATGGGGTTACTGGATAAGCGCTATTTTAGCCATGGTTTCGTTTTTCGTGGCTTTTTTCGGGAATCTCGGCGGACATTTCCCTATTTTCGGGACCGGCACCTCTCTCACATCTATAATCTGCGCTTCTGTCATATTGTGGCTTTTCGTTCTGCTGCTCATGAGAGGCGTGAGCCAGGCCACTGTGATCAACGCGTTCGTAGTCGTGGCCAAAGTCATCCCCATCGTATTCCTGGTAATAGCCGGGATATTCGCAGGAGCCTTCAGCTGGGACACCTTCACCGACAACTTCACCGGTGCAGGTTCGGGGATATCCCTTTTCGACCAGATAAAAGCGACCATATTCACCACAGTATGGATATTCATCGGCATAGAAGGAGCCGTAGTCATCTCCGCCCGCGCCAAAGATATGAAAACGGCAGGCAACGCCACGGTGATCTCCTTCGTCTCGATGTTCCTCCTCTACTTCCTCATATCCTTCCTCTCCATGGGCGTGCTGCCCAATGAGGAGCTTGCCGCTCTCCCCTGGCCTTCCATGGCGGGAGTGATGGAGGCTATAGTAGGTCCCTGGGGCGGTACCTTCGTGAATGTGGCAGTGTTCATTTCCGTAGGCGGAGCGCTTTTCACCTACATGATACTCTGTGCCGACAGCGCCTTCGGACCTGCGAAACAGGGATGCTTCCCTTCGATCTTCCTCAAGGAGAACAAATACGGAGAACCTATCAACTCCATCATATTCAGCGCAGTCATAGTAGAGTTCTTCCTGGTGCTGGCTTTGATGAACGAAGCTGCGTTCCAGAGCTGCTACTATCTGTCGACCATATCCATAATGATCCCCTACATGCTCTCCGCATTCTTCGCAGTGAAATCATGCGGAACGGGAGAGCTCACAGAGGGGCTGTCCGGCGGGAAAAAAGCGATAGTATGGTTCTTCGCAATTTTAGGCGCCATATACGGGGTATGGATGCTCTACGCTTCCAGCATATCCTATGTGCTCATATGCGCTTTGCTCTACGCCCCCGGCATCATCCTATACATAGCAAAGAGAAAAGAAGACAACGACGGCCCTATCTTCCCGAAAATATATGACAAGGTCGTGGCCGTCATACTGATAGTCATGTTCGTGGTGGCCATCGTACTGCTGGCGAAAGGTATCATCTCGCCTTTCTGATATGACGGAAAGGCTTGCTGCCGGCATCTGCACGACGCCGCACATGATACAACCATATGAAAGGGCAAAAGCGATGAAAACAGTTATATTAGACGGATACACCATAGTCCTGGAAGATCTTCAGTGGAAAGGCTTTCACGAAATAGGCCAGGCCGAATATCATGACCGCTGTGAATACAGCCAGGTGGCAGAGCGCATCAAAGGAGCTGACTGTATACTCACAAGCAAAGTGGAGATCGACGGAGATATCATGGATTCCTGTCCGGAACTGAGATACATAGGTGTCCTTGCTACCGGATACAACAACGTGGATGTGGCCGCCGCAGCCGAAAGAGGCATAGCGGTCACCAATATACCGGCCTATTCCACCAATGCCGTATCCGAGTTCGTGTTCGCCGCCATACTGGATAATTACAGACGGGTCCGGGAAACGGGAGCCATCGTGAGGGAAGGAGGCTGGGTCGCCAGCCGTGACTTTTGCTTTTCCCCTTTCGCCCAGAACGAACTCTTCGGAAAGACCATAGGCGTAGTGGGCTTCGGCAACATAGGCCGTAAGGTGGCCGCCATAGCCAACGCCTTCGGCATGAAAGTCCTCATAAACAGCAGGACGAAAAAAGAGACCGACCTTGGAGAATTCACCGACCTGAAAGATCTCCTCAAACGTTCCGACATAGTGACCCTTCACTGTCCCCTGACCGACGAGAGCCGCGGACTCATAAACAGCGACGCCCTGGCGCTGATGAAAAACGATGCCCTGCTCATCAACTGTGCACGGGGGCCCATAGTGAACGAAGAAGACCTGGCCGAAGGTCTGAAGAAAGGGATCATCGGCGCGGCGGTCCTGGATGTGCTGGAAAAGGAGCCCATGAAGGAAGGACATCCTCTTTTGGAGTGTCCCAACTGTCTCATGACCCCTCACTGTTCCTGGATGAGCAGGGAGGCCAGAGAAAAAATAGTGACTGTCTCCTTCGAGAATCTCAAAGCATTTCTCGACGGCAAAAAGCTCAACAGGATAGTCTGAGCATGGGAGTATAGTAGTATATGACAAAGCCTTGTAAAAAAGGCCCTGTGAGAGTATGAGTTTTTGGAGGGAATGTCCCGAGGGACGCTATTATCTATGAGCGTAACTGAGATTTTTTTGATAGGCGTAGGCCTATCCATGGACGCCTTTGCGGTTTCTGTGTGCAAAGGACTGAGTCTCAAAGAAGCTAATATCAGATACAATATCACGGCCGGTCTGTGGTTCGGATTTTTTCAGGCCCTCATGCCCTTTATCGGTTTCATAGCAGGATCGGCCTTCAGCAATATGATATCCGGTATAGATCACTGGGTGGCTTTCATACTCCTTTCCTTCATCGGCGGTAAGATGATATGGGAGGCCGTCAGAGGTGACGGCGATGGGGACGTTTCGTGCAAGACGGATCAATTCAAGTCGTCGCTCATGTTTCCCGCGGCCGTCGCCACCAGCATAGACGCCCTTGCCGTGGGAGTTTCTTTCGCATTCCTCAAGGTGAACATAGGCTTTGCCTGCGGACTCATAGGAGTGACCACCTTCGTCCTTGCAGCATTCGGAGTCACTGCAGGCAGGCTTTTCGGTGTAAGGTTCAAAGGTCCGTCGGAAATAGTAGGTGGGATCGTCCTCATGATCATAGGAGTGAGGATACTGATCAGCCATCTGTTTTTCGGAGGATGATATCATCAGGCCCTTTCGGTTTTTTCCGTTCCCTCATCACATATCTTTTTGTAATACCAGCACAGCGAGCACCACGAGAAATATGCCTATGAGCTGCAGACCATCCATAGTCTCTCCCAGGACCAGGAACGCCACCACCAGGGTGAATGGCAGCTCCGACACACCTATTATCCCGGCCTTTTCCGAGCCTATGGTCCTCATGCCCCAGAACAGGAAGAACAGAGGAGCCACTCCGCAGAAAAGGGCCATGACCATGGTCATTATCAGCGCCTCTACAGGAAGGCTTAAGATAGACGGATAAAAATCCATATCCAGGACGGACACTATGAGGAAAGCTGTGAGCTGCAAAAAGAAATTGGTAGTCATCAGATCGAACCCGGACACTTTAAGATCATAAAAAATGCAATAGGCTGCATAGCCTATGCCCGAAACGAGGCCGAATCCTATGCCTACGTAAGAGATCTCCTCTGCCGAAGTGCCGAAGACGTTCAGCACCAGCAGACTGCCGGCAAAAGCGATCACAAGGGCCGCTTTGTTCCATCTCCCCACCTTTTTGATGCCGGTGATCATAAAAAACAGACATATATATACCGGGTTGGTGAACAGCAGCATGGAAGCGATGCCTGCGTTGACCGTTTCCAGGGCGACGAACAAGCACACTGTGCAGAGAGCGGAAAAGGCTCCCATGGCGCAGAGCCTGGCCAGGTTGCCTCGGCTTTCCCTCCTCACGGTCTCCCACTTGCCGGAAAAGGTGATGATACAGCTTATTATTATGAGTCCCCACAGATACTGGAGCAGGCTCATATCCAATCCGTAAAGTCCGTACTCCAAAAGGAGCTTCCCGAAGACCACCTGAGATGAAAAGAGCAGGGCGGCCAAAAGCACCACGAGAGTCCCTATGGTTCTGTTGTTTCCCTTTTTCTGTAACATGATATACCTATCTGCGGTTTCCGAAAAGCTGGAGCAGGTAGAGGAATATGTTTATAAAGTCGAGATACAGCTCCAACGCCATATATATGGCTATTTTTTCCTGGGCCATCTCATTGCCGCTGCTGCTCAAAAGCATACGCTGCAGCCTTTGAGCATCCCATGCTGTCAGGCCGGCGAATATCAAAAGCCCTATGACGCTGATGAAACGTATGTCCATAGGCACACGCAGAAACATCATGAGCAGTTGGGACAGCACCAGTACTATGAGGGCCACTATACATATGTATCCCAGACGCGTCAGATCTTTTTTCGTAGTCATCCCCAGTATGGAAAGTCCGGCAAAGAAGAGCGCGCTCACCAGGAAGGCCGCCGATATGGAAGCCACGTCATATGTGTATGCAATGGAAGTGAGAGTTATCCCCAAAGTGACTGCATATGCTATGAACATGACTTTCATCGCACCTGCAGATACCCGGTCGGCCAGGAACACAAAACCTATCACTATGGCGATCTGCGCCACCGCGAGTATGATCCAAAGATAGGGGAACGTATTCAGCATGGTCCAGAATATCCCTGTCTGATACATGATGAAAGACACGACAAAAGTTATGACAAGTCCCGTCATCATCCAGCTGTAACTTATCATCACATAGCGTCTCAGATTTTCAGGTGAATAAGCCGATAAAGAATGCATAGGAACCTCCTTTTTCAAAATCATCGCTCCGAATATTATATCATGTTACCGTCCATATGGGTATGGGTCCCCGATATTCCCATCCTTCATCCCCCTTTTCGCGGTACGGTGAGCCCTTTTATCTCTATACCCGACTTCAGTATATACACCCAACCCAGAAGGGCAGCCGATACGAAAGCAGTCAGCAATATCCCCAGTCCCGTCACGAAATCAGCCCATGGCAGGGCTCCCAAAAGCATGCCCAGACTGCCCATCACCGTATGGGTGAAGTTTATCAGTGCTGAAGCGGATCCGGTATCGCCCTCCTGCTGCTCCAGGAGTATGGCGGTGCTGAAAGGTCTTATGGCGCTCTCCAAAACGGTAAAAGGCATATATGAGAGGAGGAATACCAGAGCGGCCGCTTTCCCCGCTGTGAATATGAGTATGCCGCTGGCCAGGGAAACGAATATGCACATGTTCATGAAAGTTTTGGGAGATACCCTTTTCTCAGTGCGCAGATAAAGTATCGGGCCCAGTATGGCAACCGCCGAATTGGCCGCGAAATAGTAACTGTATGTGGTCTCCGACATTTGGAAAAAGTCTATATAGATATAGGAGCACACGGATATGTATGCCATGTAAGGAGCGGTTATGAGGGATACCGTCAGGAGGTAGACGGAAAAGGCCTTGTTTTTGGCGATCTTGAGAGGACCCTTGATACCGGCCATAAGGCTGCCCCTGCTCCTGTCCTCTTTCCTCAGAGGCTCCACCATGAGAAAGTCCACTATGAGGCAGAGCCCTGACAGTATGACGAGGACCCAAAAGGTGGCCCGCCACCCCGACAGAGTTATTATCCATGCCCCTATTATAGGCGCCAGCATAGGAGCGATAACAGACATTGCCTGGGATACTGCCAGCACTCTGCTCCTGGTCCCGGGCTCAAAACAGTCCTTGATCAGCGCCGTTGCTATGGCCATCATACATCCTGCTCCCAGCGCCTGGACGATCCTGGCGGCGATCATGAACCCTATAGTAGGGGAAAGGGCACAGGCTCCGCTGGCTATCATGTATATGGCAGTGCCCAGTATCAATAGGGGCTTCCGCCCGTAGCTGTCGCTCAGCGGTCCGAATATGAGTATCCCCACGGCCATGAAAAAGAAAAATCCCACCAGGGTGAAATTCACCACCGTCTCGGTAGTGTCGAACACACGGGTCATATGAGGCACTGCAGGAAGGTACATATCGAGAGAAAGGGGCACGATCATATTCATAAAAGCCACGAAGGCTATCATACCTTTCGTCTTCAAGAATTTTTGTTCTCTTACGGTCATATCGCTTTCTTTCCTCCTCCAAAAAAACCGGATAAGACCACGGGGATCCCACCCGCCATCTTATCCGGCTCATTATTTCCTCTGAATAACTTACCTCCGATGAACGACTATATTTTAATCTTTATCGTCGCATTAGTCAACGGTCCTTTTGGACAGGAAGGGCCATTGCATCTTAACTGTCAAGACATATGTTACACTTTGAGAAATACTCTTCTACGATCTGGTTCGGGCTTTTAAAGCCTAAACAGTATTTCGCCGTATTGTTATAGCGATCTTTGTGCTTTCGCACCTGCTCCTTCAGTTCCCTCTCACTTGTA
>CASDUO010000041.1:0-12079 GCA_949284065.1 uncultured Bacillota bacterium
GATACTCCTTTTGGTTGTTGTTTTTTTGATCGAAAACATTATATCAAAGTATCTCTCTTTATCTTTTATTCTGTAACATATGTCTTATCACATTACAAAGATTTTTGTGGGCTACAAGAATTTTGTAGCTTTACAATAGATATGAGACCTCCGGGATAGAAAAAAGCGATCGGGTCCGTTAAAATGGTTTGACCATAAAAATCCAATGAAAGGACTATCAATCGCTATGAACAGTGTAATATTTGCCATACACTGTCGATACAAGATTTTATGCCGTAAAACTGTACCGCAGCAGCTTCTCCGTACGATTCGTCTGTCGGAGATACCATACTCTGATGCGTTGGGACAAACGGTTCGACGGGACAAGAGACTCTCTCACAGATAAGTATCACAGACCGCTGGCTCCTCATCCGAACGCCCATGCGGAAACGGAACTCAAATGGTCCAGGAATCTGCACCGAAGGAATCCGCATATATCCATCTGTGAGATGTATGGCAAACTCCGCTCACAAAAGAGATATACCGGGCACCCCGGCTCCCTTTACAGGATATTCAAGGCTATGGGATTTTCCTCTAAAGCTCCTTCTGCCAAGAAGAAGCGGAAACCGCAAAAGTATCACACTCCCTGCTCTCCGGGTGTAAAGTGGCAAATGGACGTGAAACATGTCCCTTCCGCCTGCTATGTAGGCGAGATGCCCGATAAGTTCTACCAATACACGATGGTAGATGAAGCATCACGGGAAAGGTTCATATATCCATACCGCGAGCAAAGCAGTTACAGCACCATCGATTTCGTCAAGCGGGCGACCGATCACTTTGGTTACAGACCCGAAATCATCCGGACTGACAACGGTTTCGAGTTCACATATCCAAAAGAGTACGACCGTATCCATCCCTTTGACAGATTTTGTGAAAGGACCGGGACAGCTCACAAACTGATCCGCCAAAGGACTCCATGGCACAACGGTAAGGCCCAACGCAGCCACAGGAACGATCAGGAGCGTTTTTACAACTTCCTCAGCTGCTACTCTTTCGACGATTTGAAGGAGCAGATGGGAAGGTACATGCGTCGATCCAACAGGATCCCGATGGCTGTGCTCGGCTGGATATCGCCTTTAGAGAAACGCTCACAGCTTGAAGCATAGTAGCCGGCCACATTCGATATAAGTATTTTTGGTTATCTATTTTGATAATACCACATGGTCTTTTTCTTTTTTACAGATCAGGTCTTACATCATTGACTAATGTACAACATGCACACCGCCAGGACCATATTCGTCCTTGACAAGAGCCATGGACTTGATATATCATTACCAGGTAACTTTATGAGACTTTTCACAGAGCTTGACGCAAAGAGCTCTGGTTTTGAGTGAATGGAGGACAAGAAGAATCATGAGAGTAAAGGTTACCCTTGCTTGTTCGGAATGTAAACAGAGGAACTACAACACGATCAAGAACAAAAAGAACGACCCGGACAGAGTCGAATTCAATAAATACTGTCCTTTTTGTAAGAAGCACACGCTTCATAAAGAAACAAAATAACAGGTAAGGAGCATTAAGATGGCAAAGCCTAAAAAGGAAAAAAACACAGCTTCCGCCACGAACATGGAAAGAGCCAAAAAGAGGGCCAAAGCAGGAACTCCTAAAAGGGAAAGACGCAGTTTGAAAGAATATTTCAAAGGCGTTAGATTGGAAATGAAAAAAGTCGTGTGGCCCACCAAGAAAGAACTGGGTTCATACACGGTAGTAGTCCTGCTTGCCTGCGCAGTTTTCGCACTGGCATTCTGGGCTATAGACTCGGGATTCCTTGCGTTGCTCAAGGCGGTACTGGGGATATCTATCAGTTAGACATAGTATAAAAAGGAAGATATGACTGATACTGAAAGAAAGACAATCTCCCCTAAGGAAGGGGAAGGCCTTCGTGGAGACGGCACGCCCAAGTGGTATGTGGTGCACACATATTCGGGCCATGAGAACAAAGTGAAGGCCAATATAGAGAAACTGGTGGAGAGCAGAGGTATGCAGGACAAGATCCTGCAGATCGTCGTGCCTACAGAAGACAGAGTCGAGCCGAAAGACGGCCGCATGGTCATAAAGACACGGAAGATGTTCCCCGGTTATGTTATAGTGAAAATGATCGTGGACAACGAATCCTGGTATCTGGTGAGGAACACTCAGGGTGTAACGGGATTCGTGGGTCATGGCAGCGACCCTGTGCCTTTGAGCGTGGAAGAAGTGAGGCGCATGGGTATAGAAAAGATCAAGATAGATCTGGATCTTCACCCGGGAGACAACATAAAGGTCATCAACGGGCCCTTTGAAGGCTTCATGGGGACTATAGAGGAAGTAAGCGAAGAAAAGGAGACGGTGAAAGCAAAAGTGTCCATGTTCGGGCGCGATACCACTGTCGAACTGGAATTCGCACAGATAGATAAGATGTAAAAACCAGGACAGATCCTGAGAAAGGAGAGAAGCATGGCAAAAAAAATCGACGGCTACATCAAACTGCAGATACCTGCAGGAGGAGCGAGCCCTGCACCGCCTGTAGGTCCGGCCTTGGGTCAGAAGAGCGTGAACATCATGGACTTTTGTAAACAGTTCAACGCAAGGACACAGGATCAGCAGGGGATGATCATTCCGGTAGTCATAACGGTTTATGCGGACAGATCTTTTTCCTTCGTATGCAAGACACCGCCTGCAGCGGTATTGCTGAAAAAGGCAGCGAAGATCGACAGCGGGTCAGGCGAACCCAACAAGACAAAAGTGGCTACGATCACCAGAGATCAGGCCAGAGAGATCGCAGAAACCAAAATGGCAGATCTGAATGCCGCAAACATCGAAAACGCAACAGAGATGATATGCGGAACAGCCAGGAGTATGGGAATAGTTGTTGAAGATTAGCAGGTGGGAGGCAGATCGCCGTTAGAACCACAGGGAGGTAAAAATGCCTAAGAGAAGCAAAAGCTATCAGGAAATAGCAAAAACATTCGAAAAGGCCAAGCTCCATGAGCCCAAAGAGGCTATGGAAGTTTTGAGCAAAACAGCGAAAGCTAAATTCGATGAGACCGTTGAAGTCCATATAAAACTTGGAGTCGACGGCAGACACGCAGACCAGCAGATCAGAGGAGCGTTGGTATTGCCTCACGGCACTGGAAAGAGCAAGAAGGTGCTGGTGTTCGCAAAAGGCCCCAAGGCTCAGGAAGCTGAAGCTGCAGGCGCGGATTATGTAGGGGCTGAGGAGATGGCTCAAAAGATACAGTCCGAGAACTGGTTCGATTTTGACGTCGTAGTCGCTACCCCCGACATGATGGGCGTAGTGGGAAGACTCGGTAAGATACTGGGTCCCAAAGGGCTCATGCCTAACCCCAAATCCGGAACAGTCACCATGGACCTTGAGAAAGCCCTGGCGGACATCAAAGCCGGTAAGGTGGAATACAGGCTGGACAAATCCAACATCGTCCATACCATAATAGGAAAAGCTTCTTTCGGAAGCGACAAACTGTACGAGAACTTTACAGCCCTCATGGAGGCCATAATCAAAGCAAAGCCTTCGGCAGCAAAGGGACAGTACATCAGAAGTGTAACGGTGGCCACCACCATGGGTCCCGGGGTCAAGATCAATCCTACCCAAGTAGGGAACAACTAAACCCAGGATTCAGAAGACACTTTGGAAGACCGGAAACGGTCGGTACAAGGTCCGGTACGGACCTCAACAAATGAATATGAACAATAACCGTAGACAGCGAGTGTCCCGAAAGGACTTAATATCTCGCCGAGGTACGATATAAAACATCGATCTCGCCATGTCTATGATGGCGGGATTTTTTATGGAGTACCGTGAACAAGCCGCAGCGGTTGCGGCGGAAAGGAGAACAAAGGCAGATGAACGAGCAGATCAAAGCGAGCCATGTTGAAAAGCAAAAAGTCATCGATGAGATCAAAGGAAAATTCGATAAGGCCCAGTCTGCTGTCGTCGTGGACTATATCGGTATCACGGTCGCAGAAGCCGATGAGATGAGGAAAGCTCTGAGAGAAGCCGATGTGGACTATACAGTCTACAAGAACACATTGGTGAAGAGAGCCATCGCAGGTACCGATTATGAAGGAATGAGCGACATACTAAGCGGCCCCAGCGGATTCGCATTCAGTTATGAAGATGCTACTGCGCCTGCAAGAGTGCTCAACGATTCCATCAAAAAATTCAAGAAGATGGAGCTCAAGGGCGGATTCGTAGAGGGAGTGTACTACGACAAGGCAGGAATAGAGAACATAGCGAAGATACCTTCCAGAGAGGTTCTCATCGCTAAATTCATGGGAAGCCTACAGGCTCCTATCGGACAGGCAGTAAGAACATTTGCAGCTATAGCAGAGGCAAAGGCAGAAGGCAAGATCGCAGCGCCGGCAGAAGAAGCCCCTGCAGCGGAAGCGCCGGCAGAGGAAGCCCCTGCAGCGGAGGCGGCTCCTGCAACGGAAGCACCGGCAGAAGAAGCCCCCACCGAAGATAAAGAATAATTGTGTGTATGTATCATCGTATATAGACGAAATAAAAGAAAAGGAGAATAGAAATGACAAAGGATCAAATCATAGAAGCCATAGAAAATATGACCGTGCTCGAGCTCAACGAACTGGTTGAGGCATGTGAAGAGAAGTTCGGCGTTTCCGCAGCAGCTCCCGTAGCAGTAGCAGGTGCAGCAGGTGCGGCAGGCGCAGCAGAAGAAGAGAAGACCGACTTCAACGTCGTTCTCAAAGAAGTAGGCGCAGAAAAGATCAAGGTCATCAAGGTTGTAAGAGAGATCACCAGCCTCGGTCTGAAGGAAGCAAAGGAAATGGTAGACAGTGCTCCTTCAAATCTGAAGGAAGGTGTAGACAAGGCAGAAGCCGAAGCTATAAAGAAGCAGCTTGAAGAAGTTGGAGCAACAGTTGAGCTTCAGTAGGTGACATCGATGATTAGAAGAAGACCTCTTGAAAAAGGGGTCTTTTTTGACCGATATGTTCACCGGCATACGGATGAAAAAGAGCCGCTGCATCTTTTTCGAAGCGGCGGCTCTTTTTTATTTGATCAGTTACGAAACGTTTGATACCACGTGATCCGCAGCCTGTCATTGGAGCATGGAGATCACTTTGTTCAGAGAATCGATCTCAGACTGGAATTTCGTCTTATAAAGCTCTACCAGTTTGTCCCTTGCGGCTTCATATTCGCTTATGACATCACTGTAGGAGGCGCTGTCGGTCTTTTCCTGTTCGTAATAGAGATCTACCATTTTCATGGTAGTCAGATATGTACCCATGGAAGGTGTCAGCTGATCGCCCCAGTTGTCTTCCCCTGCGGCCTTCAGATCCTCGTTCATGAGGACGGCATTGCTGATCTCACATGTCTCTTCGCTGAACAGGTATGCGTAGTATTCGTACCAGCCGTCTATTTCGGCAGCGATCCAGATATCATCCTCTGTCACCGTGCCGTCGCTGAGAGCGGAGATCTGTGCATCGTAAAATGCTGCGTTGACTCCATATCCCAGGTGAGCCACATCGGTATCATCATACGTAGGGAGTCCCAGGATGTTCTCATTGATCTCAGCGAACATATCGAGTGTATTGCTGTTGAGCTTGGTGCCTTCTGCTCTTATGAGACTCAGTTCTTCTGCAGATGCTCCGGCTCTCCAGGCTTCCTGATATCTTTCATTTATGTCCACCGCTTTGGCAGTGTACTGGGCGCCTTTCTCCCGAATGGTCTCTACAGCAGCCATGTAGGTCTCTATGGTGTCAGGATCCAAATACTTTCTTTCATTATCGGTTATAGCGTTTGCCAGTTGATCGGCCCTGCTCGCAAAGTCTAATTCCAGTGCGGGCATCTGATCGATGTATATGGCCATGGCACCGCAGGTGTTCATTACATCTTCCATGACTTCGGCGGAGTAAGTATCAACATTGTCGAATTGCGTGTGGTAATAGTCGGCCATCCAGTCAGATTCAAAATCGAGTCTGGGCATTATGATGGGAACGCCGTTCTGCTGATAGGATATACCGTCTGTCACATTCACGTCGTCATCATTGGCCACTATGGTCTCGTCATAGAAGTTGGTGCTGTTGGCTAAAAGCCCCGTTTCCTCGAGGAACTTGGTGCAGTATGAACCGTACTCATTGCTGGTGCGCAGATACGCTGTCTTAGTGCCGGTGTCAACGGCAGGCAGCTCGAAGTTTATCATAGCAAGGGTGTTCTTTTGCCATTCGGGTTTTCCGGCAGTTATCATTTCCCATGAACCTATGGCCCAGTCTGTAGATGTGCCGAGCTCGCCCCATTCCTCTGTTCCGTGAGCTACGAAGATTATATCGTTGGCAGGCTGGAAGCCGCTGTCTTTCATAGCTTTTGCTATCCCCAGGATCATGCCCATCGCAGTTCCGTCATCCTGGAAACCGTAGAAGTATTTATCGTAGTGAGCTGCGACCAGTATGCGCTGCCCGGTGTTCTCCGAACCTTTTATCTTGCCGATAACATTGTATGAAGTGCCGCCTTCATCCACCACTTCGTTGTCCACGTAAAGGGATGCGGATAAGGTGCCCTCATCGGCGGCATCGATGGCGGACATTATGGAATCCGCAGTGTTGGGGCTGATAGAGAGACAGGGTATCCCCATATCTCTTGCACATATGTCCTGGATGTTTATGGAATCATCACTGTGAGCGCCGTATCCGTTGTACTGGAACGTGATGATGGCCTCGGCGCCCTGTACTGCAGCTTCTGTGTAAGGGCCGTCTATCCAGACCTCATTCCACTGGTCTACCGCCACCAGGACTATCTTTCCCGACATGTCGGTGAGGCCGGTCTCTTCATAATACGCATCATAGTATTCTTTGGTGCCGGTATCCATATAGACTATGTCCATATCTGACCAGTCGCCGCCGAGCTGTACCGTTCCGGGAGCTGCATAGGATACCATTTTGCCGTCCTCGATGCTCAGAGTCTGATCCTTTCCGCCGTCTTTGTAGGTGAGAGTGAGGCTGGATCCATTGTATTGCCACTTATCCACTGTGACCGGTACCTTTTCTATATCTGTCAATCCCAGTTTCGGCTGCCGTGTGTTCCGCATCACTTCCGGCAGTCCTAAAACCGGTAACGTCATCGGCATATTTCTCATCGTATGACAGAGTGTAAGCGATGTCGTACCCGTAGCCCTCTGCCTCAGGGGTGGCGTTTATGTACTTGTCCACAGCGTCCGCCATGGAGAGGATGGATTTGGATCCTACCTTGCATTTGGCAGTGCGGCCATTGTGAGCCAGCGCCGTTATGTAACAGGTGCCGGTATCGCTGACCTTGGTCACCACACCGTCTTTGACCGTTGCCACACTTTTGTCAGATGATATCCATCTTATCTTGGTGGAGATTTTTTTGAGCTTTGCCGGACCAAGGGTGGCAGTCAGCCCGAGGGTGTCTCCCTTTGCCAGAGCGGCGTTCTTGATGTTCAGTTTCACGGAAGTGACGTTCTTTTTACTGCTTCCTTTCGTTACCGAAGTCATGACCCGGGAAAAATCTCCTCCCTTTGCACGCACTTTGAAATAGTATTTCTTGTTTTTCTTGAGGTTTTTGATAACGGCTTTTCCGCCGCGGACCTCTTTGACTTTTACGTATTTGCCTTTTTTGTTCTGATATACCTGATATTTTTTTGCCCCGTCCTGTTTATCCCATGTTATCTCCACTGAAGTAGTGTTCAGGGCCCTTACCAGCACGCCGTCCGGAGCGTCAGCTGCCGCCGCGAAAGCTATTGCCGGTGTCAATGTTACTGTCATAGCCATTATGACTAAGTATGCCAATAATTTTTTCATGTTTTTGAACACCTCCTCTCAAAACCATAAGTGTTTACGTCATGTTGTTTTGGTAATTATAACACTATTAACAGGGAGTGGGAGAATAATTTACAGATATTTTTGAAATTTCCAAAAGAATTGAGGAAATGGAGTTCTGGAGCGGAGAAATGCGATATCTACCAGGATATATATCGGGCAAAAAATACAGGGGGATTCCCATATACGATCATAAAGTGGTATACTAACGTCGCATATTTCGTATGGATATGTCCAGGTACAGCGTTGTAATCAGGAGAGGAGGCAGGAATGCAATACAGGATCGAAGGTGACAATCTTCCCGTCCTTATCTGTCAGTTGGAAGGCGGAGAGAAAATGATCACCGAAAAAGGCGGGATGGCGTGGATGTCACCCAATATCAGTATGGAGACCATGGCTACCGGCGGTTTGAAGAAGGCTTTGGGAAGAGCCATATCCAATGAGAGCATGTTCCAGAACATATATACGGCAAACGGCGCAGGCGAGATCGCCTTCACGCCCTGTCTGCCGGGAAGCATCAAGGTCATAGATGTGAGCAGCGAAAATATAGTGGCAGGCAAGGGATCATTCCTGGCATCTGAGGCCAGCGTGGAGCTGTCGATATTTTTCCAGAAAAAGATTGCCACGGGTATCTTTGGCGGAGAAGGATTCATAATGCAGAAAATGAGCGGTACGGGAAAGGCATTCCTGGCAATAAGCGGATCGACCATCGAGTATGAATTGGCTGAAGGCCAACAGATCGTAATAAGCAGCGGTCAGCTGGCATACATGAGCGGAACATGCGGGATAGATGTGGTCTCCGTAAAAGGAATGAAGAACAAACTGCTGGGCGGCGAAGGCTTTTTCAATCTGGTGATCACAGGGCCCGGCAAGGTGGTCATGCAGACTTTGACACCTCAGGATCTGGCTATGGAGGTCGCGCCTTATGTGGTCATGACCGGATAAGATGTGATATGTAAACAGGAGGGAGCCTCTGTTACAGGGGTTCCTTTTTTATGGCATCAAAAACCCGTGAGGATGGGAAAGATCCTGTTGACCTTCCGATCGTACAGTGATATCATTCCGCCATGCAGTTAAGCAACTTAATCATTAATCTGCTTAATTATATCCTGGAGCAGTACAGGAACTGTCGTGGAAAGGAAAGAGGCGGGGGAATGAACATAAAAGGAGACGCAGTCATGGATAACGAAGAAAGATATAGGCTGTTTTGCGGAGCTATAGAAGAACTGGATAAGGGGGTAGCCCTGATAAACGAGTATGACTCCTTGTTGCACAACTACGGCGGAGAGATAATGTTCCAGGCGGAATCCCATATGATAAAAGCCATAGGGAACTGGCCCGGAGTAACGGCATCGCAGCTGGCTAAGACATTCAACAAAAGCAACAGCGCATGTTCTCAGCTGATAAACAAGATGAAAAAGAAACGGTGGGTGCAGCAGGAGAGGAACGAAGAAAATAGCAGGGAGTACAATCTGACACTTACGGAGGAAGGGCGGAAGATATATGAAAAGCATCATGAGTTTGAGGAGGCATGTTATATGAGAGCATATATGATGCTGGACGACGTGACCCCGGAGGAGCTGAAGGCCTATATCGGGATACAAAAGCGGCTGAACCGGGCATTCTGGATGGATGTGGAGGAAAGCCGCAGTCTGTGACCGGCCGCAGACTATTTTCAGAGAACTGTTTCAGGAGGATAGTATAGATGAAATACGATTTTGACGAAATCATAAACAGAGAGAACACCAATTCGGATAATGTAGAGGGCTTCAGGGCATATATGTTCAAAAATGATCCCACATTGAAATTCCCGGTGGAAGATAAGGACATTATCAGGATGTGGGTGGCGGATATGGACTTTGCCGTTGCGCCTGAAATACGGGATGCTATAAAAGAGCGTGTGGACAAGGGTATATTTGGCTATACCTCAGTGTACGGATCGTCATATTACGATACGTTCAGCAAATGGTGCAAAGACAGGTATGACTGGATCTTCCCACAGGAGGAGCTGATGTTTTCACCGGGGATAATACCGGCTCTGTATGAACTGGCGGGAGATATAGTGGAGCCGGGGGAAAAGCTCATGTTCTTATCACCGGCCTACGGATATTTCAAGAAAGCGGCGGACTACAACGGTCTCGGATATGTATGCTCGCCTGTAGTGAAAAAGGATGGAAATTTCGTCATAGATTTTGAGGACTTTGAGAAGAAGGCAAAAGATCCCGGTATGAAATTGGTGATCTGGTGTAACCCCCACAACCCTACAGGCAGGATCTGGACGGAGGAGGAACTTGAGAGGATTGCCAGAATAGTGACGGAAAACGATCTTTGGATAATATCCGATGAGATACACTGCGACCTTTTGAGAAGCAGCAAAACCCATACCCCCATGGGGAAAATAACTAGAGACTATAAGAAGCTGGTCACCTGTATGTCTGCCAGCAAGACATTCAATATGGCCGGCATGATGTTTTCCAATATAATCATACGGGACGGAGAGTTGAGGAAAAAGTTCCTGAAGAACGATAAGCTGGGAGGAGCCGTGAATCCTCTTTCCCTGGCAGCGAGCACGGCGGCCTATGAAAAGGGATGGCACTGGCTGACGGAGTTACGTAAGTATCTTGATGAAAACTTCCTGTATGCTGTAAACTATATAAGTAAAAACATACCGAGAGCAGTGTGCAGCGTACCCGATGCTACATATCTGCTGTGGGTGGATCTCGGTGATGTGCTGGGGGACGTAGGCGACCTGCCCAGATTTTTTGCGGAAAAGGCCGGAGTCCTGGTAGAGGGCGAAGACAGGTTTTTCGTAGACAATGCCCGGGGGTTTATCAGGCTCAACCTGGCCATACCGAGGGCTCTTGTGGAAAAGGGGCTGGAAAGGATGGTGGAGGCTGTGAGGAAGTGCAGATGATCCCGGTGAAAGGATGAGAGAGATAATGGGCGCTGATTCGATCAAGCAAAAGATGAAAAAATACAAGATCGTTTTTCTGGTTGTATTTTTTTCGATATACATGTTTGAATATATGGTAACTCTTACCTTTATCGACCAGAGGAACACGGGTGTTTCCGATCATTCCTGGCAACTTGCACTCCATTATGTCGATTACGTGCTCGTTGCGGCTGGATTCGTTTCTTTTGCGTTGCTCTGCAGGATATTCAAGGATGAAAAAGCCAGGGTGAGGATACTGGTGATACTCAATATGGTTTATTTCATCAGCGTTATGACACTTTACTTTATACAGGGGGTGGTCGCTTATTCAATTATGGCCATGCTGGCAGCTTTTTCTCTGGGAGCGCTTGGCGGGATGGTTTATTTCTGCATGTCTTTGGCCTTGTCACAGACTCCCCACATGGGAAAAGTCATGGTACTGGGGGCATCGGCTGCAGTGGTGCTCCAGTACCTGATGCAGGATCATCTGGACAGCATGCTTGGCATCCCTGTCGTGCTGGTTTTGGGATTTTCCTCAACACTATGGCTCGCTGTCAACAGACCATGGGCGTGGCTGGATGAGGGTTGCCTGCCCTATGACAGAGGATCTTCGGGATCCAGAAAAGACACGCATATAAGATTGCTTATACTGTCCTTGACGGTCATAGCCCTTTCCATCATCGGAACCTTTTATGATACCCAGATGATGCGTCTGAATGTGCAGACAGATTATCAGGAGTTCGATTATTATTCGTGGCCGCGACTGTTCATCATAGTCGGATATGTTCTGATCGGATTCATAGGGGACATCAAAAAGCAGAAATATGTGCCCATTGCGACGCTGTGTACAGCCATGTTTGCGGTGTTCAATCCGATTTTATTCGGCCCTATCGAAGACTATTACTTCAATATGTGCATTTACTATGTCTGCCTCGGTGCTGCCATCGCCTATTTCAATCTGATGTTTTGGAACATTGCTCCAAAGACCGGACAACCCGAACTCTGGGCGGGGATGGGTCGCATAATAAGCGGATCGTCGGAGTGTATTCTGGCAGCTGCAAGTATTGCGGATTTGCCGCTGAATCTGATCATAGGGATAGACATGGTGATGTTCGTGGTGCTGATCATTTTGCTGGCAGCCGGAGGTTATCTGTTTATGGGCAGTAAAGAGGAGAAGGAGGGGAAAAAAGATGGGGAGGTTGCGGATGCGGCGATGATGACGCAGCAGCGAATAAAGCTGTATGCGGAGCATTACTCCCTGACGCCCCGGGAAACGGATGTGTTGGAAAAACTGCTGATCACCGAGGACGG
>CASDUO010000041.1:12103-12638 GCA_949284065.1 uncultured Bacillota bacterium
GATGATGACGCAGCAGCGAATAAAGCTGTATGCGGAGCATTACTCCCTGACGCCCCGGGAAACGGATGTGTTGGAAAAACTGCTGATCACCGAGGACGGCGTACAGGAGATCGCCGACAGCCTTTATATCTCACGACGGACGCTGCAACGATACATTTCCTCCATTTACGAAAAGACGGAAACCAAAACACGGATAGGGTTATTCAAGAGCTATACGGATCTAACAGGGAAATAACGGCAGGTCTTTTCCCTGTCTGTCTCTAAAAAATACGTTGGCACCACTCTGAATGAGCACGTACCAACGCATTTCCGCTTTTGTCTTCTCGCCGCATGTTCTGCAAGGAGAATCATTCGCAATCATTTATATCTACTTACACACCTTATCTTGCTTTGATGCGTTTTGCATTACTGTAGGAGCCATAGATCCTGGTTTCATCGGACTGTTTGTATGCCTGTACCTTGCAGTAATAATTCTTCCCGCTTTCCAGTTTCGTAAATGTCTTGGAAGTGGTTTTGTTCTTTTTGATCAAAGCGG
>CASDUO010000042.1 GCA_949284065.1 uncultured Bacillota bacterium
GAGGTCACACCTGTTCCCATCCCGAACACAGAAGTTAAGCTCTCCAGCGCTGATGATACTTGGTGGGCGACTGCCCGGGAAAGTAGGACGTTGCCGGTTATTTTTTTAGGCCCTATGGTCAAGCGGTCAAGACACCGCCCTTTCACGGCGGTAACCCGGGTTCGATTCCCGGTAGGGTCACCAGATGAAAAGCCTCAGATCCTTGTGATTTGAGGCTTTTTGAATACTCATTATAGGATGTCGCAGATATCTAAGGGCATAGCAGACCGCAAACCAATACAAGCTTTTCAGGCAGGATATCGTTTTTTATCCATTGTATATCTATACCCATAAGTTCCCTGGCCGTCTTTCCTACATCACCGCCCAGGGATTCGACGGAATGTCTCATTTTATCCGGGAACCTGCAGGGAAGGGTGCATCCGTCACGGCACAGCTCGCAGGAACCTGCAAAGAGGGACACGCTTCCCGGTGTGCGGCCTTCCTCGTCATATCCTTCCGCGAGCAGTTTGCGTTTTTCCTTCTTTAAGGAGGATATGATCTCATGGAGCTCTTCTTTTTCGAAAGATCTTCCCCTGCAATGTTCGTCGAAAAGGATCTCCACGGCTTTCAGCTTGAGAGTGCGGAAGCCTCTCCAGTAATCCATGGGATCGAAGTTGAAGGGAGGGCATGCCGGATTGTTACCGTAGTTGGGACATTCTTTGCAAAAGGAGATGAATTTTTCCACATCCACGTAATTCTCCAGATATTCCTCGACAGATATTTCAGCATTGTGTTTTTTTATGGTATACATGATTGAGCCTCCCACTATATCCATGGTGTATCATCTGGTGTCCTGTATATGATAACATTTTACAGCACAGATGGCACGAGGATAAAGAGACGGGCTTTCTGGTGTGGAAGAAAAGGGCCGGATATGGTAAACTTTCTTCATGAAGATAATAAAAAAAGATGTAGGAAACATAGTAAGATATATAGTGGAGGAAAGAGGACTGCCCAAGGGATTTTCAAAGCGTTTCGGCCACAGGCAGATAGGATTTTTCGATATAGAGACTTTGGGATTGTCGCCGCGCAGAGATCCCGTCATACTTGCAGGGCTGATAAAGGCGGATCTTTATCAGGGCACGGGAGAGGAATTCCTTTTTTATGCTGAGGAGATATATGAGGAAAAAGAGCTTATAGAACTGGTTTTTGAAGGGCTGGAAGAGATGGATATGCTGGTCACATACAATGGTGGATCCTTCGACATCCCTTTCATGAAAACGAGGGCGGAAAGGCACAGTATGGCGTCCGGCGCCGTGCCGTGGAACCTGGATATATACAAACTGATAAAGAAGTGTCCTTCCATCAAGGACAAGGTGATCAACTTAAAACAGAAGACCCTTGAAAATTATCTGGGTCTGTGGCAATTCAGAGAGGACACTATCGGCGGCGGGGAGATATTCGACCTCTATACGGGAGAGTACGGCAGTCCCGAAGAAAAGGACCGGGCGGAAGAGGCTATACTCCTCCACAACTCCGATGATATAGAACAGCTCTGCCGTCTTATTACAGTAACAGGCGAGATCGACGTGGAAGAAGGGCTTTTCCATTACGGTTTTCCCGTCTGGGGTGCAGGGATAGTGGAAAAAACGGAGATAAAGGGGAAAGGGGAGCAGAGCAGGATATCGGTCAGAGGCAGGCAGTGGTCAGACCCCATGAGGTGGGTGTCATTCCAGGAACCCGTGCCTTTTGAGATGGATGAAGAGGGAGGATTCACATTTTCTGCACCGCTCCATGAGGAGTGTGACGTGATATTTGCGGACATGTATGAGCTGGGATTTTCCGACAAGGACATAGGGGACATAGAGGGGGATGATGTGGATATTTATGAAGGATGTCTGGTGTTGCAGGAGGGCGACAGGATGATGTACGGACACTGCAATGCCCTCACGGAACTTCTTACGAGAAAGATACTGGACATATAGGATAGAGAACAGGCGGCCATGTGCGGCGGAAAGGAAAGAGAAATGGAATACAGGGAAATGGCGCGAAAGGCAAAATCCGACAGCTACAAAATGGCGGGGCTTGCTGAAGAAGTGAGGAACAAAGCTCTGGAAAATATCGGAAAGGCCCTGAGGGCGGAAAGTGAAAAGATATTTTCGGCAAACGGCCGTGATATGGAAAGGGCGGAGAAGGACTCCCTACCCGGCCCTATAATAAACAGGTTGAAGTTTGACGATCATAAACTATCGGATTGTATAAAGGGAATAGGCGATTTGATAAAGCTCACGGATCCTGTATCAAAGACTCTTTTGAAAAGGCAGCTGGATGAAGGGCTCATCCTTGAAAAAATCACCTGTCCCATAGGCGTTATCGGAGTCATCTTCGAGTCCAGACCGGACGCTTTGGTGCAGATAAGCTCCCTCTGTGTCAAAAGCGGAAACTGCGCCATATTGAAAGGAGGAAGCGAGGCGGCGGAGAGTAACCGGGTGCTGTTCGACACTATCCATAAGGCAGGGGTGGAAGCAGGGCTTCCTGAAGGATTCCTCACATTGGTGGAGGACCGTGCAGGGATAGACCAACTGCTCAAGTGTCACGACGAGATAGACCTGATAATACCGAGAGGATCCAACAGTTTCGTGCAGCATATAATGAATGATTCAAAGATACCGGTAATGGGCCACGCCGACGGCATATGCCATGTTTACGTGGACAGCGAGGCGGATATGGCAAAAGCTATACCTGTCATAAAGGATTCAAAGACACAGTACGTTGCCGCATGCAACGCGGCGGAGACTCTGCTGATCCATGAGGATGTGTATGACAGCGTAATGGAGGCCCTCAAAGATGCGCCTTTTGAAATGAGGTTCGATGAAGAGGGATATTCACAGGAATACCTGGACTATATCATCAGTGTGAAAAAAGTGGGATCCATGGAAGAGGCTGTGGATCACATCAATCATTACGGAAGCCATCATACAGATGTCATAATAACCGAAGATGAGGAAAAGGCGGAGCTCTTCATGGATGGAGTGGATTCGGCAGGAGTATATGTGAACTGTTCGTCGAGATTCGCCGACGGATTCAGATACGGCTTCGGAGCAGAGGTGGGTATAAGCACAGGGAAACTCCATGCAAGAGGTCCCGTAGGTCTGGACGGTCTGGTCACATACAAGTATAAGCTCAGAGGAAAAGGGCAGATCGTGGCCGACTACGCCTCAGGGAAGAGGGAGTTCAAATTCAAGGATATTTAGACGGCAGTCATATGTATCGCCGTTCGTCCGTATAGATCACAGGAGAACGGCGTTTATCCATTTACTTGCTTTATCTTTGGCGTCTTGGATACCATTTTTGATCGGGTATACGAGGTCGAGCTTGGATATGATCTTATTACCGCTCAATGCTTTTTCAAAATCGCGCCAGGTGTTCCTCATGTTTCCGCCATTGCAGACAAGCAGGTAGATATCCTTGCCGGTCATGGGATTTTCAGAGAGGAAAGTATTGATCGGCGGTGCGAATGTGCCAAACCAGCACGGGCAGGCGATGATTATGTTGTCGTACCTGTCCAGGTTTATATGATAACTTTCCAATTTTGGTTTTTTTGTCATATATACCTGTATGCCTCCCCAGATAAAGCGGTAGAGGCCGGTAGATTTATTTTCTTTCTCGGGAGTCAGCTTCAAAACATCTGTCTCGATGATCTCTGCGAGATATCTTACGATTTCTTCCGTATTCCCTTCATAGGAATAGTAAACGATCAAATTTTTCATATTTTTTAATCTCCTTTACTCATAGATTTTTTGATATGGTCAAACTACGGTCCTGATACTTTTCATTATTTGAGATACTCACGGGCGATGGCATAGACTCCGTTGCTTGCGATCTCAGTCAGGATAGCGATAACATCATCAACGTCCATATCCCTGTTTTTGACCAAGTAATCGTCGAGAATATCTATCGCACCGGCTATGTGGTATTTCAGAGCGATACCGATCCTTTTGAAATCTTCCGGGGCCATTTTCGATGTATCGAAGAAAAAACCATCTTTTATCAACATCTGTATCTTTTGCAGGAGAGCGCCCCTATTGTCGCATATGAGCTCAAATGGCAAATCCCTGTTGGCTTTGAAGAACTTTACCAGCTCTATTATTATAATTGCGGGGTCGAAGGATCTGTTGTTCACCTGTATCCCTCTGAACGTCTCGATGATTTTATCCTGGATCTCCTCCTGAACGAAGCTCTGCACCTTATAAACATCGTCGTAATATGTGTAAAATGTCGAACGGTTTATCCCCGCTGCCTCGCATATATCCTTGACGCTTATGAGACGAGGACGATTTTTCCTGTAAAGCTCTATGAACGCATCGTTTATTTGCTTCTGTGTTTCCTTACGTTTCTTCAAGTAAACCATATGTGGTCTCTCCTTTTTAGGCTGTCCCTGTTTGCTCCCGTCCCGTCTCGCGGTATATGTACGCCGGTATGGAAACGGCATATCTAAATGGGAAAAGTTTCAGTTCCGGTCATGGCGGTGACTGTGGATGCAGGTTTTCATCTATCGTTCTGCAAGAGCCTTTTCTCTTTCGGGCTTCAGTGCAGCGGTAAATAACAGTATCAGCCCGACTGCTATAACGACCACCAGATCGGCAGTCAAGTCGTTCCACCAGCCGACACCAGTATAAACCATTTGTTTGATGCCGTTGGAAATGATTTGGAGCGGCATCCATGGATATATCCAGTCCTGCCAGATTTCAGGCAGGAACTCATAAGGCATATTGGCTGTACCGATACCCAGCACCAGCATCATGATCGGGATCGCCATTCCGGCCATACCGAACAGATCGAGGGAACCTGCCACCAATATGATAAGGGCAAATGCTGCAATGGCCAGGAACAGGAACGTATCGCCTGCCAGCAGTTCCATGTCGCTGATAACAGAAATGATACCTGTGATAAGGCCACCTGCACACAGTGACAGCATCGCCGCATAAACCAGTTGGACAAAAGCAGGTTTGAGTTTTCCTCCGTCGGGAGCCCCTTTCAACGGATGATTGCGGGTCAACATTACGCCTGTAACATAGGACACGATGTATACGAAAATGAATACACATGTACCGAAATAAGCAGCGGTGAATCCGGCAGAAACAGGATTGATGTATTCGGTGTCAAAAGTCAGCCCCGCCTGTGCGAACATCTTCGTGACCATAGACTCGATCACAGAGGCAACGGCCACGTTGCCTCCCTGATTTATCACAAAGAGTATGGATGGCGTTCCATCAGAAGTTTTTTCTGCCCCGGATCTGCCCATAAGCTGGTCTGTGATGCCTGTCACCATGGAAGAGACACTGCCGGACAGTGTCGACATACCTGTATCGAGCCGGCCCGTCGCTTCGGACAGAGTAGAAGCGCCGGAGACCAGCATAGAGGACCGTTCTGAAAAAGCATCGATGCCGGAGCCGGCCTGTTCAGCGCCATCCTGCAATGCCGAGACACCGTGTTTGACGGAAACGAGCCCTCCGGACAGAGAATCCAGGGCGGGCGGCAACGCTGAGAGACCTTCAGCAAAAGTGAGGGTCCCTTCATTTACCCGGCTCATCCCTTCCGCCAGCTTTGCTATGCTGTCATTCAATTTGTTGAAACTGTCAATGGATGAGATTTGACCTGCCGTGAAATCTTTAGGAACGATGAGCCCGCCGTGGACCTTTTGCTCCTTTATGTCTCTGCGCAGGGTCTCTTCATTTTTGTAGATCTTCCACCTTACAGCGGAAGGATCATCGCTTTTTTCTGTGGCGCTCGTGATATTTTTGGTCAGTTTGTCTCCGAGATCGACTTTCCCCTGGGGAAGCTCTGCGCCCTTGTCCAGAGACAGGAGACCTATGACTATATTTTTCGGCTGCATGTTTATGATAGGGTAAATGAGGAGTGTGCCTATCATGCATACGAGGATCAGAGCAGCAAATGGCGCTATCCATTTTTTCTTACCCATATCCGATATCTCCTTAAAGTATGGTTTGTATATTATGGCTGTGTGATATGTCCGTTTCATCCATATGCCTTGACAGGTATACGACGGCGTGTCATTTATGTCAATTTTAGTTCTGCAGGATCACATATTCAATCATCAATAAAAGACGATGTGTTGGATTTTGAGTCTCCTCAAAACCTTATACGGTCGTTTCCATACTTCAAAGACCAAAGTCTCCACAGTCATGGCAGCCGATGGCGGGATCGACCCGGCTTTTGTCCCATTTTTGTTCCATAAGAGATGGAAAGCGGCATTCAAAAACCCTACACCTGTTGGGATCCCAACGATGTAGGGTGTGATATCTGGTGCGCCCGGAGGGACTTGAACCCCCACGCTCTCGCACTAGAACCTAAATCTAGCGTGTCTGCCAATTCCACCACGGGCGCATAGCGGCCAAACTCTTGCTTTGCAGGCGATCATGGAAAACCACCTTTCGTTCACACGGACATCAGTTTATATTAAAGAAAAACCTCTGTCAAATAAAAAATTTGTAATGTGATAAGACATATGTTACAGAATAAAAGATAAAGAGAGAGATACTTTGATATAATGTTTCTGACTAAAAAAACAACAACCAAAAGGAGTAT
>CASDUO010000043.1 GCA_949284065.1 uncultured Bacillota bacterium
GACAAATCCCATTACTTCATAGTCATCTGCTATTTTTTCGCCTTCAGCATTCACACTGTAAAGCTGATATCCCACTTCTCCGTTAGGCAGGTTGTCTTTGTTGACATCATTGCTCACGACTATTCCGTGCATAAGCTTCAGAACAGCTGAATTGGCGCTGTCTGTCTGTCTGTAGCCCCTCACATAAGATGCTTCTCTCTCGTAGTCTATGATGTTGGTATACTTTGTTTCATTGACTCTGCTCTTGCCCGGGTTCTCATATGTAGTCTTTGTTGCATAAGCTACTATGGATTCAGCCGGAAGAGGCACTCCGGAGCCGTTACCCACTCCATCCGGATCAGTGAGTCCCTGTACAGTATCCTGATAATTCGCCTTATCTGCATGATAAGCATCATCTTCCATGTACTGGATGATCCAGCTGGGCTGTACCTCGATGCTCAAGTCTTCCAACAAAGTAGATACTTTCGCTCCTTTTACGCTGACATACTCCTGTTCACCATGGTTCCCATACTCGTATCTAACAGTATCCCCTGCATCTTTAATCTCATCATAACTATAGTAATATATCCCATCTGCTTCCCCCTGGAAAGATCCGTCTCCGTCTCCGTCAACTGCGATGTAGAACCCGTCTCCGTCAACTGCGATGTAGAACACCTTATCGGAAATGTCATCCCCTTCTTTGTACGGCTGCTTGTCTCCTGTAGCTGCGTTTGCGCTTTGCGGCAACAGTGTAAAGCAGCTCAGTGCCATAGCCACTGCTAATATTACGGCTATGATTTTACTTTGCCTTTTTCCTATTATCTGCATAATTCCTCCTTAATGCACATGCATTAGATAATGAGTAAATGGATTTTGCCTCCATATTATACGCTGTAGGCAAGAGTAAAAATGTTTTTGAAACAACAGTTTATGTGAAATTTGATGCTGTTATTTTCGCATAGGGCTCCTGCGATTCCCCACAAAAGAAAAACCCCTGCAACTGCAAGGGTTTTGAGGAAAAACCCCTGCAACTGCAAGGGTTTTGAGCCTTTGTGAGTCTCGCCTTCGTCGTTGGTCGCCACGGGCTGAAGCCCTGCGACATATGACGGCGCACATTCCTTTGCTCTGCTCCTTCGGAGCAATCGCAAGGACAAGTGCTGCTATCTCTTTGAGAACTGGCTTGCTCTTCTTGCTTTCTTGAGACCGTACTTCTTTCTTTCCTTCATACGAGGATCTCTCGTAAGGAATCCCGCAGCCTTCAAAGGCGCTCTGTATGCTTCTTTGTCCGCTACGGCCTCGCACTGTGGCGATCACGTCGAATTTTCCTTCACATCCGGCTACCTCAAAGGGTCTCTTTACTTCTCTCTTTACGATCTCCATTGCCAGATAATCGTCTAAAGGTTTTTTGTTTACGGTTATAACGCCTGAGCCGGGGATCAACCTGACTCTGGCTACTGATGATTTACGTCTGCCTGTTCCGCAGTACTGCAATTTTGCCATAGTTCAGTTCCTCCCTTCTAAAATTCATACAGCTCCGGCTTTTGTGCCTCATGGCCATGCTCCGGTCCCGCATAGACCTTGAGCTTTTTATACATCTGCCTTCCCAGTTTTCCCTTGGGCATCATGCCTTTGACCGCATGTTTGACCACTTCCGTGGGATGCTTTTTCATCAGCTCTTCAAAGGTCACATCTCTGCGTCCGCCGGGATAACCGGTGTGCCTCGTGTAGATTTTTTCTTTTCTCTTTTTGCCTGTCACCTCCACCTTGTCGGCATTGATGATTATGACATAATCACCGCAGTCCACATGGGGAGTATAGATGGGCTTTTTCTTACCTCTCAGTATCGAAGCCGCCTCGGTGGCCATCCTTCCCAGAGTTTTGCCCTCTGCGTCGATGACATACCACTTGCGCTCGATCTCATGAGGTTTTGCAATAAATGAACTCATGTCTCTTCCTTTCCGCCTACTGGGATCCCTTTCGGATCTGGTTCGGCTCCGCCTACTGGGATCGTTCTCCGCGAAGGCCTGCCGTCAATGACGATTCGTCTTTCGGATCCCGATCTGATTCGGTGCGCTAAAACAACTTTTCAGCTGCGCCTGCCCGGACATCAAAGCATCCTGCAAAGCGCAATCAAATAACTGTATCTTTTGCAGACACGGGGATATTCTACACTTTTCCGGTGCGGTTGTCAAAAGTTTTTTCGTGCTTTCATTGGAGAGTGGGGACTTCTCCGTAAGGTCCCTACTCCTTCATGGAGAGGACCGTAACAGACACCAGGATCACGGCTCCGCCCAAAAGCTGCACAGCCGTCAGCATCTCTCCGAATATTATGAATGAAAATATGACTGTCGTCAGGGGCAGGACGTTTTCGAAAACAGACACCATAGTCACGGAAAGTTTCCCTATGGAGTAGATATACAGCATCTCTCCCAATAATATGCAAAACAAGGTGGTCGCTATTATAACTCCTATGACTACAGGGGTGAACTGTGGATCTTGAAAATCCGCAAGGGGCGAAAATCCCCCTGCCTCGTTCCTTCCTCCGGCCAGCACCGCCAGGAAAGCCATAGGCGCTCCTGATACGAAGAGGCCTGTCAATATGGTGGTGATGCTGTACTTATCATAAAGGGGTTTGACATATACTATGAACCAGGTCCAGACTATGGCTGCTATGAACATGCAGAGGACTCCTTTGATATTCCCGTGGATCCCTCCGCCTTCTCCTCCTGCAACCACCATGGCGACTCCTGCTATGGAGGCCAGTATGCCTGCCAGCTTGACAGGTGTGATCTTGTTCTTATATACCAGCCTGTCGAATATTATACCGAACACCGGTACAGTGGCCATTATAAGGGATGCCAGGGATCCTGATGTTTCCCTGACGCCCATCCCCTCTATGGTGAAAAAGAACGCCATGCCCAGTGCCCCGCAGAGGATCGTCCTGGGCCAGTCTTCCTTTTTTATTCTAAGTCCTTTTTCCCTTGCAAAGACTATTATAAGCATTATGCATGCGGACAGTGTGAGTCTCAGAAATGTCAGCATGGCCGGGGAAATATATCCCACTACATAATCTATCGCGATGAAATCCAGTCCCCATATGAAATTGACTAAGAACAAAGTCATTATGGGGAAATATTTGCTGTCCTTCAATTTTGCCTTCTCCCTGATCTGTGCCTGAACGGCGGTCTTACAGTATCTCCCTGTATCCGGGCCCTTCACCTTACTATAGACTCGTCCAAAATGATGGTGAAAGGTCCGTCGTTCACCAGCTCTACCTTCATGTCCGCTCCGAATACTCCTGTGGCTACTTTCGGGACCTGCTCCCTGCACCTTGCCACCATATACTCATACAGAGCCTCCGCCTTTTCGGGAGCCCCTGCATCTGTGAATCCGGGTCTGTTGCCCTTGCGGCAGTCTGCATACAGAGTGAACTGGGATATGAGGAGAAGCTCGCCATCCACATCGGCAAGGGAAAGGTTGGTCTTGCCTTCTTCGTCTTCGAATATCCTGAGATTCAAAAGTTTCTTTATATACCTGTCTGCGATCTCTTCCGTGTCATCACGGCCTACGCCTATGAGTACGACGTATCCCCTGCCTATTTCTCCTTTTACGGAGCCGTCTACCGTTACCGATCCGCGGCTCACTCTCTGTATCACCAGTTTCATATCCTATATCTCCACCTGATGGAAAGTTTTCTTGCCCTTCTTGATTATGAGTTTTCCTTCTTCGAAATCATCTATTGTCACGCTGGTTTTGGGATCGCTCACTTTGTTGCCGTTGACACTTACTCCTCCCTGTTTGACTGCGCGGAACCCCTCGCTGTTGGAAGGCACCAGCCCCACTTCTCTCATAAGGTTCACCAGACCCATCCCATCGCCTTCGAACAAGCTTTTGTCCATCCCGGTAGTGGGTATGTTGGCCATGTCTCCCCCTCCGCCAAAGGCCGCCCTGGCTCCGTCCTGAGCCTTGTCCGCCTCTTCTTTTCCGTGTACCAGCTTAGTGACTTCGTAGGCCAATACCTCTTTCGCCTTGTTGATCTCCGCCCCTTCGAGGGAAGAAAGCCTTCCCACCTCATCCATGGGAAGGAAGGTCAGCATCCTCAGGCATTTATTCACATCTGCATCCTCGACGTTCCTCCAGTATTGGTAGAACTCATATGGTGAAGTTTTTTCTCCATCGAGCCAAAGAGCGCCTTTCTGTGTCTTTCCCATTTTCTTCCCCTCGCTCGTTGTAAGGAGAGAAAAGGTCATGCCGTATACCTGTTTGTCACATTCTCTTCTGGTCAGGTCCACGCCGAATATTATGTTGGACCACTGGTCGTTGCCGCCGAACTGCATCTTACAGTCTATGTCCCTTGCCAGCACCATGAAGTCATAGGACTGCATGAGCATGTAGTTGAATTCAAGGAACGACAGCCCCCTTTCAAGTCTCTGTTTGAAACACTCTGCCCTGAGCATGCTGTTGACGCTGAAATGGCGCCCTATGTCCCTTATGAACTCCACATAGTTGAGATCCAAAAGCCAGGATGCGTTGTTCACACAAATAGCCTTGCCCTGTTCCGGTTCTTTATTGGCTACGCTTCTTTTTCCCTCGCCGGATGTTGACGCCGGCCCGTAGTATTCATATTCATCATCGAATTCTATGAATCTGTTGAAAAGTTTTTTGAATCGGCTGCAGTTGCTGTCTATGGTTTCGCGGGTCATCATCTGCCGCATATCGGTCCTGCCGGAAGGGTCTCCCACCATAGCTGTCCCCCCTCCGATGAGGACTACGGGCGTATGGCCGAACTTCTGCATATACATCATGATTATGACCTGCATGAAATGTCCCACGTGGAGACAGTCCGCAGTGGGGTCGAACCCTATATAGAACCTTATCTTTTCTTTTCCCAAAAGTTCCCTTATCTCATCTTCATGAGTACACTGCTCAATAAATCCTCTTTCCTTGAGAACATCGAAAACATTGCTCTTATCACTTACATTGTCTTTGATGAAGTCCATTTGTTCCTCCGAATATCTACTGGCGTTTCGTGCCCGTTCCTTTGGTGTTTTTCGTCCGCTCCCCTTTATAGTAACCCTCTTCCTTCAGGGCATCCATCAGCTTTTCTCTTTTGTCCGGCTGTATATACGGTTTCATGACCATGTATATGTTTTCCACAAGCTCCGTTATCAGCGTCTTCTTTGATTTTGAAGGATTCAGTGTCTTGTTCAATCCGACCTGGCTCGTAACTATACACCAGAAGCTCTGTATGATCATTTTCTTTTCTTCTTTTTCCACAGGGACGAACAGACCGCTCGCCTCTCCTGCTTCAAACATCTTCATCAGGATCGAGCTCCCCCTCTTGTTCCTTTCCTTATACAGCTTGCTTATGCGGGGGTCGTTCCTCATTATGACATAAAACTCCGTATAGATGAAAATGTATTTGGTCGCCGTTTCCGCCATTGCCTTTATGAACCGGACAGCTGCCTCATCCGGTTTGGAAAGATCCAGGCCTTCCATGACCTCCGTCTGCGCCGGGATTATATCTTCTTCCCATATGCTCCTTATTATGTGCTCCTTGTTCTCGTAGTAATAGTACAGGTTTCCCGGGCTTATCCCCAGAGTTTCAGCCAGTCTTACTGTACTTACGTTGGATACTCCTTCTTCGTTGAACATTTTCAGAGCCGTTTTTTTGATTGCTTCTCTCGTGTCCATTTTGATCTCCTTTTCCCATTTCTTCTTTTCGTCCTGCGACATCCCTTATTTTACATAGACCTTAGGCAATCTCTGTCCGAATGCGCAGACTATTTCATAATTGATAGTACCTGTCGCATCAGCTATTTCATCGGCAAGGATAGTATTCTTTCCGTCTGTGCCCATTATTATGACTTCGTCGCCTTCTGAGACCCCCGGCACATCTGTCACGTCCACCATACACTGATCCATACATATGTTCCCTGCTATTGGTGCTCTCTGTCCCCGTACTATGACTTCTGCCTGCGCCGAAAAAGGTCTGGGGTATCCATCTGCATATCCCAGAGCCAAGGTCGCTATGAGACTTTCCCTCTCGCTTATGAATTTCCTGCCGTAGCTGACGCTGAATTCTCTTCCCACTTTTTTAAGTTTTATTATATTAGCTTTTACCGACATGACCGGTTTGAGATCCAGCTGGGCCTTGTCTACTTCATGAGACGGGTAGCATCCGTAAAGGATTATCCCGGGTCTCACGGCATCGAAATAAACTTCCGGTATCTCCATTATGGCCGCGCTGTTTGCAAATGTGCGCATAGGTATGTTTATACGGTTTTCCTTAAGCATGTCGTGAAAAGCATTATATCTTTTTTCCTGAAGCCTCGCATATGTTTTGTCTGCAGCATCGGCTGTGGCAAAGTGGCTGAACAGGCCCTTTATCTTGAATGCCTCCAGCCCGCATATCTTTTTTATATCCGCCACCGCTTTTTCCGAGCCTTCCGGGCTGTCTACAGGATAGCCTATCCTGCCCATCCCCGTATCTATGGCGATGAGTCCCTCTACTGTCTTTCCCTCTGCCTTTGCCGCTTCGGACATGGCCTTTCCGCTTGAAAAAGAGTCCACCACGGGAGTTATGTCGTACCGGACGATCACATCGGCATACATATCAGGTGTGAGTCCGAGCATTATGATCTCTTCTTCCACTCCTGCTTCCCTCAGTTTTATCGCCTCATCAAGGGTAGCTATGGCGAATGTCTCCACGCCGTTTTCCCTCAGCACCTCTGCTACTTTTACAGATCCGTGGCCGTATCCGTCAGCCTTTATGACGCCTATGACCTTTCTTTCCGGCCCCACCTTTTTGATTATGTTCTTGATATTGTGGTCCAGATTTGTAAGGTTTATCTCTGCCCATACCGGCCTCCTGGCTTCTTTTATCATCTTAGTAACCTCCGTAAAACTGTGATCGGCATTTCCCCGGGATCAGGTTTTCCTGCCGCCCCGCTTATCTGATGATTATGTCATCCCTTCCGGGTCCGTTGGACACCATTTTTATGGGGAATCCTATCTGTCTTTCTATCTCTTCGATGTATGCCCTGCACGCTTCGGGAAGCTCTTCATACTTCCTTATACCCCTTATATCGCATTTCCACCCTTCCATGACTTTTAGGACCGGTTTCGCCCTGTTCAGGTCTGTGGTATTGGGGAAATAATCTATCTTTTTTCCGTCCAGTTCATATGCTGTGCATATGGGGATCTCGTCCAGATAGCCCAGAGCATCTACTACGGTGAGGACAGCCTCCGTGGTCCCCTGCATACGGCATCCGTATCCCGTCGCCACCGCATCGAACCATCCTACCCGTCTGGGTCTTCCCGTAGTGGCTCCGTACTCTCCTCCGTCGCCGCCATGTTCCCTCAGTTCAGACGCCTCGTCTCCGAATATCTCGCTTACGAAGGCTCCTGCGCCTACTGCCGACGAATATGCCTTTATGACCGTGATGACGTCTTTTATCTCATAAGGGGGTATCCCCGCTCCTATGGACCCAAATCCCGCAAGGGTGGACGATGATGTCACCATAGGATATATGCCGTGATCGGTATCTTTGAGAGC
>CASDUO010000044.1 GCA_949284065.1 uncultured Bacillota bacterium
TTTCGTTCTCTTTAACTATTACCTGTGCCATCTACCTGTCTCACCTCCTGACGCTGCATATTTGCTGAACAGCACTCCGGTAGCACACCGCTGTCCACCCGCTACCAAGCCTGCTTATTATACTATTTTGTCACATTTTGTGTCAAACATTTTTTGTGCCTGTTTGTCAACACAGGCAACCCTCACGATTCTCCTCAGTCAATGCTATGATATACAGAGTCACGAAAAAAGAGGCAGATCTGAAGCCCGCCTCTTTCTTTTTTATTAGAGTCCCAACTCAGCTGCCACTTCAGGTGCCGCACTCTTAGGGAATGCAACTATGAAGTTATTGTAGTCAAAAGGCTCATAATCATAATTGTATTTACCGCTGTTCAGTTCGAAATTCGCATTCCATCCATAGACCAGTCTCTCAAAGCTTTCTACCACATATCCGTCACAGTCATGGTCTGTGGTGTCGTAAGAGTCTGCTAGGATCACGACATCGTCCTGTGTCTGGGCGGTCCCCATATCGTCATATCCGATTATGGTCTGCCAGTGTCCTCCCCATTCGTCCCATCCGATCATGACAGGTATGTCATTCTCGATGAGATAAGGGATGAGACCTCCGTCACTGCTGCCTCCCTGCAGCGCATATTCGTTGCCGGACGTTCCCGTTACAGTGGACCAGTCACTGTCCGGATCGTTGAGATCTGTCCTGTCGAAGTATACCCAGTCCTGACCATTGGTGTTGTTCATATAGTTGGTCAGCTCTCTCATTCCACCTAGGTATGTGGCTTCAAGGGCGCCTCCCTGTCTGGTGTGGAAAAGACTCATTTCAGATTCCAAAGGTGCTTCGAATGTTCCGTTCTTGTCGAAATATTCAATTACCATATAGAAAGAAGTTACACCGCAACTGTACTCTGTGGCCTGCTGCAATGTCTTGAAGTCATCCAGCATGTCTAGAGTTTCCAGTCCTTCTGTCTTGTAATTGTAGAAGTCTATGAAGTAGTAGTAAGGACTGTTGTCCACCTGGAACAATCTCTCATATCCTGCCGCTCCGCCAAGATCGTTTATAGGGCCTCTGGGTTGATCATTATAGAACTCATTGAGATCTGCCAGATTCTTTTCCACTATCTTGTCATTGAGTTTGTTCTTGTCGTCACCCTTTACGATGTTTCCATCATCTCTGATCACGCCACCGTCAGCGGAAGGTGTGAAGCCTTCCCATTCAAAGGCGGGCTCTGCCACCAGATATTCCGTATTTACTACCTTGTCGCCCCAGGAAAGCAGTCCATATGCCAGTCTTTCATACGACTGTAAAGCATATCCGTCGTTTTTGTGATCGGTGGTGTCATACGGATCCATCATTATGAGGACATCGTCAGCCGTCGGCACGGTCCCCATATCATCATACCCTATGATCACCTGGCCATGGGCTCCGTAAGAATTCCATGTTACCAGGATCGGATTGCCTTTTGCAAGCTCACCTTTTATGAATTCGGGATCGTAAAGCGCTTCCGGATCATCCTTGCTGCTCTTTACATTCCATTCTCCGGTAATGCCAAGCTCCGTCAGGTTTTCGAAAACTTTTTCCAACGCTTCCAAATGTGTACCGCCGGAAAGCCCGGTCATTTCATCGCCCCTCATTGCGGCCAGGTCCATTTCATTGAGATCGCCTCTGACTCCGTACCATTCCAGCGCAGACAGAGCTGATGTCATTACACAGGACCATCCTGTAGCTTGGTTTTGAGATTTATACCCCTCGAGTATAGTCAGCCCGTTGCCGGATTTTAAATTATAGTAATCATGTACAGGCCAATACGGGCTGTCTCCAACTTCGGCAAAATCATTGACTCCGCAATAATCTGTTATTCCGAATTCTGTAAGCTGCCTTTCTCCAAACGGTATGCGATACTCGGCGGAGTAAAGTTCCTGTGCCTGAGCGTCATCGAGTTCCGGATATGCAGTCGCACCAAGTCCGTCTTTCCAAGCCATATCCGCATCCCATTTCTCCGATCCGTCTTCTCTCTTAACCACCTGTACCAGATCTGCCTGTTCATCACCATCGTTGTCTATCAGACTTACATAATCGCCCAATACGGTCGTAGCTGTGCTTTTCTCGAATTCACCGGTCTCTTTGTTCCAGATCGTTACTGTCGCATCGCTATCCACAGGAGTGTAATTGATCTTATCGCCAGTTTGCTGTGCTGCTATGACGAATCCCTGCAAATAGTCTGCAACGGTCACTTTACATTCTGCCGACACTCCATCGTTTGTAGCCGTTATAGTCACAGTGCCGCTCTTGTTGCCTGTCACGAAACCTCTGTCGTTGACAGTGGCCACACTTTCATCTGATGTGGTCCACACCGTATCTTGTTTATTATATCCGTACTTCTGAGGTCCTTTGACAGAAGCATTGAGATTGAACTTTTCTCCTACATCCAGGGAAACGTCATAACTGTTCAGAGTGATCCCTTCAGCTTTGAGATTAGCTACCTTGACTTTTATGGTTTTGGTAATCTTCTTGTTCAGCTTGGATGTGGCTTTTATCGTAACAGTTCCTGCTTTTTTGCCTTTGATCTTTACATAAGTGTTATGCTTGTCTACGAGTCTTCCGTAACTCGAACCCTTGGTTATTTTCCAGCTTACGCTTTTTGATGCCTTGACCGGTTTCACACTTTTGACACTGACACGCATCTCCCCGCCTATATCTACTGTCTTGGATAAAGCTATGGTTTTCAATGTCATGCTCTTCGGTGCAACCGCCGCCTCAGCTGTGTCTGCCATGATCGGTATGCTCATTGTGAACACCATGGCTACAGCCACAAAATATGCCAGGGCTTTTTTTATTGTGCTTTGCATGGTCGTACCTCTCTTTTAAATAGTCTACATTACGCCTCACACACCCGTACCGGCTGCATTTCATAGAACGCACCCGGCCGGGCTCCTTGATACCGTCATATGTATTTGCCTCCTTTCCGTATCTTTCCACTTGTTTTGATTTGCTTTTTTACACTTGTATACTAAATATTATTACCGGGATCAGAAAAAGTCAAATGAATATGAATATTTTGAATTTATTTAAATTCCATCTGCGGCCTGAAAATCACCGGAAAAATAAAAACCCCTGTTTTGGTCCAAAAAACAAGGGCTCCACCACCATTCATTTTTATATCGCTAACAGGCTATACCCGCTTTATCCTGTCTCTCTTCCTTTCTGCCGCCTTGGGAGCAGGCACTGCGGGATATCCCAAAGCTATTCCGGAAACTCCTACATAGCCTTCCGGCACTCCCCATTTCTTCATCAGCTCTTTCCCTTCCGGAGTCTCGAACATCTCTTTTTCTCTGTTTATCCAGCATGTTCCGAGACCGAGGGCATGTGCTGCCAAAAGCATGTTCTGTGTTGCCGCAGCACAGTCATACTCGGTGATCTGTATATCTCCGCTGGCAAAGGTCAGTATGAGAGTGGATGCCCCAAAATACGGGTTCCCTTCCTTGCCCCATATTTTCGCATTGAGTTTGACCGCCGCATCCATATTATCTTCTCCCTGGACCACGACCAATACAGGTGTCTGCATGCCCTTGGCAGAAGGTGCATATAGCCCCGCCTCCAGTATCTCGCTGAGCTCCTCTTCCTTTATCTGTTCGGGTTTGAATTTCCTTATGCTTCTTCTTTCTTTTATGGCTTTCAATACTTCGTTCATCACACTTCCTCCTTATATACAGGGAATCGACGTACCTGTTTTCACCGGCCCCTTTGCGGTTATCTTCATGGTCCGTTTTTCTCATTTTACCATCTTTGTCAAGACCGTGGACGCACCGGGATCTTTTGACGAATCTCCGTCAATAATACAGCAGCCTCTTATACAGCTCCAATCCGCTGTCAAGGACTTTCTCATCAAAATCGAACCTGTCGTTATGCAAAGGTATACCGGTGCCAGTGCCTATAAGAAAGAATACGGACGGTGCGTACTTCCCGTAAAATGAATAGTCCTCAGAGATCATTATGGGCCGGTCCATCTCCTCGTAGAACGGGAGCTCTTCAAATACCGGTCTCAACTCATCGTAAAGCCTTTCATCATTGACCACCACGGGATATCCCCAACTGTGTGCGACATCTATTTTGCAGCCGCTTTTTTCAGCCAGGTCTGCCGCAACACTTTCCAATATGCCCAGCTCCTTGTTGAAATCCTCATCGGAGAAAGCCCTCATAGTTCCTTTCAAACTGCTGTGGGCAGACAGTATGTTCCTGGCCGTTCCGCTTTCCATCCTGCAAATCTTCATCACTGTCCTGTACTCATACGTGACCGACTCCAACTCCCTGTATATGGTGTCTATATACGTGCAGGACGTGTGCAGAGCGTCTATCCCTTTTGAGGGATCTGTGGCATGGGCCGCCTTTCCCTCTATCTCTACGTTTATCTCCGATGATCCGGGCATCATTGGTCCCGGTATGGAAGCCACCGCACCTTCGGGAAGGAAGGGCCACATATGTACACCGAATACCCTGCAAACTCCGTACTTTTCCATTATACCCGCTTCACACATGGCCTTCGCACCGCCTGTGGTCTCCTCAGACGGCTGGAAAATACAAAGCACGTTATAAGGCAAGTCATCTCTCCCATTCACATATCGAGCCGTTCCCAGCAAAAGCGCCATATGGCCGTCATGTCCGCAAGCGTGCATTTTTTTGTCATGGATAGACCTGTAATAGCAGGTGTTCTTTTCCTGTATGGGGAGAGCGTCCATGTCTGCTCTGAAAGCTACGGTCCCTTCTCTTCCCCTGTCAAAATATGCACATATCCCGCCTTCCGGCTGTGTCACTTCACAATCCAGGCCCTTTAAGACTTCCAGTATGTACTTTCTGGTCTCAGGCAGATCCCGGTCCAGCTCCGGTATCATGTGCAGGGCCCTCCTGTGAGCCCTCATCTCCTCTATGTGGTTCATATTTCTCCCTCTTTCATTGTTTTTGGATCCTGTCGCTGTATCCTGGCAAGTTACTACAAGACTTTGAATCTGTCAAAAGCCTGTGGTCATTTATGAAGACTATACAATTATGTGCGGAATCTTCTTTCCCCTGTATTATTTCATGAACGTTCTGCATACTGTCATGGCCGATTTTTCCGCTCGCCGCTGTCATATGTCGCCGGAGCGGTCTTTTCGGGACATAGATAGCGTCTTTTGCCTCCGGTTTTGTTCCCGTACTCTATGGCCTCTTCGGGACATGAGCAGATACATGCCATACAATGTGCACATCCGCCGTTCCACACAGGGCGTCCCTTTTCCATCTTTATGGTGTTCGTCGGACAGACTTCCTCACATTTGCCGCATCCTGTACACTTTTCCGTGGTGCGATATTTCCTGCCGCTTATGCAGAATGTGTAAAACATATGGTTAACTATCCCGCTTTTGAGCCTGTCCATAAAGGTTATATCCGTGTCCGCAAAAGCTTCCCCTCTCCTTATCCTGTCCACGATGCCTTCAACCGCCTCGT
>CASDUO010000045.1 GCA_949284065.1 uncultured Bacillota bacterium
ATAACAATACGGCGAAATACTGTTTAGGCTTTAAAAGCCCGAACCAGATTGTAGAAGAGTATTTCTCAAAGTGTAACATATGTCTTGACAGTTAAGAGAAAAACCTCTGTCAAATAAAAAATTATCATTCACAAGCATTGATACTTGTGATATAATGACATCCTGTGAGGCCCCGAGGAGGGGCATGACAACGGGCTGTGGCGCAGTTTGGTAGCGCAATTGCTTAGGGAGTAATAGGCCGCAGGTTCAAATCCTGTCAGCCCGACCACGACAAATGGCACCGCAAGGTGTCATTTGTTATAAACAGGAGAAAAGATCCCGGGATTTGCGGGATCCTGCGATAAAACAGAAAAATGGAGGGAAATATGAAAGAATTCAAAAGAGTCCTCATAGCCAACCGCGGCGAGATCGCCATACGGATCACGAGAGCGGTGCAGGAATTGGGTATGAAAGCCATATGTATATTTTGCGAGGAGGATAGACTGTCTCTTTTCAGGAGCAAGGCAGACGAGGCATATCTCATAAAGGGAGGAGATGCGCCTACTGACGCATATCTCAACATCGAGGGGATAATAGAGCTGGCAAAGGCCAAAAATATAGACGCCATACACCCGGGATACGGTTTTCTTTCCGAAAACCCGGACTTTGCTGCCGCATGTGAAAATGCCGGTATAAAATTCATAGGCCCCACATCAGACGTCATAAGGCTCCTGGGAAATAAAGTCAATGCGAAAAACGCTGCCATAGAGGCCGGAGTAAGTGTTCTCGACGGTATCAAAGTGGATACGGTGGAAGAGGCTCGGAAAATAAGCGGAGAAATCGGTTATCCGGTGATAATAAAGGCCAGTGCCGGCGGCGGAGGCAGAGGCATGAGAGTCTGTGAGCGGGAGGAAGAGCTGAAAAGCCAGTTTGAATCGGCGGTCCGTGAAGCGAAAAAGGCCTTCAAAAACGGAGAGGTATTCATCGAGAAATATGTACGTGCGCCGAGGCACGTGGAGGCACAGATACTGGCAGACGAGCACGGGAACACTGTGCACCTTTATGAAAGGGACTGTTCCATACAGAGGAGGCATCAGAAGATAATAGAGTTTTCACCTTCTCAGTCCATCAGCGAAGAGACGAGGAAAGCCATATGCCAGCAGTCGGTGGACCTAGCAAAGCATGTGGGATATACGAACGCAGGCACTGTGGAGTTTCTGGTGGATGAAAACGAAAAGCATTACTTTATGGAAGTGAATCCGAGGATACAGGTGGAGCACACCGTTACGGAACTGGTAACCAATGTGGACCTCGTACAGGCCCAGATACTCATTGCGGAAGGGTATAAACTTTCAGATGATGAGATAAACATAAAGTCCCAGGAGGATATAACCGTAAACGGAACAGCCATAGAGTGCAGGGTCACCACGGAAAACGTGCAGAACAACTTCATGCCGGATACAGGCGTGATCAACGTGTATAAAACAGGTTCAGGGCCGGGAGTGAGACTGGATGGAGGCAACGGATTCACTGGTTCGGAGATAACCCCGTACTTCGACAGTCTTTTGGTGAAGACAACGACTTATGCCAGGGATTTCGATAAAGCCAGGATCAAGATGATTAGGACACTCAAGGAGCACGAGATAGAGGGGGTCTCCACCAACAAGGACTTCCTCATAAACGTGCTGGAACATCCCGATTTCAAAAAGGGCATATGCGATACCGACTTTATAGAAAACCATCCGGAGCTGTTCAACGTAGATGCTTTTGACAATTCAGTGATGAAGCTCCTCACCTATCTGTCGGAAGTGACTCTGCGGGATTACGACGAGCAAAAGGAAATAATACCCGAGACCCAGGCCCCCGTCTTCACTGACAAAGTTGAGTTGGAAGGCACCAAGCAGATACTGGATAAAAACGGACCTGAGGGCCTGGTGAAGTGGATAAAGGAACAGGATCAGCTCCTGTTCATGGACACCACCATGCGCGATGCACAGCAGTCATTGTTCGCAACGAGGATGAGGACCAGAGATTTTCTCAAGATAGCGGAAAGTGTCAGCAGGTATGAAAAGGATATGTATGCCCTGGAAGTCTGGGGAGGAGCCACATTCGACACGGCTTACCGTTTCCTCAAGGAATCGCCATGGGAAAGACTGGAGATGCTCAGGGAAAAGATCCCCAACATACTTTTTCAGATGCTCCTGAGAGGTTCCAATGCCGTAGGATACAAAAATTACCCCGATAATCTCATCAGGGAATTCATAAAACAGAGTGCTGCCAGCGGTATAGACGTGTTCAGGATATTCGACTCCCTGAACTGGCTGGACCAGATAAAACCCTCTGTGGAGGAAGTTTTGAAGCTGGGCAAGGTGGCTGAAGTCGCCATATGTTATAGCGGTGATATCCTGGATAAGAGCAAGACCAAATACGATCTGGAATACTATGTGAAGAAGGCGAAAGAAGTAGAGGCCATGGGAGCCCAAATATTGGCCATAAAGGACATGTCGGGGCTGCTCAAGCCGGAGGCGGCAAGGTTGCTCACCAAGACCCTGAAGGAAGAGGTGGACATACCCATACATCTCCATACTCACGACACAGCAGGGAACGGAGTATCCAGTATGCTCATGGCGAGCGAAGCGGGAGTGGACATCGTGGACGGAGCCATATCATCTATGAGCGGGACCACATCACAGCCCTCTTTTGACGCCATAATAGCGGCCTTGGAAAACACACCCAGAGAAAGCAGCATAGATTTGGATGAGATCCAGGTGATAAACGACTATTATGAAAGTGTCAGGAAGAATTACAGATCCTTTGAATCCGGCCTCAAGACAGGCACCACCAGGATATACAAATATGAAGTGCCCGGAGGTCAGTACAGCAATCTGAGGTCTCAGGTGGAAAGTTTCGGCATGGGCAACAGGTTTTCCGACATATTGGAAAAATACAAGCAGGCTAACGAACTTTTGGGAGACATCATAAAGGTGACGCCTTCTTCAAAAGTGGTGGGAGATCTAGCCATATTCATGTCGCAGAACAATCTGGACAAGGATAATATATATGAAAAGGGAAAGGATCTGGCCTTCCCCGACAGCGTGATGGACTTCTTCAAAGGGATGATAGGACAGCCTGAGTGGGGATTCGATGAGAAGCTCAGAGAGGTGATCCTCAAAGGGGCAGACTATATCACAGAAAGACCGGGCAAACTCCTTCCCGACGAAGATTTCGACAAGATCAGAGAGGAATTCAAGGAAGAGTTCAACGTGAGCCTGAATGAGAAACAGGTCCTTGCCGCAGCTCTGTACAACAAGGTGTACAAAGATTATCTGAGATTCATAGAGGATTTCGGAGAGCTTACCTATATGGCATCGGATGTGTTCTTCAACGGCCTTGCCCTGGGAGAAGAGACGGAGGTGTTCTTCAGAGCCGGTAAGAGCCATGTGGTGAAACTTGTGAGGATAGGCCATACTCATCCCGACGGACAGAAGAGGATGGTATATGAGGTGGACGGATTCAGACAGGCCCTGTTCGTGAAAGACCCCAACTTCGTGGTGAATCAGGCCACCAACAAGACGGTGGAGATGGCAGATGAAGGCAATGAAAAACATGTGGGATCTCCCATACCCGGATCAGTCATCAAGATAAATGTAGCCATAGGAGAAAAGGTGGAAAAGAATCAGTCTCTCTGTGTGGTAGAGGCCATGAAGATGGAGACCGAGGTCACGTCGCCCTGTGACGGCGTCATAAAGGATGTGCTCGTCCAGGAACTGGACAGCGTGAAATCAGGTCAGCTACTTGTGGAATTCGAATAGATGCGCGAAAAAAGATCCCGGTACGATGCCGGGATCTTCATTATCCTGAAATGATCATTTGTTTCGGTTTTCCTTCAGCTTCGCGGAGAAATCCTTGAGGGCGCCGGGTATGTCTATCTGCTGCGGGCAAAGAGTCACACAGCTCCCGCAGTCCTGACAGGACCAGGGTTTCTTGTCCCTGGGCAGGGCGCCCAGGGCCATAGGCACAAGGAAGCCACCGCCGGTGAAACAGTACTGGTTATACAGATCCAAGAGATAGGGTATGTCCAGTCCCTGAGGGCAGCTGCCGGTACAGTATCTGCAGGCGGTACATGGCAGGGATATCCTTCCCACCATATCCTCTGCTACGGACAGGAGGGTATCCAACTCTTCATGGCTGAGAGGATCTTCTTTTCCAAAAATAGATATGTTTTCCTCCATCTGTTCGAGATCGGACATCCCCGAAAGGGTGACCTCGACACCCGGTACGGTCTGTATGAACCGGAAAGCCCAGTTGACCACGGAGCGATCGGGAGCCAGGGTTTTGAGCCTTGCCTCATCCTCCTCCGGAAGAGCCGCCAGTTTTCCGCCTCGTACAGGTTCCATCACCCATATGGGAAGATCCCGCTGAGTGAGGAGCTCCACCTGGCTTTTCGCGTCCTGGAGCGACCAGTCCACATAGTTTAGCTGCATCTGGCAAAATTCCATGTCTTTGCCGTATTTGTCCAGAAATTTTTTCGTCACATCGAGACCGCCGTGAAGGGAGAATCCCAGATGCCTGATGCGTCCCTTTTTCTTTTGCTCCACCAGATACTGCCGGGTGCCGTAACTGTCATCCAGGTACTGGTTTATGTTAAGTTCGCATACGTTGTGGATCAGATAAAAGTCGAAATAGTCCACTCCGCATTTTTCAAGCTGTTTTTCGAATATCTCCTCTATCTTACCCATGTTGGAAAGGTCATAGCCGGGGAACTTATCCGCCAGGAAAAAGCTGTCTCTGGGATATTTGCCCAAAGCCTTTCCGATGGAGATCTCGGAGTTCCCTCCATGGTATCCCCAGGCTGTATCGTAGTAGTTGATGCCGTTGTCCATTGCATAGGCAACCATCTTTTCCACATGGTCCTGATCTATATGGTTTTCATCGCCGTCCACGACGGGCAGGCGCATGGTGCCCATGCCCAGGGCCGAAAGCTTGAGCCCTTTGAAATCTTTGTAAATCATGTGATCTTCCTTTCTCGGTAATGTGCGGGTATTTGCCGCCGACAGGCCCATTATATTATTTTTCCCGGGCCATATCAACGGCAGGCCGTTTCCAGATAGAATTGTCAAATGACTGTTCACAAAATCATGAGGCCGTGCTATAATACCTAAATGTGAGCCCCTTTCAGGGGATATGTAACGGGATGTGGCGCAGCTTGGTAGCGCGATTGCTTCGGGAGTAATAGGCCGCAGGTTCAAATCCTGTCATCCCGACCACGTCGCCGCGAACTACGATCGTTCGCGGCGGCTTTTTTGGCTCTATGTCAAATGTTGGGGTGGAGCATGAAATAAAATATGTAGATGTTTTTCCGGCAGGTGTCCAGTACCTGCCGGTTTTTGTGATGTGCTTTTCATTGTGAGAGAAGATACTTTTACACATCCGGATGACCGATCGGGTCATTG
>CASDUO010000046.1 GCA_949284065.1 uncultured Bacillota bacterium
GATACTCCTTTTGGTTGTTGTTTTTTTAGTCAGAAACATTATATCAAAGTATCTCTCTCTTTATCTTTTATTCTGTAACATATGTCTTATCACATTACAGATATACTTTCACGGCGGATATGGGAACGTAAAGATCTCTTGACACAGCACGGGCAGGATAGTAGTATAAGAACAAATGTTCGTTCCGCAGTATTTACAGACGGGGACTGCAGAGAAAAACCGCAGACCATATGGAAAGGAGTGCCACACTTATGAAAAAAGGCGATGTCGTGTTCGTATGCGATCAATGCGGAAGCGAAAGCCTCAAATGGGCGGGACAATGTCCTGTCTGCGGGGCGTGGAACTCCATGTTCGAAATGAAACTCCCTGACGAGAGCGCTGTTTCTAAAGGTCTCCGGTCTGCCAGGGCAGGGGCGCTGTCAGCGCCCGTTCCTCTTTCCTCTGTCCCCTCACCGTCTACCGACGAAAAAGGGGGCGCAGATACGGAAGCCGTAGCTTCCTTCGATCCCTCAGGGCGTCTCAGCACGGGCATAGGCGAATTGGACCGTGTACTGGGCGGCGGCCTCGTACCCGGGTCCCTCACTTTGATCTCCGGGGAACCCGGCATCGGTAAATCCACCATGATACTCCAGGCCGCCTCTATGATATCGAAAAACGCCACCGTGCTTTACGTCAGCGGCGAAGAGTCCGCCCACCAGATCAGGGACAGGGCAGACAGGATATGTCCTGACATCAGCCCGAGTTTCACTCTTCTCACAAATACGGATATGGATACTATAGCAGGAGTCGTTGAAGACATATCCCCCTCATTTTTGGTCATAGATTCTATCCAGACCATGTGTTCCCACAAGTTGGACTCACTTTCCGGCAGTATCGCCCAGGTGCGTACCTGCTGCCATATACTGACAGATATCGGTAAGAGTTTCAACATACCCGTCTTTATCGTCGCTCACGTGAACAAGTCAGGGGACCTCGCCGGCCCTAAGATAATAGAGCATATGGTAGACTGTGTGCTGAACTTCAGCGGAGACAGGAGCCAGGATATGAGGATACTGCAGGCGGTCAAGAACCGCTTCGGCAATACAAGCGAGATCGGCGCGTTCGAGATGACGGAAAAAGGCCTTCGCGAGATAAAAGATCTCTCCGCCAGATTCCTGGAAGAGAACTACAGTGCAGACGGCTCTCTCCGTGCCTCAGGCTCCGTTTTAGCCGCCACATATGAGGGAAGCCGTCCTCTCCTCCTCGAGATACAGGCTTTGACATCCCGGGCGACTCAGGGTTTCCCCAGACGCACATCTTTAGGCATCGATAACTCACGGCTCAGCATGATACTTGCGGTGCTGGAAAGGCGATGCGGCGCCAAACTGTTCGAGCAGGACGTGTATCTCAACGTTACCGGCGGCATCAGACCCGAAGGTACGTCTGCAGATCTTCCTGCCGCACTGGCTGTTTTCTCGTCCTATTGTGATAAACCCTGTCCAACAGGCCTTCTGGCTTTCGGCGAGATCGGTCTTACGGGAGAAATAAGATCTGTCAGAGGTGCGGACAGGATCGTGAAAGAAGCCGGCAGACTGGGTATATGTAAAGTCATGCTGCCAAAAAACCAGGCAAAGAAAATGACTCCACCCAAGGGAGTCAGTCTCATAGGTGTTTCCAATATTTCTGAAGCGGTCTCTGGACTTTTCAAGTGACGCATCGCGCGGCGACCCGCCCGGCCCTCAATCTGTGCTCTTTGGACCTGTTCTATCATCTCCGGGCGTCATGTCCAATATTTCCTGGGTCCTGACCTTACCTCTTCTGATCACGCCCCTCCTGTCACTTTCTTTCTCCTGTCTTTCCCTGTTCTTTTCTTCTTTGAAACCCGGTGCCGGCGCCATGTTCAATTCGAACCAAAATGTAGTGCCTTTGCCTACTTTGCTCTCCACTCCGAATGGCGCTCCGTGGAGCGACAGTATTTCCTTGACTATGGACAGACCCAGTCCGGTACCCATGGCGCTGCGCACATGGTTGCTGCTGCTTTGATAGTAGCGCTCCCATATATGCTCCATTTCTTCCGGTTTTATGCCCATGCCGTGATCGATGACTTCACAGTGCATCTTGCGTCCCCAGCATTTTATGTTCAATATGACCTTTCTGTCAGTCCCGCAGTACTTTATACCGTTCGTTACAAAATTGGTAAGTACCTGTTCTATCCTCTCCCCGTCGCCTTTTACCCATACAGATGAAGGCCTGCAGTTGAATTCCAGCTTGAAGTTCTCCTGCTCCTCCAATATCCGATGCGTCTGCAGCACTCTTTCCGCAACTTCCCTTATATCGAAAGTTTTTATGTCAAGGGCCATGGTCCCCGATTGTAGAGCCGTTATGGCCATGATATCCTTTACCAGCAGATTCAGTCTGTCCGCCTCGTCCATTATTATATTCAGATGTTCCTCACGCTTTTCGGGATTGTCGCCGGAAAGATCTCTCACCATCTCCGCATAGGACTTTATCATGGTCAGCGGAGTCCTCAGATCATGAGAAACATTTGCCATCAGATCTTTTTGGAGCATTACTGAACGCTCAAGTTCGCACGACATCCTGTTGAATGTCTCTGCAAGTTCACAGACTTCGCTGTATTTGCTGTCCTCGTTGAATACGACCCCGTACTGTCCCATGGCCAGCTTTTTTGCCGACGCACTCACGGCCTTTATAGGTTTTGACAGATGTCTCGCAAGTACGGCAGCGAACACCAGGGCGAATATAAGGGCTATGAGCACCACGAACAACATCTGATTCTGCAATATATCTATGGTGGATGATATTGGATAGAGGGGCGCCACTATATATATGACCGTAGATGTTTGAGGATCCAGTATCTTTGAGTAGACCATACTGCGCCTGGTCAGATCCTGATTGTCGTTGGCTATTATGGTTTTGCTGCCTATCTCTGTGGGAGTAGGTGCATTGGTTATCTCCTCGTCGAATTTCCTTTCCGACTCCAGCAGCGGATATATGACCTGACCGCCGGTATCTATCCTGATGTACATGTCCTCTTCATCGCTGATCACGTTCATCAGACCGTAAAACTCACTGCTGTCCATTACTTTATACTGCCTCTCGATTTCCGTGGCAGTGGTCTCCACCCGTTCAGTCTTCATCTCCTCATAAAAATGGTCTATGAAGAATACCTGAAGGAACCAGGTGGCCACCAGCAGTATTATGGCGAATCCAAAAAAGGCGATGCCTATCCTGAAAGTTATGCTGTTCCTCTTACCGCGCTTCAACTTGTACCTCTCAAATCATCTGTCACAAAAGTTCCATGATCACAGGACAGACAGTCATTCTCTGTCCACTTCGAACTTGTAGCCTACACCTCTCAGGGTGACTATGTGATCCCTGTAGTCCCCCAAGTTGTTTCTCAGGTTCTTTATGTGGGTATCTATGGTTCTGTCATCACCGAAAAAGTCATATCCCCATATGTCCGAAAGGAGCTTGTCCCTGGAAAGGGCGATGTTCTTGTTCTCCACCAGATAAAAGAGGAGATCATATTCCTTAGGCGTGAGTTCTATCTTCTCTCCGTCTATGGTCACCGTCCTTCCCGGTATATCTATACGGAGCCCTCCGAACTCCAAGACCTGGTCCTCCTCTTCCTTTTCCGCAGGCTTATGCCGTGCAAGCACCACATTTATCCTGGCCATGAGTTCCTTGGGGCTGAAAGGTTTCACCACATAATCATCTATACCCAGCTCAAAGCCGAAAAGCTTATCATATTCTTCATCTCTTGCGCTGAGCATTATGACCGGTATGTCTTTTATCTTCTTTATCTCCTTGCATGCGCTGAAACCGTCCAGCTTCGGCATCATTATATCCATTATGATTATATCATAGTCATTGAGCTTGCAAAGGCCAACGGCCTCCATGCCGTTTTCCGCCTCTGTTACTTCAAATCCATTGAACTCAGAATATTCTCTTATGACCTCTCGTATCTTTTGCTCATCGTCTACCACAAGTAATCTTTTCATATCGTACCTCCCGTGGGACTGCAGTTTTTTCTGTTTCCGAATATTCACGGCAGAGCGCTCATCGTACTCTGACTCCATCATATTTTACCAAAGAAATGCCTATGGCGCCCTTAGAACTACGTATTTTTAGATTTCCTTCACATTCAGGGTTCCGACTTCCTCATGGCCCCATGTAAAACAAAATGCTCTCCCGAGTGATTTTGTTCCGGCACAAGTGACGATACGGGACCTGCTGTTTCCGCAAAGAAAAACCAAACCGAAGCCCTACGCAGCGGATCCAGTCCAGAAAGGAATCGCGACGGAATGAGTGAGCGGCGGCTTTCACAAAAAAGCGGTTCTATAATAAATGTTGGGGTGGGAAGATAAAACTTCTACCCCAGCATTCTGTTTTTTTGTAAAATAAAAGAGCACAATGCACACAAACTTTCTCTAAAATTTTTCTCCTCAATTACCAAAAGGAGGTGTGATCATGCTCTACGGCGATTATATAGGAAATTTGATTGGTTTTGAAGACATTATCATAAA
>CASDUO010000047.1 GCA_949284065.1 uncultured Bacillota bacterium
CTATAACAATACGGCGAAATACTGTTTAGGCTTTAAAAGCCCTAACCAGATTGTAGAAGAGTATTTCTCAAAGTGTAACATATGTCTTGACAGTTAAGAGACAACACTGTCATCAGGTATAAAACATCATTGTAATACTTTTGGATTTGTGTTAGAATCGTTCCGTGCCACAGTTGAAAGATATGCTCCCGTAGCTCAGTGGATAGAGCGTCGGTTTCCTAAACCGTGCGTCGGAGGTTCGACTCCTCTCGGGAGTGCCAAAAATACAGGCTGCGACAGCGGCCTGTTTTGTTACAGTAAACAGGTGACGATAAGATGAAAGCCAGAGACAGGGAAAGTGATGTGAAGATCACAGAAAAACAAAAAGAAAAGGATCTGAGAGCCACGCTCCAGGTGGTCATAACCACCACCATAATGACTACTTTCATGGCAAGCGCCCTCAATCTGGCAGTGCCGGGCATAGGTGAGGACTTTCATGCATCCCTCAACAGGGTCGGATGGATAGTCACGGTGTATATATTGGCCATCGCCGCTTTGAGTGCACCCTTTGGAAAGATTTCCGACATGAAGGGGAAAAGAGGCTTTTTCATATGGGGCATATTCATATTCACAGCGGCTTCGGTCGCCGGGATCTTTTCGTGGGATTTCCTTTCCCTGATCCTCTTCAGGATGATGCAGGGCGTGGCGGCTTCGATGATATTCGCCACCAACATGGCGATATTGGTGGAAGTGGCGCCTCCGGAAAAAAGAGGAAGGTCCATGGGTATCGCATCTGCGGGAGCATATGTGGGGCTTTCCATAGGCCCTGTACTGGGAGGATTTTTGAACCATGCCTTCGGATGGCATTCCATATTCGTGTTTTCCGCCATAGTAGGAGCCTATGCTTTCGTATTTTCACTTTTGAGACTTCCCAAAGAAAAGGTGGAAGCAAAGGAAGGGAAGTTGGATATACCGGGCAACATCCTCTACATATTGATGATAATGGCGGTCACATACGGATTCTCATCTATGAATACCGACAGCTTCGCGCGGTACTATCTGATCGCCGGAGCTGTTTTACTGGCCGTATTCATATTGACAGAGCTTAAAGTTGCAGACCCGGTCATACCGGTGAGGATGTTTGCGGGTAACAGCATATTCACTCTGTCCAATCTTGCGGCATATTTCAATTATGCGGCGATGTTTGCCATAAGCTATCTGCTTTCCATATATCTTCAGGTCGCGGCAGGCTACACCTCTCAGACAGCAGGCATGATACTGGCAGCCACACCACTGCTGACGGCAGCTGTCGCTCCGGCAGCCGGCAGGCTTTCAGACAGGATGGACTCTTATAAGCCGGCTACAGCGGGGATGCTCATATGTACGGTATGTATAGTCTTCTTTTCATTTTTGACAGAGGGCACTCCTGTGTGGCTCATAGCTGTTTTTCTGGGAGGCGCAGGCATAGGAGCCGCCATATTTTCCCCGCCTAACATGAACGCCATAATGTCGTCTGTAGACCGGAGCCAGTACGGCCTCGCGTCGTCTATAATAGCTACCACGCGGACTTTGGGCCAGACTACGGGAATGGCAGTGATCTCCATGGTCAGCGGTATGTATATGGGAAATACGGCTCTTTCCGAGGCTTCGCCCGGTCAGCTTCTGGACACCATACATGGGGGATTTTTGGTATTTGTGGCAATGTGTCTGGCAGGTGTATTCATGTCATTCAGGAAAAAGAAATCTTACTGAAGACAAAAAAACAAAAAACTGTGGTTGAAAATAGGAAAAACAGGTATATAATTAGTACGACAAAAATAAATGGAAGGATATAAATACTATATATAGTGTGTCGTTGGAGGTGTGAAATGGCAGTTAAAATCACAGGAAACGTAAGCCGGGAAGAGGCGCAAAGGTATGTGGAATACCTGGAGGAGAAGTATTCCCGCAAGCTGGAGACCCTTGATATAAACGCAGAGGGAGACGAAGTGGATCTCAACTACAAGTTCGCTCACGTTCCGGTAGAGCGTATAAGAAGGATAACGGGATATCTGGTAGGCACCATGGATCACTGGAACGATGCCAAGACGGCCGAAGAGGCAGACAGAGTCAAACATTCTCTGGACAGGGGTGAAGATCTGCTCGCTTCACTGGAAGAGGAGAAGCAAGCCGGATGAGATCGTAGAGGACCGGCATGAGAGGATCCGGCGGATCCCGGTGAAAATGAAGATATGAGGGCATTCCTTTTGGGAGGCCCTTTTTTAATCCGGTTTTTACACAATTCAGCCGTTAATATGATATACTGATGTGTAATGTCGATGCAGGAGGGAAAAAATGTCAAAGACACAATATACCAGCTCTCTTTCCGAGAGATATCCCAGCAGGGAGATGAAATACCTGTTTTCACCGGAAAAAAAGTTCAGGACATGGAGAAGGCTCTGGATAGCTCTGGCAGAGGCAGAAAAGGAGTTAGGGCTTGACATAAGCGAAGGACAGATAAACGAACTCAGAAAATTTTGTGACGATATAAATTATGAAGTGGCCGAGGCCAGGGAAAAAGAGGTGCGCCACGATGTCATGAGCCATGTTTATGCCTACGGATGCCAATGTCCGTCGGCAAAGGGCATAATACATCTGGGAGCCACGTCTTGTTATGTGGGGGACAACACCGACCTTATAATAATGGATGAGGGACTCAGGCTCATACATAAAAAACTTGTGAGCATAATAGGGAACCTTGCGGATTTCGCTCTGGAATACAAAGACATGGCCACTTTGGGATTCACCCATTTCCAGCCGGCCCAGCCCACCACGGTGGGAAAGAGGACATGTCTGTGGATCCAGGATCTGGTTTCGGATCTTGAGGATGTGGAATATCTGCTCGGGAACATGAAGCTTTTAGGTTCCAAGGGGACTACGGGGACCCAGGCGAGCTTTCTCGAGCTTTTCGACGGTGATTATGAAAAGGTGAAAAAGCTGGACAAGCTCATAGCGGAAAAGATGGGATACAAGGAATGTGTGCCCGTGTCAGGACAGACCTATTCCAGAAAGACCGACAGCCGGGTACTCAGCGTGCTTTCGGGCATAGCCCAGAGCGCGCATAAATTCTCCAACGATGTAAGGCTTTTGCAGCATCTCAAAGAGATCGAGGAACCTTTCGAGAAAAATCAGATAGGATCCTCCGCAATGGCATACAAGCGCAATCCCATGAGGAGCGAGAGGATGGCAGCTCTGGCAAACTATGTGATGAGCGACGCCATGAACCCGGTCATCACAGCGGCAACACAGTGGTTCGAAAGGACTCTGGACGATTCGGCAAACAAGAGGATAAGCATATCCGAAGCCTTCCTGGCCGTGGACGGCATATTGGAAATATATCTCAACGTCACATCGGGCCTTGTAGTCTATCCCAAGGTCATAGAGGCCAGACTCATGAAAGAGCTGCCTTTCATGGCAACGGAAACCATACTCATGGATGCGGTGAAGGCAGGCGGGGACAGGCAGGAATTACATGAGAGGATAAGGGTCCATTCCATGGCCGCTGCAAAGAGAGTCAAGGAGGAAGGAAAAGAGAACGATCTTTTGGAAAGGATCGCAGGAGACGAGGCTTTCGGCATGACTTTAGAGCAGCTGGAAAATATAATGAAGCCGGAGAACTTCGTAGGATGCGCCCCAATGCAGACGGAGGCGTATATAGAAGAGATAGTCAAACCCATATTGAAAGTTAATGAAAGAGAAACAGGGCTGACCGGGGAGGTAAAAGTCTGATGGCAAAAGCAATAGTCGGAGCAAACTGGGGAGATGAGGGAAAAGGGAAAATAACGGATATGATGGCCAGGGAAGCGGACATAGTAGTGCGTTTCCAGGGAGGAAGCAATGCGGGACATACCATAGTGAACCAATACGGGAAATTCGCCCTCCATATGCTGCCTTCGGGGGTCTTTTACGACCATGTGACCAATGTGATAGGAAACGGCGTGGCGCTCAATATACCTTTCCTGATAAACGAGATCGAGTCTCTCGTAGAGCAGGGTGCGCCGAAGCCCAACATAAAAGTTTCGGACAGGGCCCAGGTGGTGATGCCTTATCATATACTCCTCGACAAGTGTGAGGAGGAAAGGCTGGGAGGCAGATCTTTCGGCTCCACAAAATCAGGCATAGCTCCCTGTTATTCAGACAAGTATGCGAAGATCGGATTCCAGGTGAACGAGCTCTTCATGGCTGAAGATGAGCTGATGGAAAAGATAAAGAACGTGTGTGAGATAAAGAATTCTCTTTTAGAACATCTATATAAAAAACCT
>CASDUO010000048.1 GCA_949284065.1 uncultured Bacillota bacterium
GTAATATCAGAAAAAAGTAGGTGGCAGAGACACAGCCTGGTGCAGATACAAAACTTTGAAACCAGTGTAGTGAGTGTACCGATGTTATAAGAATTAAATCCAATCCTGTACGCAGCGCACCTGTTCTTCCCGGAGAAGGGCTGAACGGGTGCTTTTTTAGTACCAAAAATGGTACCTGTGGTTCCACTACAAAACCTTCACGGCACTGTACAATATTAATTATAGTAAACGGCAAAAGTATTTGTCAGCAGACACTGTTTTAATAAAAAAGATGGAGGAGTATGACATGAAAAAGGTAAAAATACCCATGATCATCGCCTGCTGCCTGTCACTGCTGCTGGCCCTGGCCGGCTGATTATATCGACATTTCCGGAGACTGGGATAACGACGATCTGGAAGCCACCCTTACCTTATATGATGACGGCACTCTCGTGATGTACCAGGCAGGCGCCATAGCAGAGGGCACCTATGAATGGGATGGGACGGAACTCATCACCATAGCTCTCGAAGGAGATAACGGGACCTATGAAGGTTTTCTGGATGAAGAAGGGGATCTGGTCTTTGATGAAATAGACGGATGGTTCTACTATGTAGATTCAGGAGCCTATGCCTCTGATCCCGAAGAAGATGAAGAAGACAGCTCAGAGGTCAGCTATAGCGATGAACTGGATCTGGAAGGTACTGCCTGGGTCTATGAGCCGGATCCTGAAAATAACTTCGCATTCCTTGCCGACGGTATATTTGTGGCATATTATGATGATTACAGCGAAATCGCACTGGGAACCTATACCTGGGACGGAACCGAGGGTTACGCAGAGCTGAACGGTGACTCTGTGGCCATAGCATATGACGGAGAGAGCTTTGGCATGCAGGCAGGTCCCGATGATGAGTTCTATCCCCTGACCTACACCGGAGCCCCCGATCTGGACATGCTCCTTCCTAATGACGTGGATGATTCAGAGATGGAGGCCAATGACTACGGCTTTGAGGATGAAGGCGGCGATTACATGAGTGGCTCCTATGACAATGACAGCACAGAGACGAGCCTGGTCTTCTACCCTGACGGCACAGTATATTTCCACAATGACGGCGAGGAATACGAGGCCAGCTACGAGCTCTATTCAGACGGCACCCTGGATCTGATATTTAACGGACAGGTGGACGAGGGCTATATATATGACTCCGATACAGATACCATCACCGAGCCTTCATTCGGAACCACCTACTATCCTGTATCCGAGGCAGGTTACTGATCCGGAAGCATGAAATACCGGCTCTTCAGCATTTAGAAGTGTTCAGCACGCAGATGCCATATGGAAGTCAGTCTGTCATGGCACCACACTACCTAATGGAGAAGAACGGTAATACTGTCCCGGGATACAAATATACTCAGGTACATAAGGATACCCGCGGGAAACCGCGGGTAATTCCGCCACAAAAATTTATACTCAGATGAAGGAGGTATCTCATGAAGATAAAACAGACAAACAGCGACGGCACTGAGAAATACATATTACTGGGTAAGGATAAGCGCAACGCCGAAAGGCTTGCAAAAGGAGAGATGTATGCGTGCCCATCCTGCGGCGATCCCCTGGAATTTGATGCAGAAATGTGCGAAAACTGCGGGGCATTTATAGATAAGGAAACCAGGCAGCTGCGTACCCAGGTCTCCGATGCCGAGCTTCAGAAAAATATCAACGATAGTAAGGCCAGATTCAATAAGGCAAAAGCTGTCATGGTCACAGGAGGTATCCTGCTGGCTCTTTCAGTATTTTTCTCCGGCAATCTCATTTTTATACTTATAAGCGCTGCTGTGCTGATAGTGGGCATTTACGGCACATCTGCGGAGATGGCCCTCGTTAAAAGGCAGCTGAACCGGGCTGTCATCCCTCAGATACTTTCCGAGTACTTTGAGGATGTGGTATATAACCCGGAGGGCACTGTTCCCCTGGATCAGGTCAGCGAGGCCTTCTGGGGTGAGTATAACCGGCATATGGGAAGCGATTATATCAAGTGCAGATACCATGGCATAGATATTGAAGTGAGTGATCTCACCCTTGAGAAAGTGACTTACCGCACCGTAACCGACGAAAAGGGGAATACCAAACAAGAGGAAGAAGTCGAAACACTCCTTCACGGTCAGTGGATGATCTTTGACTTCCATAAGCAGCTTTCTGCCAATGTCAGACTGCTGGCGAACACCAAGAAGCGAAAGGACGGGATCGAAACCGAGAATATGGCGTTTAACAATAAATTCCGGATCTCCAGTTCCAGCCCCCACGATGCATTCTATGTGCTGACGCCCCATATGATGGAGCATATTCTGCAGGTCACTGCCAATGCAGGCGGCAATGTAGACTTTATGTTCATGATGGATGGTAAGCTGCACCTGGCCATGCATACACACACAAACCACTTTGAGACCGGCGACCTGAAAAATACCAGCCTGGATGCTCTGAGAGATAAGTTCAGAGGCGAGATTGACTTTATCCTCTCTGTCGTAAATGAACTGAAAGACGAGCTCCTTAGCCTTTAATGTACGATACCAGTTTCAAATAGCCTGATTTTTATGCTGGCATGAAATACGTAACAAGCATAATCGCAGAAAGAAAGGTCCGTCCATGGGAGAACTGATCTCCATGGCCGGACCTTTTGTACTACTCTTCATCAGGGAAAATAAGCTCTGTGCATTCAAAGGAATCGTACCAGGTCTCCTTCATCTCTTCAGCGAAATCTGCATCTGTCCCATAGGCATAGGCATATGTATAGCCGTCTGTAAGTACAAACATGGCAGTCCAGTCTGTAGTGTCTTCATTGTAACCGGTAAGCCAGGTAACATAGTACGCCGGATAAGTGAAGCGTGCCGACTGGTCATCATCAGACGAGATAACGATCTCTCTTGCTTCCGAGGACTCTATAAGCTCTAATTTCCGGGCTATCATATCCTCAGGATAAGCGCCAGCAGGAAACAAATGAGGCGCTTTGGCGCAGCAGGAATTTGTTTCAGTTTTTCCATGCAGATAAACTCCTTTTCTCGAAAATTTTGCATAAAAAAGCCTCCCAGCTGTTGCTGGAAGGCTTTCCACGATTGAGGTACTATGCGTATGGATTGATGGTGCTGGACATTCCGACAAACAGATAGGCAAGTGCTTTCCAATGAAGTGCTTGCCGTTGTCTATTATCGACCTTAAAATCAACAAGAATGGTAATAAAAGATGGATGCCATAATTCCTCCTAATAGAATAAAAAACGCCGCATACAACGACAGAAACACCTCAAAATCGCCCCGAAAACGCACACCAACGAGCTGATATGTGCCACTCCCTCTTTGCGAGAGCTATTCACGATTTCTCATAAAATTCGAAAATGGTATCGCATTTATCTCTGGTTTGTATTATACTATATTCAAGATGAATTGGAGGTGCTTTGGTGAATACAGTTGGTGAGCGTTTGAAAACCCTGCGTGAGGGGATGGGTCTTTCGCAAAAAAAGATGGCTGAACTGTTGAATGTGACCCAGCCGAGCATCAACCGGTACGAACACGGGAAAGCGGTTCCTATCGAAGTGCTGATCGGGTATGCAGACTATTTTGATGTCTCGATGGACTATATCACCTGCCGCTGTGACGAGCCGCAGGGCAAGCTGTATCAGGCACGGCCGCCGCTCTCTGACAATCCGGAATTGGGAAAGTTTATTGAGATGTGCTTTGACCCGCAATCTCCCATGAACGAGCGATTGAAAGAAGCTCTGTTCCGCATGATGGAGGGTGGAAAATGAAAGAGAAAAGCAAAATGATCGTGCTGCCCTGTGATTGCAAGTGCTGTATGCTCGTTATCGAAAAGACTGTCTGGGAAGATAACGATGTCAGCTACAATATTTCCATTCAGGATTCCCGATACGACCACAATTACAATACCGTTTGGGGCAGGATAAAACGGGCCGTAAAAATTCTTTTTGGGAAGCCGATTTATTATAACGACCTTTACCTTGAAGGGGAAGAAAAGTTTCATAAACTTGTCGGTGATATGAAGGAATTAGAGCAGCTGGTGTATGCCGGAGGAGAAGGACAATGAAAGCTGTG
>CASDUO010000049.1 GCA_949284065.1 uncultured Bacillota bacterium
TTGACATTCTATATCCTTAGAGCGCTTTTGATGTGTGGCAATGAAATTTTTCACCCTGTTGTCAGAATGGAGAGGGACCATTTTATCCGACGGATATATCAGTGTCCTTTCATCCAGATCAGAAAAGGATATACTGTCCTTTTCTGACAGAGGATCGTGTCGTGATACTATGGCATAGGAATTGAGATCGCCTAAGGGGATGAAATCCAGGCCCAGGTGTTCTACAGACATATAGTTGCTCCCCAACATCAGATCTATAGTGTCATCGGTGAGCAGAGTCATCAGCTTTGCATAGTTATCTATCTCTATGTGGGGAACTACATCGGGATTTTCTTTTCTGAAAGTTTCAAGGACGCGGGAGATCAGGTTGAGTTCTCCCACTGCCGTGCACCCTATGTTCAAGAAAGTCTGCCCGCTTGCCTGAATGACGTTTTCCTTTGCGGTGGAATAGGCCTTCAAAATGTTCTTCGCATCTGAATAAAAACGGTGTCCGGCGGAGGTTATGACGACTTTGTGTTTGTTCCTGGAAATGAGAGGGACTCCCAGTTCGGATTCAAGGTTTTTGATATTGCGGCTTATGGTGGGTACAGAGATATAAAGCCGTTTGGCAGCTTTCGTAAAGCTGAGAGTGTCTGCGATATAGATGAAACTCAGAAGCTGCTGTGTGTTCATTCGTACCTCCGTTGCCGGTTACGGCAGGTTTCGTTCAAGATAAAGAAATATCATTGCGCAACATGAAACACTATTATGATAAGGGCATGTTAAAATTTAGTCAAGCGCGCTGCTAAGATACTTTTGCAAATACAGGAACAAACTTTTTATAAGAGGTGTCCCATATAAGGAGACACTGGCAGAGAAGGAGTGGATAACATGGAAAACGCAGTGATCCTGGTGGTAGGAGCGGGAACGATGGGTTCCAGCATAGCCCAGGTTTTTGCGGCAAACGGACATAAGACCTATATTTCGTGCAGACATGAGGAACATCTGGACGAGGCCGTTGAAAGGATAAACGATGCGATCGACGGACTCATGGACGAGGGACTGGCAGACGGGACCTACAGGGAGAACGTGAACAAGAACCTGAAGCCGTTGACTTCAGACAGGATACCGGAAATAGCTGCAGAAGTGGATGTAGCCATAGAGACCATAGTGGAGAAGCCTGAGCCCAAGAGGGAGCTTTATAAAGTCCTCAACGACAACTGTAAGAAGGATTGTATAATATGCAGCAACACTTCCGGCATGGATGTTTTCAGCGTCGGAAAAGATGTTATAGATGATATATCAAGACTCATCATAACTCATTGGTTCAACCCGCCCCATTTGATGAAACTCATCGAAGTGGTCAGGGGCGAAGAAACGAGTGATGAGACTACGGAAAAAATGTGCAGGCTGCTCAAGTCTGTGGGGAAAAAGCCGGCGGTGCTGAATCATTTTGCCCCGGGGTTCATAGTCAACAGACTTTCCACCGTCATAAACCGCGAGCTCTACTATATGATAGATAATGGCTGGATCAGCGCGGAGGATGCAGAGAATGCCATAAAATACACCAACGGACTGAGATATGGATTCGAGGGTCCTTTGGCGTTGTGGGACTTCGTAGGTTTGGAAATACCCATGACAGTGGCAAAAGGTGTACTTCCGTCACTGTGTAATGACATAGACGGCATACCATATGGAGATAAACTTCTCAAAGAAGGAAAAACCGGAGTCAAGGCCGGAGAGGGCGCCTTGAAATGGGGAGATGTGTCTGAGTACGTAAAGAAGAGGAATCGCAGGATCATCCAGATGACCAATATAATGAATGCCTGGGATGAGGAGGATGATAAAGATGAATAAGGAATTCGATTTACTGGATCAGAAGCGAAAGATATATTTTATAGTATGTCTCTTTGGAGCTTTTGTAGTAGGACTGGCATATACGTGGGCGGTGCTTCAATTGCCCTTCATAGAGCGCTTAGGAGGTGCTGCCGTCGAGGCGACAGTAGTGCTGTGCTATACGGTGACTGTAGTCTCATCCACCATGTCGCCTTCGGTGTTTGGCGCTCTCATACGAAAGCTGGGACCGAAAAAGACCATATTCATAGGTACTTTGGCATTCGGTCTGGGATATATCGTTGCCGGCCAGACGTCCAATATGGCTGTATTCTATATATCTTTCGGACTGGGTACCGGAATAGGCAGCGGGTTCATTTACCCCACCATAATGGGATACCTGGCCACCCTCTATCCCGATAAGAGAGGGACCGTGTCCGGCACCGTGGCAGGAGTCTATGGAGGCGCATCTATAATATGGTCTCCCATGCTGGCGCAGATGATCGAATCTCAGTCGCTGGATTTTGCGTGTTTCATCGCCGGTATAGTGAGCCTGGCGGTCATAATACCTGTTTCTGTGATAATCAAGCCGGTGCCGGTGGAATATATAGAGTATAAGCAGTCTCAGATAAAGAATACGACGAAAAAAGCCGCAGGTACTTCTCTGCCTGATCTCAACAGAGGCCAGATGGTCAAGACCAGTATGTTCTACGTGGCCCTCATCGCATTCGCATTCGGCTGCACATCAGGTATGATGGTCATAAGTCAAATATCAGCTATCATGCAGCAGAGTTTTTTACTCTCCGCAACACAGGCAGCTTTTTATGTATCTGTAATGTCGTTCATGAGTATGATAGGAAGGTTCCTCTGGGGAGCAGTCACGGATCATTTTGACAAATATGTTACTTTGAGCATAATATGCGGACTTCCCATAATCGCCATGCTCATAGTCTCTCATCGAATCAGCTTGTTGCAGTGGCATGTTTGGGTGTCACAGCGCTTTGCTACGGAGGATTCGGAAGCACCATCACTCCTATAACGGCAGATCTTTTCGGCGGGAAATATGTTACGGAGAATTACGGAGTCATGTATCTTGCGTTTGGATTCGCCGGATTGCTTGGACCTCAGCTGGCTGTAAGGTTGGGACAGGGCGGCGATTTCAGCCCTGCGTTCCTGGTCGCAGCAGTCATATCGGCGATAGCTTTGGTCATGGCGCTGATAGTGCGCAGAAAAGTCAAAGCAGCAACGATAAGCTAACTGATACACATATAGAGAAAAGCAGATGATCGCTTTGCAGGAAATACAAAACAGTACAAAAATAGGCTCCCGTCGGGTAGCTGCTCATAAAACAGGTTTTACGAAACAAGAATTATGGCAGTTGCCATGCAAGGGTTGCTGACAACAAGGGTATGCGCCTTAACGGGTGCA
>CASDUO010000050.1 GCA_949284065.1 uncultured Bacillota bacterium
AAAGACAACCTGCCTAACGGAGAAGTGGGATATCAGCTTTACAGTGTGAATGCTGAAGGCGAAAAAATAGCAGATGACTATGAAGTAATGGGATTTGTCGAAGGAATGAAATGGGCGGCCGCATACAATGTGGATGTGCCCTGGGCAGTTTGCGCCGAAAGCCCCAAAACTGTTACTATAGGCAGTGATGTAAGCCAGGAAGTGAGTTTTACTTTTACCGAGCAGCCTTTCTTTGAGGTAGTCAAAGGCGGTGAGGTCGTAAGCAAGGTGCGTTCGGATCTTGCCAAGGAAGGTGGAGAATATCCTACGACTAATGTTAACCCCGCAGACGGAGTTGAATATGAGTATTTCGGGTTCGATAAGCCCATGTACATAAGATACTACGGCGTGAGCCTGGAAAGCGCTCTTGGCGATACGGTAGACTCCGATGACAAAGTATACATCGTTACCAAAAAAGGAGAAAAGATCAAAGTCGACAATATTGAGGATTATTTCGTGGCCTATTATAAGACAGAGTCAAAGAGCGCTACAAACATTTCCAACGGCAAGAGAACTCCTTTGGATTATGCATATTCCGTCATAGTTGATACTTCCAGTGCTGACATTTACTACAGCAACGATGGGTCAGACTATTCGGAGGCAGGAATTGCTCCCGTGACATATGAAAATGGATTCATATATGTGAACCCCACCACTCTCAAGGCACCTACTCTGAAAGCTCAGCTTTCCGGAAAGAAGGCCAAGCTCACATTCAAGAACCTGAAGAACGAAGATGGATATCAGATCCAGAGAAAAACGGGAAAAAACGGCAACTGGGGAACTGTAGCTACCGTGAAAAAGAACAAGACCACATGGACCAGCAAGTATAACCTGAGCAAAGGCAAGACTTACTATTACAGGGTAAGAGCCTATGAAACTGTTAATGGCGAAAAGGTATTCGCAAACTGGTCAAGTGTGAAAAAGTTAAAGAGATAGTAAAAAGCCATAAAAAGTGACAGAGATGGTCGGGAGCTTCCGACCGCCTGTTTCGCAGAGAGGTGACAAATGGTAAGTCATATAACTAAGATCAAAAAAAGCATCGCCTTGGCCTTGTCATTGGTCATGGTCATGACCTTGTGTTCGATCCCTGCATATGCCGCGGATCCAGACGATCCATCAAAGGAAGAAGTAGGGTTCCTGGTCATGGGTGACGATGTCAGGGGCACAGACGGATTCAAAGACAATATAGTTTATCTCACTTCAGATGAAGTGGAAAATCTCAAGACCAACAAGAATCCCGAAGATTACGGATTGGGAGACAGCTGGGCAGATGATCAGCGTTTTTCCTCTTATGATAATCACGGCGCGGGAGGATATCACTACTCCATAGTCGATGGCATCGAAGTGGAAGCGATACTGGATGCTCTCGTGCCGGGCAGGTTCGAGTCCCTGGATAAATTTTCTATCTTTTCCAGCGACGGATATTCCACCACAATGACCATCAGTGAAGTGGCGAAGCAGAAATATTTCGCTCCCGGCGATCAGACCGGCAGGACCGGCACGGGACCTATGATCGCATATTACAAGAGCAGTCTCACTTCACAGGATCAAAGCTCCGGTGTGGAGCCTGCAGGCCCGGCTGAAAGGACGGCTAAGGGGGAAGAGGTTTTCGTATACGGTCAGGAGACTTTGAGAACAGACAACAACTGTCATTTCATCAAATATGTCAATGTGCTTTTGGCGGGAACCAGTGAGGAGAGGCCCTTAAAGAGCGACAATGAAAGGCTTGCATCCAGAAAGACCAATGACATAATAACTCTCGGAGTCTGTGAAAAAGACTATACTTTCACTGACGGATCAGGACAAAAAACCACTCATAGAGTCAAGGGGATCCCTATGATAGACGTGCTGGAGGATATGGACATATATAGATATATGCCTTCTTTCTCTTCCAACAAATTGCAGCTGGTGGACATCGACGGCAATACGAAGACCATCAGCAGGAGCGCATTAAAGGATTGTTACGTGGTCTGGGGATATGCTGATGACTACGTGGTCTGGGGATATGCTGATGACACACAGACTCCCGAAGGGCAGACCACAGAGCTGGCTGTGTACATGAAAGGCGACACGCTTTCTGAAACTATGTTTTGTAACCTGCGGGAACTCAATGTGGTAAACACCAAAGGCAAAGCGGTGACATCGGTGCCCACATTGAAAAAACCCACTTTGAAAGCAAGTCTTTCGGGCAAAAAAGCCAAACTGAAAATATCCAATATTTCCGGTGAAGACGGCTATGAGATACAGCGCAAGGCAGGGACGAAAGGAAAGTGGAAAACAGTAAAGACTCTGAAGGCGAACAAGACCACATGGACCAGCGGCACCCTGAGCAGGGGCAAGAATTACTACTACAGAGTCAGGGCTTTCTCCAATGAGGACAGCGGAAAGGTATACAGCTCCTGGTCCTCCACGAAGAAAGTAAGGAGATAGATGTTGTTGTGAAAAACTGGGAGAGCAGCAATGATATCAGGCGGGCGACGTATTTTGCGGTCGCCCGTCATGATTTTATGCCAAACGGGCACGAAAGGGCGGCATAGTTGAAAATCTCTCGTTTTTTTCGTATAATGAACGGCGTAGTCATAGGAAAAATCCCGTGCAGTGACGGGAAACGGCTAAGCGGAAGTATAATCAAAAATCCGAGAGTAAAGGAGATATAAATGGCAAGAGTTTTCAGCGGAGTGCAGCCTACGGGCAATATACATATAGGGAATTACCTGGGAGCATTGAAACAGTTC
>CASDUO010000051.1 GCA_949284065.1 uncultured Bacillota bacterium
CCTTCGAACAGGCAAAGAGCTATACTGTAGAGAGAAGGCAGGTTCATCAGGGCTATGACCAGACATATTACGGTATATATGAGTATGGTCTTTCTGATGAGACGCAGCCTGTCTTTTTCCGTGCGCTCCTTTTTCCCTTCCAGGAATATCTTCCATATGGTCAGGGAGTGGGAACTGAGTACGCAGGATATAAGGCTCATACCTGCAGCCACGCTTATCATAACCACGAATCCCAGATAAATTGGGCCGAATGCTTCATCACACAATGCGAACAAAGTGAGGTTGCTGTCGAAAAATTCCTCGATCCCGGGGATCAGCCGCGCTCCCATGGCAAATATGAGTTCCAGCGCTCCCATGGCGAATATTATGGCTCCGCCGGCGATAGAAACCTTTTTGAGATCCATGGAATTCCTGGCCGTGAACAGCCTCGTGAAATAGCTGAGCTGACACAGATTGCCCAGAGTACAGAGGAGGCATATCGATGTCCAATAGTGTATATCATATGCACCGCCGTATGTCACCGTAAGGGCATCGGGAGCTATTTCGCATATCTTTTCCATCATAGGTGTGAATCCGCCATAAAGCTTTATGACCATGGCTACGAATCCCACAGCTATGACTATGCTGGACAATATGCCCTGTATCAATTCCGTCCAGGCTATGGATCTCATACCGCTGTAGAGCACATAGGCCATTACGAAGAAAACTATGATTATGGTCGCTATCCTGTGAGGCACCACTCCGTATGTCAGGGCTTCGACGAGAGTACCAAGAGCATAAAATTCCATTATTACCCAAGGTGCCTCTATGATCACGGCCATTATGGCGAAAAATTTCGTGAAAGTCTTGTTGTTGTACCTGACGTCCACGAAGTCGGGCATCACCACCATCTTATAGCGTTTCCCCCATATGTTGCACTTTTCCGCCATGACGAAAACGAAGTAGTAGGATGCTGCACTGTATATCAAAAGGTACTGAGTTATGAGGCCCTCTGTAGACGACCATGTGAACCAGCTCGTGAGCTGTGACGATGTGGTGAAGGTCCCCACAAAACAGAAGAGTACCAATATCCAGTTGAAGGAACGGTTGCCTACGGCAAATTCCTCCACTGTCTGCTCCTGCATCTTGGCGCCTCTGAATTTGAATGCCACCAGAAACATTATGACGAAATAAGCTATCAGCACCGAACACGAGCTGACTATATTCACTGTTGTAGGTTCTAACATCTGTGCTCCCCTCCGTTCTTTCCGCTGTTCTTTTCATTCATACGTCGTTTGATTGCCTGCTTGTCTCCCAGATACATCATCTCCAGGCCCACCAGGGCGAGCGTGGGGAAAAGCAGCAGGCATATCTGGGAAAGGGGCATGCCCATCATCCAGATGTCACCTCTGTTCCAGCCCAGCACATCGGGGAAGGAAAACATCATCACAGACAGTATGAGGACCACCAGACCCACATACCACAACACCGTTTTCTTCATTTCTTTTCTTACCTCCTTATCACTCTGCTTTTACAAAATCATAGGCTATCAGGGCATAGGTACCGGCAGCCTGTGTCACCTCCCGGATCTCCACGAACTCATCGGGTCTATGGGCCTGAAGTATGTTCCCCGGGCCGTAAAGAGCACCGGGTATCCCGTACCTGTCCAGCATCTCGATCTCCGCATAACCCCTGAATATGATCTCCTCAGGTCCCGCACCGCACACCTTTTCATGGCACTCCTTCACTGCCCTGACGGCAGGGTGCTCTCTGTCCACGCACCAGGGCATGAAATACTGATTGCATCTCAATTCCCCGTTCACGCCGTGCCTTTCGCATATATCATCAAACAGCTTCTCTATCTCATCTATGGCTCTCGTCATGTCCTCTTCGGGGAAGACCTGACGATCAAAGGATATCTCACACCTGTCCGGCACCACCGTCTCTTTTTTTCTGAGTTCGGTCACGAAGTCGGCCATGGGCACTATGGCATTGACCCCGGTCTCCGCCATACCGCAGTGAGCGCTCTTTCCGTATATGACCGCTGTGAACTCCACCGCTCCCTGAAGGCTGGCGGCCAATCCGCAGGATGTGGGCTCGCTTATATAGCATCGGGTGCATCGTGATATGACATCGGTATCTATAAGTTTCTGTGTCCCCTTGAAAAACACTTCTTCATCTATGACTCCCGTGAACATGACAGTCTTCTCTCTTTCGATACCGCTGTCAGCCAAAGCCTTGATGCCGTATATCATGGATGTCAGGCCTCCTTTCATGTCGCAGGATCCCCTGCCGTAAAGTCTGCCCTCCCGTATTTCTCCGCCCAGCGGATCCACTGTCCACTGGTCCAACGTCCCTATCTTCACCGTATCCATATGCCCGTTGAACAGCAAAGTCTCCGGGGTTTTTCCGGGAAGTGTCCCTATGACGTTGTATCGATCCGGTTCCACTTCCTGGAGCCGGGTCTCCATACCTATATCCCCCAACTTGTCCCGTATCATAAGGGCAAGGGCCTTTTCGTTCCCCGGCGGGTTCTCGCTGTTACAGCGCACCAACTGTTGCAGAAAATCTGTCATCTCCTTCTCGTCGATCAGGGACAGCAGTT